>JAHZKD010000100.1 GCA_022600605.1 Actinomycetes bacterium
GCGGGCGATATTGGGTCCGGCCAGGATTCCAGCGGGGTGGCCGGGCAGGATCTCGTCGACGATCTGGCTCATCCGGTAGTTGGTTCCCTGCTCGAGGCCTTTCACGAGCGATACCACCGGCACCCACGGCCGCAGCTCCTTAGCCAACTCGGTGAGCACCCCACGGAAGCCGTGCGAGGGAACGCCCATAACGATCACATCTGCGCATGCGGCAGCCTCGGAGAAGTCGGTGGTCGCCTTCAACGTATGCGCAAGCTCGACCTCGTCGCCCAGATATCTAGAGTTGCGATGACGGTCGTTGATGTCGACAGCGGTTTCGTTTGAACGTACCCACTGAAGCGTCGGTCCTCGTCGGGCACAAATGGAGGCGACGGTGGTTCCCCAGGATCCGCCTCCGAGAACGACGACTTTGGGTTCGCGTTGCGCAGTTGCCATGGCGATCACACTAGGTCGGTGGCCTCGGCTCGATGGCGGGTTTGGCGCGCATTCCCAATTCGCGCATGAACCCCGGCGGGCGGTCACGCCTGCCTTCGTGCCGGTACAGGACCCGTGCCGGTACGCGACCTCAGCTGTCAGCGATAGTTCACGAATTGCACCGCGATATCGAGATCGGCGCCGCGCAGCAGCTTCTGAACCGACTGCAGATCGTCGCGCTTTTTGGAGCTGACACGGATTTCCTCGCCCTGGATCTGTGCCTTGACCCCCTTGGGGCCTTCGTCGCGGATGAGCTTGGCGACCTTCTTGGCCTGTTCGCTGGTGATGCCCTGTTTGATGCTGCCGATCACCTTGTAGGTCTTGCCCGATGGCTGCGCCTCGCCGGCGTCGAAGGCCTTCATGGAGATGTCCCGGCGGATCAGCTTCTCCTTGAATACATCGACGGCGGCCTTTACCCGCTCCTCGGTCGACGAGGTCAAGACAATGCCTTCCTCGCCCTGCCAAGTAATCGTGGTGTCGGTGCCGCGGAAGTCGAACCGGGTGGCCAGTTCCTTGGCGGCCTGGTTGAGCGCGTTGTCGACCTCCTGGCGGTCGACCTTGCTGACGACGTCAAACGATGAATCCGCCATTGGACTCGTTCCTCCCTCGGTGGTGTCAGTGCTTGACTCCATCTTCGCTGCACGTGGCGACGAGAGCCAAACCACCCCCGAGTGACCGTGCTCGCCGCACGGTTTGTGTCTGGGGCGTGCCCTCGTTGTATCCTGCTGTGCGCGCAGTAGCGCACAAGCAGTACCCAGGCAGGTTGCCCGAGCGGCCAATGGGAGCGGACTGTAAATCCGTCGGCTTACGCCTACACAGGTTCGAATCCTGTACCTGCCACGCTGGTCAGGCCCGGTTTTTGCCGGGCCTGCTTTCCTTTCCTAAGGCCCGCGTCCGCAGTAGTTTTTTTGCAGCAGCGTCGAATGCCGTGGCGTCATCGTCCAGTCGACTGCGGCCCCGCGCACCGGTCTTATTCGATCGCAACCGATTTGACCCCTCGGTGCCCCATGCGCCCAGCAGCCCGGCCAGCTCCTCACCGCGGTTGGGAGCGCCGATCATCAAGGACGTCTCTGCTGTCCACGCGCGGCTGTCCACGCGCGGAAGTAACAGAAGCAGCACACACCACGATAGCTACCCCGGGGAGGGCGATTCGGAAGGAGTTAGTGATGCGCAAGAGGGCCCTGTTGAGTGCCGGTGCGGTGACGGTCGGTTGTCTCTCGGCGGTGTCGCTTAGTGCACCGGCAGTCGCTGCCCCGGGCGAGTGTCACAATGTCTCGTTCGGCGGGTTCGGCGGTGGTTATTGTGACGACGTCGCGTTGGCGGATGGCAGCTTTAACCACTGCGAGACTGCGATGGGGCTCGGGATCAGTCACGAAAGGTGCTTTCAAGCCTGTCTGGACGAGGCCGGGCGTCTCTATCCCACCGATACGGATCTGACCACCCCATGTGCGACCGGGGCGGTGGCCCAACCAGTATCGGCGCCAGCTCCGATGGAAGCTCCGGCTCAGGCCCCGGTGCCGGCTCAGGCCCCGGTGCCGGCTCAGGCCCCGGTGCCGGCTCAGGCCCCGGTGCCGGCTCAGGCCCCGGCGCAGACCGTGGCTCCAGTGCCAACCCCGGAGACAGTGCCAGCCCCGGAGACAGCGCCGATTCCGGCTCCGACCGTCCCCGACCCCACCGCGCTGCTCTAGGCGTCGTGATTGGGCGAGGTTCAGCGGAGTGACCTGCGCACCCCAATCCGGTCTACAGAAGACACTGGGCCTGCGATCGGCCGTGTTATTCGGCTTGGCATACATGACGCCGATCATCGTGCTGGGCATCTTCGGGGTGATCGCCGAGCGATCGCGTGGTGGTAGGGCCGGTGCGTACGCGCTCGCCACGGTCGCGATGCTGGTCACCGCGCACGATCGCTCATCTGATCGGTGACTCAGCAGTTACTTTCCCGACTCCGATTCCCTTGCCGAGGGCCTCGCCAGGACCATCGGCGGCAGCCTGTTCGGCGCGATCTTTCTCGCCGCGCTGGTCGTCGGCCAGTTCACGTCCGGTCTTGCTGCGCAGGCAGCGGTCTCTCGACTGCTCTATGCCATGGGTCGCGACGGCGTCCTGCCCAAGCGCGTGTTCGGCATGGTGTCGGAGAAGTTCCACACTCCGGTGTTCAACATCGCGCTGATCGATTGCGTTACCTGGTCCTGCCGGTCATCGAGGCTGCTGTCAACGTCTACCTGCTCAGTCACCTGGACTCAGCTGCGATCATCGTCGGATCATGCTGGGCCGGAATAGGTTTCCTTATGCTGCTGTGGCTTACCCGCGGCCTGACCCGTGAGCCGCCGGACTTGGCCGGCGTTGCGGGGCGGGCATAGCGCGGACGTGTTTCGGCGCATGGTCAGCTGTCAGCCACGGGCTGCACGTGACGATCTCTGGACTCGTAGCAACGGGGGCTTCGGTCGGCATGGGTGGCCAAAGGTTTC
Source organism: Actinomycetes bacterium (assembly GCA_022600605.1). Classification (GTDB taxonomy): domain Bacteria; phylum Actinomycetota; class Actinomycetes; order Mycobacteriales; family Mycobacteriaceae; genus Mycobacterium. The sequence goes on from JAHZKD010000100.1 coordinate 2,940, forward strand.
AAAAAGCCACCTCAGGCGTCTGGGTACTGCTTTGATCGGTTATGACCTACGCCCCGGCGCGGAACATGCCCGGGCCGTCGGTGGATCTCCGAGAGGGGGTTGACGTGCCCACGACCGCTCCGGAATTTCCTCGCGCGCGGTCGGGCATGGCGGCGGTCTTGGGGGGACGCATCGCAGCCGCCTTGGTCTTGGCCGCCGCCGCCGCTTGCTTGGTCGGCTGGGCGAGCGGCATCGAACCGTTGACTCGGGGCTTTTCGTCCGGGCCGCAAATGACGCCGTGGACTGCAGTGCTCCTGGCCATGTTGGCCGGTGCGATCCTCGTGCAGTCCGGACCTCCGTCATCGGCGAGGGTGCGGGTCGGGTGTGGCTTGGCAGTGGTGGCCGGCCTTCTTGCCGCGGTCTTCCTCGTGGAGTACGCGACCGGCACGCGGTTCGGCTTGGACCAAGCGTTGTTCCCCGACGCAGTTGCCACGATGCAGGGTGCGCAGCTGGGATCCTCGCCGGGACGTCCAAGCCGGCAAATAGGGCTCTCGGTTCTGCTGCTGGCGTTGGGTGTTGGGCTGGCCCGACTGGACCGTCAGTGGGCGCCCGGGCTGTGGTGGGTGAGCCTGGCGGCTGCTGGGACCATGCCGGCGGTCATCGTCGCGGCCGCTCTATTCCAGGCCATGTCGCTTCTGAGTCCCGGCCGGTCATCCGAGATGAGAATCTCGGTCGCGGTACTGGCTCAGCTACTGCTTGTCGCTGCGGCCCTTTTGACGCGTCCCGACCGCAGTCCGGTTGCTTGGATTCTGACCCGAAACGACAAATGGACGCTGGTTCGGATGGCCGCCATCCTCACCGGCCCTCCGATCCTCATCGCAGGGGCGCGCAAGGCGTTCCTCCTTCTCGGCATGCGCCACGACACGGCCTGGGTCTTGTCGATATCGCTGAGCACCATCGTGGTTGGCGTGGCCGCGTTCTATCTAAGTCGGCACGAGCAGAAACTGTCCGCCGATAAGGCGCTACTCAATCGTCGAATCACTGACTCTGAGGTGCGGTATCGCCTACTGGCCGACAACGCCGTTGACGTCATCGCTCATATCCGCGGTACCCAGGTCGTGTGGATTTCGCCGTCGGCGGAAGCGGCATGGGAGTGGCCCCGTGAGCGTTGGATCGGCTCAGACTTCAGCCACCGCGTCCATCCCGATGACCTCGACAAAACGTTCGCCGTGCTGCAAGAGGTCGCCCGCAACGGGTCGGGTGTCGTGCGTAACCGGATCCTTACAGCCAGCGGCGATTATGTCTGGGTTGAGGCCCGCGGGAAGCCCTACGTCGACGCCGAGGGAAACGCCGACGGGATGATCTTTGCGATGCGTGTCGTAGCCGAGCAGGTCGTTGCGCAGCAGCAACTCCAGATCGAGAAGGAACGGTTCGAATCGGTTGTCGGAAGAATGCCGTCGGCAATCTCGGTACGTGATACCCAAGGCCGGTACACCTTCGTCAACGAAGCGTACTGCCAGATGTTCGGCCAAAAATCGGTTGAGTATGTGGTGGGTCGACTTGAGGCGGAGGTCTTGCCGCCCGATGTTCTTCGCCGCTCACAACTTGCGGCGGTTCGACTGCTGGAAGGGGATGATTCCTTAGCCGAAGAGACGATCCAATGCAGACTAGAGAACATCACAGTCGTGACTCAGCGATTTCCGTTGCCCGACGCGACTGGGGCAACAAAAGAGCTGGTGACGATACGAACGGACATTACTCACCGAAAGAGGATCGAGGAGAAAGCCGCCGAACGAAACGAGTGGCTGGAACGCATCGGGTCAGCCATCGGCGACGGCAGGCTTTTAGTCTATTCGCAACCGATCGTGGACATCGCGACCACAGAAATGGTTGAAGAGGAATTGCTGGTACGGCTGCGCACCGTTGACACCGAAGAGGTGTTGCCTCCGAGAGCATTTCTACCCCAGTGCGAGCGGCATGGACTGATGCCGGTGATCGACCGTTACATGGTTGGTCGCGCGATCGAAATGGCTCGCGCGGGCCGGCACGTGTGCGTGAACATCTCCGGCCAAACCATCGCCGATGCCGCAGCAATGAAGAAGATCCTGGATGCACTGGCCGACGCGGGACCACCGGTGGCCGAGAACATCGTCGTCGAGATCACCGAAACGATCGCGGTGGCTTCACCGGCGATGGCCAAGGCGTTTTCTGCGAGCATGCGGGATCGGGGTTGCCGGGTGGCTCTCGACGACTTCGGCACCGGTTACGGCACGTTCAACGAACTGCGCCATCTGGCTTTGTCGGCACTGAAAATCGATCTTAGTTTCGTCCAGAAGATGCTCGAAAATCGCGAAGACGAGCGCGTTGTGAACACCATCGTCTTCGTCGCGCGCACCTACGGCTTGACTACCGTTGCCGAGGGCGTTGAGACGCCGGAGACCCTGAAGAAGCTTGCAGAGTTGGGTGCAGACCGTGCGCAGGGCCACTTGTTCGGAGAGCCGAAACTGGTTGTTGCATAATTACCTTCCGGGCGGCAACGATGTCGTCCGAGACGGCCCTGTCTGGGGCTGCCGGCGGCTGAGCTGATCTGCGGTTTCAGCGTTCTGCGGAGTTCCCAGCGGTGGTTGGGGACAGGATGGATTGGGTTGCCGGGAAACCGCCGTGTCTGAGCTGGTGACCACCCACGATGATGGTGGGTGGGGTCGGGCCGTTTTCTGGCCTGACGGTGCTCGTTGGCGCGGAGCGCTATGGCTTATTGCCATTGTCTGCGCCTATGCCGGTGTCGCGTTTCTCTACCCCTTTACCGAGACCGGCGGCGTCGCGTTGTTGTGGATGCCCAACGCCGTGCTCGTCACGGCACTGCTGCGGTTCCGGCCACGCGATTGGCCTTACGTGTATGTGGCCGGGCTAGTTGCCGAACTGGTTGTGGACCTGCCGTCCAACGTCGCGCCCCTGCACGCTCTCTACTTCGGGTTCGTGAACACGATTGAGGCCACACTGTTCGTGGTTTGCGCTGCGCTGATCGCTGGGGGGCGACGCCACATCGGACTGCTTTCGGTGCGCGGCGCGGTGGCCGTGATCCTCACGGCAGTCTTGGTCCCGGCATTGACTGCGACGCTCGGAGCCATAGCCTCGGTCTGGACATTCGACTCCGACTACTTCACAGGCTGGCGGACCTGGTGGTTCGGGGACGCCCTGGGGCTGGTGGTAGGTGTTCCCATCGGCTTGCTGCTTCGAGACACGATCCAATCAGTCGCGCGACGTCGCTCAACGTCATTGGCGCTCGGTGCTGGAGGAGCGGCGGCGCTGGCCATTCTGTTGTCTGCCATCCTCGCTGCCTCTGGAAGCCCCTGGGGAGCGCAACAAGCCGCGCTGGCGGCTGCTGTGCCGCTTTCCCTGGCCTTCGGAGCTGTTGGGGCTCCGATTGGAGCGGTGTTAACGGCAACCGGGACCCTGATTGGACTAGGTCTCCACGACGGGTTCGACTCGGCCCCGCGTGAGCAGGCACTGCTTTTCGTGGCGTTGGCGGCTATCTACGGTATCGCCGCAACAACAGAATCCGGCGACCGGGCAGTGGAACAGTTGTCGCGGGCGAGGAACGATTCTGAGACTGCAAACGAATGGCTGGCATATCTCCTGGAATCAGCCCCCGACGCCATGATCATCGTGGGACCTGACGGCCGCATCACAATGGCCAACGCCCAAACCGACCAGATATTCGGATACCGACGCGACGAGCTCATCGGCAGCGAAGTCGAAATGCTCATTCCACCGCGGTACCGGGACAAACACATCCAACACCGCATGGACTTCGTCGCCGACCCGAAGGTGCGACAGATGGGCACTTCTGGGCAGCTGTGGGGGCTGCGCCGCGATGGATCAGAGTTCCCGATCGCGGCGCGGCTCAGTCCGCTGGGCGCCGAGCAAGGCCTGCACGTCCTGGCAGCAGTTCGCGACATCACCGTCCGCCACGAGAACGAACAACGGCTACGCCACCAACATGAGGCCCTGGTCGACGCGCAGCGGGAGCTGGAGCGATTGGCCCGCTTCGACTCTCTCACCGGCCTGGTCAACCGCGCCGAGGCGCTCTCGCGCCTTCAGGCCGCCCTGGACTGCTCCCGATCCCCAGGGGAGCACCTTGGCGTACTTTTCTGCGACGTCGATGATTTCAAGGCCATCAACGACACCGCCGGGCACGTCGTCGGCGACTTCGTCCTCGCCACCGTGGCAGACCGCATCTGCCAATGCGTTCGCCACGGCGATACCGTCGGACGTACCGGAGGCGATGAGATGCTGGTGCTCCTGCCGGGCCTGCACAACGTCGACGAAGCCGCCAAGATTGCGGAGAAGATGCGGGTACGCGCCGCCGAACCTATTCACCAATCTGGGGGCACACTCAGGGTGACGCTGAGCATCGGGGCCACCCTGGCGATCCCCGGTGAATCTGTCGTGGAAACTTCGGCACGGGCCGACGCGGCGATGTATCGGGCAAAGCACCAGGGCGGTAACGCCGTCAGCGCCATCTGAGCAGACGGGTCATGCTGGGGCCCGCGCCGAGTAGTCGATGAAATCGACAGATATGAAATCGACACTGCGCATCTGCCACCCAGTGCAGCCAGACACCTGGGCAACCCCGGAGTCGCGACCGGGCATGTGTTTGGATACTGACCGTGGAACGTGTGTTCAACGCTGTACTGGGTCTCAAAGAGCGGGGCCTGCTGCCCGATGCGGTCCTGCGGATCCTGATCCGGCGAATGTGTGCAAGCTGGGTCAAGACGTTCGAGTGCAACGGAGACACTCAAAAGCAGGCGTTGTATAAGAAGAAGTACTTCGACAAGCTGCGCAATAGTGCGGGTGCAACTCACCAGGCTGACGCCAACATCCAGCACTACGAAGTGCCCACCCGCTTCTTCCAACTCATGCTGGGGCCATACCTGAAGTACTCGTGCGCTGCGTTTCCTGAGGCGTCGACCAGCCTCGCTGATGCCGAAGTGGGCATGCTGCATACGTTTCTCGAAGAACATCTACAGGTCAATCAACTCGTCGAGGAGCGCGGGCCGATTCGGCTGCTCGACCTTGGCTGCGGCTGGGGTTCACACGGCAGCTACCTCCTGGAGAGGTACGAAGGCGTGCACGTCACCTTCCTGTCCAACAGTGCCACCCAGCAGGACTTCATCAAGGCCCGAAACCGCAAGTACATAGACAGATTCACCACTGTCAAGGCGGACGCGAGCACATTTGATGACCCGTCGTTTCACGGCGCCTTCGATGTGATCATGTCGTGCGAAATGCTTGAGCACATGAAGAACTACGACATGGTCCTCAAAAAGGTGAGCTCGTGGTTGAAGCCCGATGGGCGAATGATGGTGCAGATACTGGGAAATCGGCGCTTCGCCTACGACTTCAAGACCACGGACTGGATGGGAAAATATTTCTTCGCCGGCGGCACCATGCCGAGCAGAGATTTGCTCGAGTACTTCCTTCCGCCGGATTTGAGGCAATCCGCGGTCTGGGACATCGACGGGCGAAATTACAGCAGAACTCTCGAAGCTTGGCTTGCCCAACTTGACGCGAACTCCGAGGAGTGCCTGAGCGCACTGGAGGGTGGCCCTACATCTGCTTCCATCGCTCTGCAGCGATGGAGGATGTTCTTGCTGTTCTGCTCAGAGGTTTTCGGCTACCGTGCCGGCAATGAGTGGATGGTCTTCCATTATCTGTTCGAAAAGTCCCCTGAGGTTGTGACACCGACCTCAAGTATTGGGTGACGCATCTCACTGAGGAATTGGTGTTAAGCGCCCAGGGATTCCCTGGCCTGACGCGAATATCAGCTTGGAACCCATGTGTACAGGCGAATTCGAGGCGGATGACACGCACGTGATCAAGCTATGGCTTAATTCGCCCGCGCGGCCGTCAGGGTGACCCGCGCTGATCCTGTGAGACAATAGCTTCTATCGCATCGGTGCGATGGCGCGGGTGCGATCCGTAGCCTGGGCCCTATTGGGCCACCATCACACTATTGTCCGTTGGGAGTCATTGTGCGCGTTTCCGCAGCCGCTGAATCATCCCTCGAATCGCGCCGCGCGGCTGGCGTGATAACACTGTTCTTTGGCGCGACAGCAGCACTCGTTGCCGGTCTTGCGCTCGCTGCAGCGACCAGTTGGCCGCCCCTTGCCGTGTTTTCCTGTGCCCTTGCCTTCGGCGTGCTGGTCGGAATGCAGACTCGATTTGTCGGTAGCGGCCCGATCCGCGGGTGGACAGCTGTTGCGGGACGTGCTGCTATCGCGGTGGCGGTTGGTGTAGTGGTCGGCGAGCTTGCGGCACTCGTCGTGTTCGCAGGAGCCATCGACCGTACTTTGGACGAGAGGGCGGCGCGATCTGTGGCCTCTGTGCCGGCAGTCGTACAGGCATCGGCGGGTCTTTCCCAAAGTCGTTCGGCGCGAAGCGACCTCGATGTCACGGTCGAACAGTCGCGTGCAAGGCTCGATGAGGCTCTCGTCGTCGCTCGTTGTGAGTACAACCCGTCCGCAGACTGTCCGCAGACCCACATCACGGGGATGCCGGGCCGTGGGCCTGAAAGCTTCACCGCGAATGAGCTTCTCGCCAGCGCCCGCCAGGACCTTGACCGCTCCATCGGAGCGCGTGAGCTCCGGGCGCCTGAACTGGACGCCGCCATCGTTAACGATGAGCGTGCGCTCGCTAATGCGCGTTCAGCCGCCATTGCGGGCGCCGACAGGGGCCTCGGTGCTCGATGGGTCGCGATGCAGGACTATACGTTGGCCGCACCCGGCGCGCTGTTGCTGCGGCTGGCCACGATTGCCTTCTTCGTTCTCCTGGGTCTACTCCCGTTGGTCCTCACACTGTTGCGCGGCCAGTCTGTCCACGATCGGCGCGAGGCCGCCTACGCTGAGCGTGAGCGCGCCGAAATCGAAGCTGACACAGCGATCGCCGTCAAACGCACCGAGGTTCGGCGGACCGCCGAGATTCTCTGGGCTGAGCAACAACTGGCCAGCGTGCGCCTTGCGGTCGACGCTCAGCACGAGGTCGACCGCGCGCAATATCGCCGTCGTGTCGCGGAAATCCGCGAGGGACGACACGTTGCGTTCGAGGGTCCACACGTTGAGTTCGAGGGTCCACAGGTTGAGCTCGAGGGTCAACACGAAGAGCTAGGAGTTGATGTGTCCGAACAGAGACAGCTCGAATCTACTGTGGCGGAGACGCTGCCGGCCCGTGCGGATGAACACCTGCCGGCGCCTGCCACGTCTGAGGCCGCGGTGGGCGGTCAACCGCCAGCGATCCCGAGCCTGCCCGAACTCACCAAATCCGCTGCTCGTTGGATCCGTCCGTTGGTGCCTGACATCGTCGCCAAGGCGATCGACTCCACTACCCATCCCGTTCGTACTGCGCGGCAGGTCTGGGAGGAAGTCGAGGAGATCAACTTCTCACTGCGGCGCACGCACACAGTGACGGTGCATTCAGAAGACAGCCCCCCTCCCGAGAAAGAGCAAGAGCGCGAACTGATCCGTGAGGACGTGGGCTTACGACGGGTTGATTCCTCAGTCGTCCCGCGCGATCTGGATGGCGCACCGGTCGACACCCGGGCAGGCGCCGTAGCCAGCGGTGCACGGCGTGCCCCGCTCGAGGTAGGTAAGGGCCGTCATCGCCGACTGCCCGAAGCCGGTGGTGTGCGACAACTTCCGCCCGGCGAATAGCTTTCGCTACGCCGCCGATGAGGTGCTGCCCGCGGGCGCGATGCGCGCGAGCTCACCTGGTTGATAGATCAGGTGTGCCTCCCGTAGCTCTGCGTAGGAGTCTTCGGAGAGGCGCTCGCGGTCCTCAACCGTCGGGCCAGTATTCGATCCCGGCGCGCGCTAACTCCGGCCATCGGCAAGAATTCCCCCATGGACGTCAATGAAGTGCTTCTGCCCGGAGTGGGGCTGCGCTACGAATTCAACAACTCCGAGGGCGACCGAATCGGCGTGATCGCCAAACGATCGGGCGACTTTGAGGTGGTGGTGTACGCGGCCGAGGATCCTGATGTCGCCCAACCGCTGTTCCACCTCAGCGTGGTGGAAGCCGAGGCGCTGGCGCAGATCCTGGGGGCCCCCCGCATCGCCGAACGGTTCGCCGACCTGACCCACGAGGTTCCCGGGCTCGACGCCGGCCAGGTGTCCGTGGAAGCCAACAGCCCTTTCGCCGGCCGCCCGCTGGGCGACGCCCGGGTACGCACCCGCACGGGCGCGTCGATCGTCGCGGTCGTCCGCGACGAGGTCGTGCTGCCCTCGCCCGGGCCGGCCGACATCCTGCACCCCGGCGACGTTCTGGTAGTCATCGGGACGGCCGAAGGTATCACCCAGGTCGAGCACATTTTTGACAAGGGCTGAACGGTGCACGATGCGGTAGCGCTGCTACTCGAAATCGGCCTGCTGCTGGTGGTCCTGACCATCCTGGGGGCGCTGGCGCGGCGCGTGTCGTTGTCGCCGATCCCGTTGTACCTGCTGGCCGGGCTGGCGTTGGGCAATGGTGGGATTCCGCTGGTGCCGGCGGCGGAAGACTTCATTCAGACAGGCGCCCTGGTCGGCGTCATCCTGCTTCTGCTGACCCTGGGCCTAGAATTCACCGCCAACGAGTTCGCCGCCAGTATGCGCAAGCACGTCCCGTCGGCCTGGGTGGATTTGGCGCTCAACGCGACCCCCGGGGCCTTCGTCGGCTGGCTTCTCGGGCTTGATTTCGTCGGGATATTGGCGATGGCCGGGATTACATACATCTCATCGTCAGGCGTGGTGTCGCGACTGCTGACCGATCTGCGGCGACTGGGTAACCGGGAAACGCCTGCCGTGCTGTCGGTGCTTGTTCTTGAGGATTTCGTGATGGCGGCTTACCTGCCGCTGCTGGCCGTGCTCGCCGCCGGCGGTACGTGGTGGCAGGCGGCAATCGGGATGGCGATCGCCATGGCGGCGCTTACGGCCGCGTTCGTGGCGTCCTACCGCTGGGGGCATGCAGTGGCCCGCTTGCTGGCCCCGGAGGATCCCGAGCTGTTGTTATTACGCGTGCTCGGGGTCACGCTGGTAGTGGCGGGCCTGGCCGAATACGTGCACGCCTCTGCGGCCATCGGCGCCTTCCTGGTGGGCCTGACGCTGACGGGGGAGAGCGCCGAGCGCTCGCGCGCGGTACTGGCCCCCCTGCGCGACCTGTTCGCCGCGATCTTCTTCGTCTCGATCGGGCTCACGATAGACCCGCGGGAACTGATCCCGATGCTTCCCCTGGCGGTAGCACTGGCCGTAGTGACCGCGGCGACCAAGGTTGCCTCCGGAATGTATGCCGCGAGCCGGGAGGGCGTCGCCCGGCGCGGTCAGCTACGGGCAGGTACCGTGCTGATCGTCCGTGGAGAGTTCTCTTTGGTGATCATTGCCTTGGTCGGTGCAGCGATCCCGATGATCCAGTCGATCGCCATGCCCTACGTGTTTGTCCTGGCGTTCATTGGTCCGGTGGCCACGGTGCTGAGCGGCCGGGCTTCGCCGGATCGGAAATCGCCGCGGATCGTCCGGCGCGCGTAAGACCTGCCGCGGCGGGGCGGCGCAGGGTGACGTGCACGCCGCCAGTTGGTTGTGACCTGGCTCACAAAACGCTCACAAAGGGCGTAGTCTTGAGGCATCTCTCCCCGAAAGGAGAATGCGATGAAAGGCGCGCACCGCGATCCGGTTGACCACGCCCGCACAACCCTCCAGCATGCCGGCGAATCGTTTATCGACACGCTCTGGTTGCCCGGTTTGATCCTCATTGGCGTCGGCACCGTGCTGATCGCCGGCACTGTTGCAGCGACTGCGTACGGCGAGAGCGACGTGGCGTTGATACTCGCTTTGGTCGCCGGTGCCCTGGTTACCGCCGGGGCACTGCTGGTTACCGTCGAACACCAGCGGGTGAAGCGGGTGGAACGGCAGTGGTTGACCGAGCATCCACATCGCCCGCACCTCCACCACAGGTAGCTCGGCCGGACACTAAAGCGTGCCCTCGCCGAGTATGGCGTGGGTGTTGTTCGAGGCCAGCGTGAATTTATCGATCCGCAACCGAACCTGCCCGTGGTCGCGGCGGGCCGGCCCAACTCCTGTCGAAGGTTGCTTGGATGGACCACCAACCACCTATCCCAGATGACCTCCAGCTCATGCTGCCGTCTGCCCACCGGCGGCCGTTCAGAAAGGTAGTGTCATCGGTCTACTCGGAAACGGATCGGGGGATCGATGGACGTCGTGCTCGGTTTGTCGATGACCTCCTTAGCGGTGCGCTGGGTGCTCGTTGAAGGTACGACGGGCGAGGGCGCGACTGTTGATCGCGGTTCGATACCTGCCGACACCGAAGAGTTCGACGCTGACGCACTGATCGGTGCGCTGCTTGGCAAAGCTGGAGCCGAGGAGTTCCACGCGATTGGGCTCACGTGGACCGGCGCCGCCGAGGCAACCGCAAGTGCGGTCTGGCACGCCCTGACCGATCGTTGTGTTGAGAACGTCATCTCAGTCTCTGACCTTGAGGCCGCGGAGGCATTGACCTGCGGTATTGCCGGTATCGCTGGATACGAGCGGGTCGCGGTGTGCGTCGTGGAGCCTGGCGCCGCAGTCGTCGCCGCGGTCACCCCGGAGGGCGTGACCGCAGACCGGGTTGATCCTGCGGATCTCGGCGATGTCGATGGCTGGGCCCCTGAGGCCGTCTTCGCTGTCGGTTCGGGCGACGTGGAGGGCTTAGTGGCCGTGCTGGAGGGCAGCACCCAGGTGCCTGTCATCTCCGCCGACGAGGCCGACATGGCGCTGGCCCGGGGATCGGCGCTGGCGTCTGCCGACGCCGTGTCCCTCCTGGAGACCCCGACCTTACCTAAGCAGCGCCAGCCGTCACCGCCGAAGAAGCTGGTATCTGTCCTCGCCGCAGCTGTCGTGACTTTTGTCGTTTCGCTGTCGGTAGCGCTCGTGCCCCATAGCGAGGCGCCGCGGACGGAACACCCCGGAGCCTCGGTGCCTGAAGCTGCGGATACCCCGGAATCGCCGGCCAAGGCGGCCCCGCCCGCGACCAAATCGCCTACGCCGCGGACATCCCAAGCGCCCACGACCGCTGAACCCGTCGCTGTCGCTGTTCCGGTTCCTGATGCCGGGCTGATTGTCGTACAGCCCGCCACTCCAGCGGTGGCCCTGCCTGAATCGGAGGAGCCGCTCACTCCGGCGCCGGCCGTGCTTGCGCCCCCGCCGGGGTTTGTCCCGCCACTGCCGCCACCCAACGATCTGCCACCTGACCCGGCGCCGGCTTACGTGCCCCCGGTGCAGCCACCGACGGCCGCGGTTTCACAGCAGCAGCAACAGCAGCCTCGGCTGCGTGATCGGATCATCGATCGAATCCCGGTCATCAACCGGTTCAACGAGCCGGACCCTTACGTTCAGTAACGCACTCTTTGTTGGCCGCACCGGCACCGTGCCGCCCGGAGAGCGATGAACCCGTGCTTGGGCGCTCTTGGCAAACATGATGTAGCTTCTATCGACATACCGATTGGCCGCAGCCGAGGAGAGCACCGGTGAATGCGACATTGTTCGGGCACTATCGGCTTCAGAAGCTGATCGGTGAGGGTGGGATGGGCGAGGTCTATCAGGCCTTCGACACCAAGACCGACCGCGTGGTGGCGCTCAAGGTGCTTCCGCACCACATGGCAGTGGACGAGATCTTCCAAGCCAGGTTCCGGCGCGAGTCGCAGGCGGCCGCGGGCATCAACGACCCTCACGTCGTACCCATCCACGGGTTCGGTGAGATCGACGGCCGGCTGTACCTGGACATGCGGCTCATCGATGGTCGCAACCTGGGCACCATGCTCGCAGAAACCGAGAAGCCGCTCGGCGCACCGTTCGCCGTGACGATCGTCGAACAAATTGGCCATGCACTGGACGCCGCTCACCGAGACAATCTGATCCACCGCGACATCAAGCCGTCCAACATCCTCATCGCGGGCCGTGACTTCGCCTACCTGATCGACTTCGGGTTGGCCCGCACCGCCGGTGAGAAAGGGCTCACAACCGCTGGCAGCACCCTGGGCACCCTGGCTTATATGGCGCCGGAACGCTTCGAGGAAGGTGAGGTCGACGCCCGTTCCGATATCTACGCGCTCACATGTGTGCTCTACGAATGTCTCACCGGCTCAAGGCCTTATCCCGCCGACACCCTTGAGCAGCAGATCGCTGGACACATGGTGTCCCCGTTGCCGCGCCCGTCTGACACCGATCCGCGTTTGGCGGCCTTCGACGAAGTCATCGCCAAGGGTATGGCGAAGAAACCTTCCAAGCGGTATCGAAGTGCCGGCGAGCTCGCCGCCGCCGCGCGCCGTGCGCTCAACGCCCCGGTCCGCCGGGCTGGCAGTAGTTCCCGGCATGCGGCTCGGCCCAAGCGCAAGAAGCCCACGAAGACGCTGGCTGCCGTCGGGGCCGCCGTCCTGGTCCTTGTGCCGGCTGCGGTGGGTCTGTGGCATTGGGCGCCGTGGCGCGGCGGCGGTGATCCGCTGCCAGCAGGGGCGGTCGAGTCGATCGCGGCCACCGTCCCCGCCGACATTCGCCAAACAGGCCGGTTGGTGATCGGCGTGAACGTGCCTTACGCCCCGATGGAGTTCAAGAACGCCGACGGCCAACTCGTGGGCTTCGACATCGAGCTGATAGACGCGGTGTCCAGGGTTCTGGGGCTGGTGCCGGACTACCGTGAAACCGCGTTCGACGCGATCCTGCCGTCGGTACAGGGTGGAACCCTCGACGTCGGAGTGTCCTCTTTGACCGACACGAAGGAACGTGAGGCGTCGGTCGATTTCGTCAACTACTTCCAGGCAGGCACCCAATGGGCTAAGCGGTCTGGTACTGCGGCCAACCCCAACTCGCCGTGCGGAGTCAGAGTCGGTGTGGCGCAAGGGACTTTGCAGGCAACTGAGGAACTGCCACGCAAGAGCGATAAGTGCGTGGCCGCAGGCCAGCCGCCGCTAGACATCGTGGTGTTGTTTAGTCAGGACGAGGTGACCAACGCGCTGCTCGCGGGTGAGGTCGACGCGATGTCGGCGGATTCGCCGGTGACTGGCTTCGCGATCAAGCTCAGCCGCGGCGAACTCGTCTCCGCTGGGGACGTCTTCGATTCCGCTCCGTACGGTTGGCCCGTTCCCAAGGGGTCGGAGTTGGCGGAGTCGCTGCGAACGGCGCTGGAGCACGTAATCGAAACCAGCGAGTACCGAACCATCGCCACGATGTGGGGCGTCGAGCGCGGCATGCTCGAGGAGCCGACGATCAACGGCGCGACGAAGTAGGCCCTCGCCTCGTACTCTGAAATGGTGACTCCAACGTCCCTGCCTCCGGGGCCGAGGCTGCCCCGCGGGGTTCAGGCCGCCCTGATGCTTTGGTGCGGGCCTCGGTTCCTCCGTGCGTGCCAGCGTCGCTACGGCCCGACATTCACCCTCCGGGTCGCTTCAATGGGCACGCTGGTCTACCTCGCCGACCCTGCCGATATCAAGACCGTGTTCGCCGGAGATCCGGGTATCTACCATGCGGGAGAAGCTAATTCGATGCTCAAGGGGCTGCTCGGTGATACCTCGGTCCTGGTTATCGATGACGACGTGCACCGAGACCGCAGACGGTTGATGCTCGCTCCGTTCGCCCGGGACGCGGTTGCGCGGCAGGCCCCGCTGATCGGCGAGATCGCCGCGAAGAACATCGCGAGCTGGCCCGTGGGTACGGCGTTTGCCGTCGCGCCGCGAATGTCACAGATCACCCTGGACGTGATTCTGCGGACCGTGATCGGCGCCAGCGACCCCGCGCGGCTTGCCGGACTGCGGGAGACGATGCCGCGGCTGCTCAGCGTCGGACCGTGGGAAACGTTGGCAATAGCGAACCCGAAGTTGATGGGTCTGCGCCCTTGGCGCGCGTTGCGTGAGGCCATCGCCGAAGCCGACCGCCTGCTATACGCCGAGATCGCCGATCGTCGCGCCGATCCGAACCTGGAGCAGCGTACCGACGCGCTAGCGATGCTGGTGCAGGCTGCGCACGACGACGGCCGCGTGATGACCGACCGCGAGCTGCGCGACCAGCTGATAACACTGCTGGTAGCTGGACACGACACCACAGCGACCGGGCTGTCGTGGGCGCTGGAGCGGTTGATCCGGCATCCGGCGATCCTGGCCAGGGCGGTGCAGGCCGCGCGCAACGGTGATGACGATTACCTCGATGCAGTGGCAAAAGAGACGCTGCGGATCCGTCCCGTGGTTTTCGACGTCGGACGGGTCCTCAAAGCCCCGGTGGAGTTGGCCGGTCGTCGGTTGCCCGCTGGGGTCATGGTGGTTCCGGGCATGGTGGTCGTACATGCCAGCGATGCGGTGTACCCGCGGGCGGACCACTTCGACCCCGGCCGCATGCTCGGGGCAACATACAGCCCGTCTGCGTATCTCCCGTTCGGCGGCGGGAACCGGCGCTGTCTGGGCGCGACGTTTGCGATGGTCGAGTTCCGGGTCGTGTTGCGCGAGATTCTGTGCCGCGTCGAGTTGGATACGACGACGGACGTGGGCGAGCGTAGGCGTCTCAAGCACGTCATTTTCGTGCCGCACCGGGGCGCGCGGATTCGCATTCGATCGCGGCGGGAGGTGTCGCCCCACGTCGAGCGACAGGCGTCGGCGTGCCCGGTACCTGGATCTACGTCGGGGGATGGGAAGTGTTAATCGTTGCTGATGAGCAGGTGGGTGTAGTCTGAGGGCTAGGCTGACTTCGCGCCGACAGTCCATTGCGACGAATTCCGACGTGAAAGTACTTCCGACGTGAAAGTACATCAGCCCGCGACGCGATTCTCTTCGCTCGGACACAGTGCGGGGGGTGCCCCCGCACCACTCAAGGACGTTGACTATGGATTCGTCTGATCTGTTCTCACACCGTCAGGCGCCGCAGGTCGCACAGTCTGGCCCACATTCCCAAGAGCCGGTCCAGGCTCCGGTCTTCTCCGATCAGCCCAAGAAAACCCCCCCTGCTGATTCGCCATCCCCGTGAACGGGTTAGCGCGGTCCCGCCGCGCTTCCCGACCCATCCGGGTCATGCTCGCCGGCGAGTTGGGCGGCGAAATCGACGGGGCTTGGTGGCCACACACGGCATCGGTGGCCACAGAGCTGCCCGAGCTGGTCGGCGCACTGCAGCGGCCGCTCGGCGAGGTCATCGATATCCGAATCAATTGGTCGGCGACCGAGGGGCAACTTGACTTGGAAACGATAGCCACCACCAGCGCGCGCCCGCTGCGCGGCGCCGAAAGCTGCCGACGCCCCCGCCTGATGGTGGTCGTCGGTCGTGTCGCAAGCGCGAAACTCCTTGTAGTACCCAGCATGACGTCACAAGCACTTGGGTTGATGGTGCTGCGCACTGCGGCGGGGCTACCCACGTCTGGTGGGACCGGAGATTCTCGGCTTTTTGATACGGCGCGGGTGGTTATGCGGCTTGCCAAGGCTGAGAGCGTGAAGTGGTGCGACGCCATTACTTCCTGACGCGGCGTACTGGATCTGCGATGAAAAATGCTGCGCTACTGAAGTTTTAGATGAACTTCTGTTAATGCGGTCGGCCGTGCTAGCCTTACCCGGGATGTCTCTCTGGCATCTATTCAGAATGACGGAAGTTGAAAGAGTATGGCACAGGGAACTGTGAAGTGGTTCAACGGCGATAAGGGCTTCGGTTTCATCGCCCCCGATGGCGGCGCAGAAGATGTGTTCGTTCACTACTCGGAAATCGGTGGGAGCGGATACCGGTCGCTCGAGGAAAACCAACGCGTTCAGTTCGAAATCGAACAGGGCGCTAAGGGGCCTCAGGCGGTCGGCGTGACTGTCGTCTAGTAGGCGGTTCAAAACCCATAATGTGGGCTGGCGGGATTTTCCCGCCAGCCCACATTACGTTTCGTGTGGCTCGTATGCAGGGCTATTGCGGCCCCCGGTGGTTGCGAAAGCTCATCCTCTCAGCGAAGGCGTGGAGCGGGAAACGTCGGCGGCGTGTTGCACGCGACTACCTGGGAAGGTGTCGTAGCTCGATTCAAGGAATTTGGGGTCTCTTACGTACGGGGCATATCGGCAAAGGTGTTGCGCGTCAGCGCTTCTTGTTCCACACCGCCGACTCCACCGCCGTCTTTGCCGCCGACTTGGCGTTCTTGACCGCGCGTTCTTCTTTGAATGACTTTCCGGACTTCCTGGAAATGACTTGGCGAGGAGATTTGTCAGACATCACTGCCCCTGGTGATTGTGGGGGCCTGTTGGGTCCCGATCGCTCGACCCTGCTCCCCGGGCCCAGCCGTTGGGCGCCGTCGCACCGGCAGCTGCCAAGGTGTAGCCTGGATCTTGTTGGGAACCCAGCCAGTTCCGGGATGCGTCAGCTGTTATCCGCTGAATTAGCCGAGCAACCGCTCACCTGGGACACGCCGGTAGCAACCGTACGTCGGGATTGCCTTGAACGCTGTGCCCACTTTCGAATCCATACTTGCTCCCAGTGCGCGGCGGCCCCGTTCTAAGACCGTGCGCTTCGGCGTCCTCAGTACGTACGCCCCGACCCTGTGCGGGCTGGCAACATTTAGTGCCGGCTTGACGCACGCATTGAGTGCGCATGGATCCGAGGTCAGGGTGGTCCGGGTGGCCGATGAGTTGCCGCCTGCGAGCAGCCGGGTTGTCGCAGAGCTGGTCAACGGCTCCGCGCCCTCAGTGCTGGCATGCGCGGACTCGCTCAACCACAACGACGTCGCGGTGATCCAGCACGACTTTGGCATCTACGGCGGCGCCGATGGTGCCGAAGTGATCGACATCCTCGGGGAGTTACGGGTGCCGTCGATTGTTGTGGCCCATGCCGTGATCAAAGACCCTGCGCCGCAACAACGTCAGGTTCTAGAGGCCTTGCTGGCCAAGGCGGATTGTGTGGTCGTGATGTCCGAGGCCGCGCGGCAACGACTGCGGTCGACCTACGCCGTGGATCGTCGGAAAATCGCCACGATCCCGCACGGAGGGACTACCCCGACTAGCCCGCGGCTGAAGCGCCCGAGCAGGCCCACGATCTTGACCTGGGGTTTACTGGGCCCTGGGAAGGGCATCGAGCGGGTCATCGACGCGATGGCAGCGCTGCAGGACCTACCCGGCCGGCCGCGCTACATAGTTTGTGGAAGGACGCACCCGAAGGTACTCGCTGCGCAGGGCGAGATCTACCGTGAATCCCTCATCGAGCGAGCCCGCCGCAGCGGGGTGGGGGACTCGGTGCATTTCGACCCCCATTACTATGGCCGCGCCGCATTGAGGGCCATGATCCAGTCGGCCTCGGTGATCGTGTTGCCCTACGACTCTACTGATCAGGTCTCTTCCGGAATCCTCGTCGACGCCGTCGTGAGTGGTCGGCCGGTCGTGGCTACCGCTTTCCCGTACGCGCTTGAGCTGCTCTGCGGCGGAGCAGGAATCGTCGTCAACCATCGCGACCCGGAGGCGATGCGTACTGCGCTGCGTCAAGTCTTGACTGAGCCGCGCCTGGCTGGGTCGATGGCCGCCGAGGCTCGCGTCTTGGCGCCCGGGCTGGATTGGTCGGCCGTAGCCGGTGCCTACATCGGCCTGGCACAGCGCATCCTCGCCGAGCGGACAGCTTGGCGATGACCATGTCGATAGCTACTCCTCAGCCGACTCGGCGCTTATCGACTGTGCCGCAATGACTTCACCGCCGGCCAGGATCATGACACGGAGCCAGCGTCGGATGGCGGCCGACCCGTCGCAGGTCATCGCACAACTCTTCGGGCCTGGCCAGGAAGGGTTCGAAAGTGCAGACTCCCGCGTCGGCCCTGTTGAAAACTTGTCTTGGACGATCCGGCCAAGATTCTGGGCCGGTTGGGGGAGCCCCTGTTGCCCACCCGCTGCCGACGAACAGGACAGATACGTCCCCAACGTCGTCGACCCCTGCGGAGCGCTCACGCTCGCCGGGGCCCTGGCGCGGTACCGCAGCATCGACGACGAGGCCATCGGTATCGCGACGATGCCGGCGTCTGAACTACTTTCGGCGCTGGAAGAACGCTGAGGTGATCATGAAACGAGTCGTGGGCGCAGAGCTCGAAATCGACATCACCGCACCGACGGCACTGGAGTTCCAGATAGCAGTGGCGCCGCACCCCAACACCGAGGTCACCGAGTCGTTGTCGTTCCTGTTGAACGGAAGACCGTCGCAGGCCTCGGAAATCATTGGAACTCACGGTAACCGGATCCACAAGCTGGACGCGCCGATGGGGTTGCTCGAGGTCCACTACGCAGCGACGATCGTTGGTCGGACAGCTCCGGCCCCGGTGACCGAGTACGATCTGTCGATGTATCTGCGGCCCAGCCGCTATGCCGAGGCAGACAAGTTCTATGGCTTTGCTGCAACGGAATTCGGAAGCTACATCGATTCCGCAACCCTGTTGGAGAAGGTTTCCAGTTGGGTAGGCGGCCGGCTGAAGTATGTCCCGGGCTCCAGCGACCCCATCGACGGTGCGGTCGACACCCTCCTCGCGGGTGCTGGGGTGTGTAGAGACTTCGCGCATCTCGTGGTGGCCATGCTCCGGGCCGTCAACGTCCCCGCCCGCGTGGTTTCGGTCTATGCGCCAGGTTTATTCCCGATGGACTTCCATGCAGTCGCTGAGGCTTTCGTCGAGGGGCGATGGCGCGTGGTCGATGGGACGCTGCTGGCGCCCCGGCAATCCTTGGTGCGCATCGCTACCGGACGCGATGCGGCCGACATCGCTTTTCTCGACAACCACAACGGTGCGATCACCCTGAACAAGCTTGTGGTGACTGCCGTCGTCGACGGTGCTCTTCCCACGGACGCGATCGACCAACTGGTGTCGATCACTTGACCCGGACCGGGTACGGCGTTGCATTGAGCGCGTTTCGACGGTCGCTACCGACCCCCAATCGGTGCGCAGGAGCGTAGGGTTGGGCGTATCGGGTATCTCGGTTCCGAGTAGACGTGCCCGACTTAGAAGGACATTCACCATGGCGGCGCTGAGGAGTACATACGGTCCGGTGGCCGTATCGTCAAGCAACACAACGGCCGCCTCGATGTGGTGCGGGGCGGCGCCCCACAGCCGTTCAGTGTCGTATTGGGGGCTCTGCAGAGGTGGAAGGCGACGAAAAGAGATGGAAGAGGCGCGGGTTCTGTGACTGACAGGCCCGCGAACGAGATCCAGGTCTGGTGATTGTGGCGATCCGCGATCAACTTCTGGCTGCTGTAGACGGTCGGCGGGGTGTCGATGCAGCCGACCGCCTCTGTGAGGCTTGCGTGACGCTCCTTGACATGGATGCGGCAGCAATCTCGCTAGTGTTCGACGGTGTCAACTCCGGGACATTGGGCTCCAGCGGCGCGCACGCCAGGATCTACGACGAACTTCAGTTCACTCTCGGCGAGGGACCGTGTCTTGAGTCGATCACCCGGCGCGCCCCCGTACTGGTGACCGACCTCGCCAACCCGACTGACCGTCGTTGGCCCATCTATAGCCCAGCCATGCTCGACCTGGAGATTCGAGGCGTGTATGCGATGCCCGTCGTGGTCGCCGGCGAGTATGTCGGCGCCATGGACTTCTTCCGTGCGCTGCCCCGTCAACTAGTCGGAGTCCAGCTTTCCGGCGCCGTCGTAGCCGCTGAGCTGGCCGGCATCCCGCTCCTCGATCTGCTGGACGCCGACCTGCAGGACGCCGTCGCCCAGCCCGGCAGCAACGCCTGGACTGAGTTGAACGCGCTGTCGCGTGTTGAGGTCAGCCAGGCCACCGGGATGCTCGTCGCGCAGCTGCAGATCGAGCCCACCGTGGCCCTGATTCGGCTACGCGCCCATGCGTATGCGACCGGCCGTGCGGCCACCGATGTGGCCCGCGATGTTCTCGAGCACCGCCTCAAGCTGGACGCCGACTGATGCGTCCGACCGAAACACCAGGATGGAGGTCAACATGACCGAAAACTCCCGCGAAACGTGTGTACTGGACGCGGTCGTCTCCCTTGTCGACAGCCTGCTCGCCGACTTCGACATGATGGACCTGCTAACCGAACTCACTGAGCGCTGCGCACAGTTGGTCGATGTGGCCGCCGCTGGATTCCTGCTCGCCGACCCGTTCGACCAGCTACACGTACTGGCCGCCACCACCAAACAGGCCCGCGACTTGGAAATTCTCCAGCTGCAGACCGACGAAGGTCCC
>JAHZKD010000012.1 GCA_022600605.1 Actinomycetes bacterium
ACTACCTGGCCCGCACCTCGCACGGGTCCACGCTCAGCGGCGTCGTGCACACCTGGGTACTGGCCAGGGCCAACCGCGAGCGTGCCCTGGAGTTCTTCCGGCATGCACTGAAGTCCGACGTGTCCGATATTCAGGGTGGCACCACTTCCGAAGGGGTTCACCTGGCGGCTATGGCGGGCACCGTCGACCTCATGCAGCGGTGCTTCACCGGGCTGGAGACCCGTTCCGACCGCCTCATCCTTTCTCCGCATTGGCCCGAATCCCTTGGAGTGCTTGCACTCCCCATCCACTACCGCGGCCTGCACCTGCACCTTCGGGTGAGCGGCAAGGGAGTAATCATCAGTGTGGATCCACGAGATGCAGCCGGGATCGAAGTGGAGTGCCGCGGTCGGGTCGTTCAGCTGATGCCCGGAACCACCGTCCGATTCCCGGGTTGACGATGACCGATCGAGTGCGCGAACCTAGGCTCAGCGTCATTTTTCGCGCCCGATTCACGCCGAAAGCTGGGCTGTGGCGGTGTCCAGCAGAGAGTAGGACACCATGAGCTTGCACGTGCGGCGCGCTGACGGCTCGCGCTTCGAGAGCAAAGAAGCGCTGCAGAAAGCGGTCGAGGCCGATGAACCGATCACGATCATCGACACCTCGCCTACCGGGAGGCGTGGCCGTCTGCTATTCACGGACCTGACGGCGTCGGATGTGATTGCCGGCTTTGATCAGCGCATGAACCGGACCTGGTACGCGACTTATCGGCACGGCAAAATAGTATGACGGCGACTGCAATTCTCACGAAGTACGCTTCGATTCGATCAGCTGGTGGGTGGTGCGAAGTACCATGACTCAGGGCGTCGCAACAATTCTCGATCGGCATTCCAACGACCAAACTGACCTAATAGACATACTGTGGGATATCCAGCGCAGTTACGGTCATATTCCCGCCGACGCAGTGCTGGCGATTGCCGGCCGACTGAGGATCTCTCCCGATGACGTGATGGAGACCGCCTCTTTTTATCATTTCTTTCACGCTGCGCCGTCGGGCACCTATCGAATTTATTTGAGTAACAACGTCATTGCCAAACTGCGCGGTTATCAGCAGGTGCGCGAAGCTCTGGAACGAGAAACGGGGACACGATTCGACGGGCCGGGATCAGCCGATTTCGGTTTGTTCGAAACTGCTTGCATTGGCCTCAGCGACCATGAGCCGGCGATGCTCATAGATGACGTAGTGTTCACTGATCTGACGCCCGATTCAGTCACCGACATCATTTCACGATTGAAGCAGGGGCAGTCCCCGGCGGAGATCGCAAATCCGTCAGGACTGCCCCGAAGCGACGTTGCCTACGTCGAAGCGTTGACACATACCACGGTGCACACCTCCGGGCCGGTCTTCTTCAACGGGGAGATCGACTACCGCGCTTTGCTCGAGCGATGTCTCACAATGACGCCCGAGGACGTGATCACGACCGTCACGGACTCTCGCCTCCACGGTCGGGGAGGTGCCGGTTTTCCGACCGGAATCAAATGGCGGCTGTGTCGTGAGGCCGCAGGCGATGAGAAGTACATCATTTGCAATGCCGACGAGGGTGAACCCGGCACGTTCAAGGACCGGGTGTTGCTGACCCGCGCGCCCAAGCAGGTGTTCGCAGGCATGATCATCGCGGCTCACGCCGTCGGCGCGGCGCACGGCATCGTCTACCTGCGCGCCGAGTACGAGTATCTCAGGGAGCATCTCGAACGGCAGCTTGCCGAGCTTCGCGACGACAGATTGCTCGGTGACGGTTTCGACATCCAGATCAAGATGGGCGCCGGCGCGTACATCTGCGGCGAGGAGTCCGCTCTCATCGAATCGTGTGAGGGCAAGAGGGGAACGCCACGGCTCAAGCCGCCGTTCCCTGTGGAGCACGGATTCCTCGGTAGGCCGACCTGCGTCAACAACGTCGAGACACTCGCCGCGGCGACCCGGATCATGGAGTTGGGCGCTGATTGGTTCGCCGCGCTGGGCACGCCGGGCTCCTCGGGAACCAGGTTGCTCAGTGTCTCCGGGGATTGCGCCGCACCGGGAATTTATGAGATCGAGTGGGGTGTCACACTGCGTGAGGTACTGGAGATGGTTGGCGCTGCCGACGCTCGGGCCGTGCAGCTCAGCGGCCCTGCCGGGGAGATGGTTTCAGCCGACACGGACGCCGATCGCCGCCTCGCTCATGAAGAGCTTTCCTGCAATGGCTCCTTCATGGTCTTCAATGCCGATCGCGACTTGCTCGGTGTCGTCAGAGATTTCACGCAGTTCTTCGTTGACGAGTCCTGCGGTATCTGCCTGCCCTGCCGGGCGGGCACTGTGCAACTGCGCGAAAAGGTTGACCTGGTCATCGACGGCCGGGCAGAGCAATCGGATCTCGACGATATGGTCCAGTGGGGCGGTGTCATCGCAGGCACCAGCCGGTGCGGGCTGGGAGCCTGCTCCCCCAGCCCGATCTTGACGACACTGGAGAAATTCCCGGAAGACTACGACGGCCGACTTCAGCAGCAGAAGGGCGACTTGTTGCCCTCATTCGATGTCGATGCCGCACTGGGCGGTTACCGCAAGGCCGTTCGGCAACTAGAGCAGGAGTCGAGATGACCATTCAGATCGAGATCGAGATCGATGGAATCACGGTGACCGCCGAAGAAGGCAGGAACCTCGTCGATGTCGCCGCAGACTCTGGTGTGTACATCCCCACCTTGTGCTACCTACGGGGAAAGCCGGCGCTGGGCACCTGCCGCGCGTGCTCGGTCAAAGTCAACGGCCGAGTAGCCGCAGCCTGCAGCGTGCAGGTCACCGACGGCATGCAAGTCGAGGTGGACGAGCCGCAGACCACCGGTATGCGCAAAGCGTTGGTCGAAATGGTGTTCTCGGAAGGCAATCACAACTGCCCGAGCTGTGAGAAAAGCGGCCGCTGCACTCTGCAGGCGGTTGGCTACGAGGTGGGCATGACGGTCTCACGCTTTCCATATCAATTCCCCGAGCGCGTGCAAGATCATGCCAGCGAAAGAATCTGGCTGGAGCGGGATCGATGCATCTTCTGCCAGCGGTGTGTGGAATTCATTCGAGATCGCGCAACCGGCAAAAAGATCTTCAGCATCAGTGGCCGTGGCGAGCATGCGCGCATCGAGATCGATGCCGATCTTGCCAACGCGATGCCGCCCGAACAGGTAAGAGAAGCCGTGGACATCTGTCCGGTTGGCACCATCATCGAAAAGCAGGTGGGCTATGACGATCCCATCGGCCAGCGGTTGTACGACATAGAATCGGTACGTGACCGCGCGCTGGGAGAGCACACCAAATGACGGAGTCAGAGATGAACTCGACCGCCTCGCATGAGCTTCCAGCAACGCCGTTGGACCCAGCGCTGGCCGCCGAGAGAGCCGGGAAGATCAACGTATCGATGATCAGCCTATGCGGCTGCTGGGGATGCACCTTGTCCTTCCTCGACGTCGACGAGCGGCTGCTGGGACTCTTGGACAAGATCACTATCAACCGATCCTCGCTCACCGACATCAAACGAATCACCGAACGCTGCGCAATCGGATTTATCGAAGGCGGAGTGGCGAATGAGGACAACATCGAAACGCTGGAGCACTTCCGGGAGAACTGCGACGTCCTCATTTCGGTCGGCGCCTGCGCGATCTGGGGTGGCGTTCCGGCGATGCGCAACATGGTCGAACTAAAAGATTGCTTGTCAGAGGCCTATTCCAACTCTCCCACAGCGGCCCCCGGCGCCGTGCCCGTTGTGCCACTCCACCCGGCGATCCCGATTTTGACCACCAAGGTGTATCCCTGCCACGAAGTCGTCAAGATGGACTACTTCATTCCCGGCTGCCCACCAAGCGCGGACGCCATCTTGGAAGTACTGGACGATTTGGTCAACGGCC
Source organism: Actinomycetes bacterium (assembly GCA_022600605.1). GTDB lineage: Bacteria > Actinomycetota > Actinomycetes > Mycobacteriales > Mycobacteriaceae > Mycobacterium. Next base: position 3,907 of record JAHZKD010000012.1, read on the forward strand.
GTCCTGTCGATTTGCCCAAGTCGCTCAACCATTTTGACTGACCCGAGAAAGACATTGGCATGAGTAAGACGCTGGTCATCGATCCCGTCACCCGTATCGAGGGGCACGGGAAAGTCGTCGTCGAACTCGACGACGATCACAACGTCGTCGACGCCAAGCTGCACGTCGTCGAGTTCCGCGGATACGAGAAATTCGTTCAAGGGCACCCATTCTGGGAAGCCCCGGTGCTGATGCAGCGCATCTGCGGTATCTGCTTTGTCAGCCATCACCTGTCGGGCGCAAAGGCGGTCGACGACATCGTCGGGGTCGGTCCTTCATCAGGGGTCTATTTGACACCGACCGCGGTGAAGATGCGCCGGCTGGGACACTACGCGCAGATGCTGCAGTCCCATGTCACCGCCTACTTCTACCTTGTGGTACCGGAGATGCTGTTCGGTATGGACGCCGCGCCTGAGCAACGCAACATCCTTGGACTGATCGAGGCCGACCCCGACATGGTCAAACGGGTTGTGATGCTGCGCAAATGGGGTCAGGAGGTGATCGCGTCAGTCTTCGGCAAGCGAATGCACGGCATCTCCTCAGTGCCCGGGGGCGTGAACAAGAGCCTGACCCCTGCAGAGGTCGATCGGCTTGTGCGCGGGGCTGACGGACTGCTGTCGGTCGATCAGGTTATTGAGTACGCCCAGCTGGGGCTGGAACTATTTGAGGATTTCCACGAAAAGCACCGCAGCGAGGTCGACGGATTTGCGAACGTGTCCGCGCTCAACATGTGTCTCACCGACCCGGAAGGCAATGTCGACTACTACGACGGCCACCTGAAGATCGTCGACGAGAACAAGACCGTGGTGCGGGAGTTTGATTACCACGATTACCTCGACCACTTCTCCGAAGGTGTCGAAAAATGGAGTTACATGAAGTTCCCGTTCCTCACCGATCTCGGCCCGGAGGCCGGCTCGGTGCGGGTGGGACCGCTCGCCCGGCTGAACGTCACCAACACGCTGTCGACCCCGCTCGCCCAACAAGCCCTGGAAAAGTTCCACGCATACACCAGTGGCCGCGCGAACAACATGACACTGCATACGAATTGGGCGCGAACCATCGAGATTATCCACGCCGCAGAGGTCATTCGAGACCTGCTGTCGGATCCAGATCTGCAGAAAGACGACCTGGTGGTCACACCGCCCGCCGATGCGTGGACCGGTGAGGGAATCGGGGTGGTGGAGGCGCCGCGCGGCAGCGTGCTGCACCATTACCGTGCCGATCACGAGGGGAACGTGACATTCGCCAACCTCATCGTGGCGACCACTCAGAACAACCGGGTGCTCAACCGAACGGTACGCAGCGTCGCAGAGGACTACCTCGGTGGCCAGACCGAGATCACCGAAGGCATGATGAACGCAATCGAAGTGGGTATCCGCGCCTATGATCCCTGCTTGAGTTGTGCCACACACGCTTTGGGGCAGATGCCGCTGATCGTTTCCGTTGTCGACGCCGCTGGGAAGGTGATCGATGAGCGCATCCGCTGAAGAACGATTCCCCACGTTCGATGATTTCAACGATCCCTCTTCGCTGATCTACGGCATCGGCAATGTCGGACGGCAGGACGACGGACTGGGCTGGGCGTTCATCGACCATCTCGAGGCGCACCGGCCTCGAGCCCAGGCCGACCTGCGTCGCGCCTACCAACTCAACCTCGAAGACGCCGACCTGATCAGCGGATTCGCGCGGGTACTGTTTGTGGACGCGACAAAGGATCAGGCGGTCGCATCCTTCGCGCTGACAAGGCCCGAACCGAAGCTGGATTTCAGCTTTACCTCGCACGCTATCTCGGTTCCGTCAATCCTGGCGACCACCAGGCAGTGCTTCGGACGGGTCCCCGAGGTCTACCTTCTTGCGATACGCGGTTACGAATGGGAACTGCAGATGGGCCTGACCGATTCAGCGAAACACAACCTCAGCGATTCACTCGCCCGGTATCACCGCGTCTCAGGCTGTGCGCCGATATCTCTAAGCGCCGTTGAATAGGGCCGATATCTCTAAACGTATCTCTAAACGCTGTTGAACAGGGATAGTGAGAAGTCCTGATAGGCCCGGCAGGCAGTTCACGAGCCGGGGAGTTTCGGAACGCTTATCGTTGGGTTATGGCTGAACCAAGCGCCGGGCGGCCCAGCATCGACCCGGCCCTGAAAGCACTACTGGACGTCCTGCCCTTCAAGTTCACCGTCGAAGACGGTGTAGAGGTGGCCCGCGAGCAGATGCGGCAGATGAAAGTCCCACCCGAGACGTTGCCGGAGATGCGGATCGAGGAACGCACGGTTGGCTATGGCGAGGTGGACGACATCCCGGTCCGCATCTATTGGCCGCCGGTACCCGAGCACGAAGACCTGCCGGTGGTGGTGTTCTATCACGGCGGCGGCTGGTCGATCGGTGACCTGGACACCCATGACGTGGTGTGCCGCGACCATGCGATCGGCGCTGAGGCCATCGTGGTGTCGGTGGACTATCGACTGGCTCCGGAGCACCCCTTCCCCCAGGGTGTCGACGACGCGTGGGCGGCGCTGCGGTGGGTCGGGGAGCATGCGGCCGAACTGGGCGGCGACCCGGCACGCATCGCGGTTGCCGGGGATTCGGCGGGCGGCAACTTCGCCGCGGTGATGACGCAACTGGCCCGAGACCACGGCGGGCCACCGCTGGTGTTTCAGCTGCTCTGGTACCCGGCCACCACCGGCGACACCAGTCTGCGGTCATTCGTCGAGAATGCGGATGCGCCGATCCTGGACCGGCACGTGGTTGCGGCGTTTCTGCACTGGTATGTGCCCGGTGTGGACATCAGCGACCCGTCGAAGCTGCCCACCACGCTGGCACCTGCCAACGCGGCGGATCTGTCGGGGCTACCGCCTGCTTTCATCGGTACCGCCGAACACGATCCGCTTCGCGACGACGGCGCCCGCTATGCTGAATTGCTGACGGCGAGTGGCGTTCCCGTCGAATGGCGCAACGAGCCGACGCTGGTGCACGGCTACGTCAGCTTCGCGTTGGTGGTGCCCGCAGCTGCCGAGGCAACCAACCGCGGGCTGGCCGCCTTGAAGGCGGCCTTGACGGCAGCGCGGTGACCGATCACCATGCGCCTACAGAAACAGTTCCACCATTTTTTGGGACTTCTGACTCCACGTGATGCATCAAGTCAATATGCCCGCGAAACCTGATCCATGCATCACGTAAGGAATGCCCGCGAAGCCGGGTCAGCTGGCTGCTTTGTTTTTGATGCGTATCCCGGATCTGACGTCGGGGAGGGCGGTGGGTATAGCTGCGAGGTAGAGCTGTTCGGTCTTGTCCTTGGCGAGTCTGAGCAGGGCGGCTTGCAGGTCAGCGATCTGACGCCCAATCCCGGCGGGATTCAGGCTGTCGCGATAGGCAAGCAGCTCTGTTTCTTGGGCTGGTGAGAGGACCTTGGCGGCTAGCAGCCGGTCCAGTGGGGTCGCGGGCTGGTCGTAGAGGCGGCGGCGCTGACCGTCGCGGGTGGAGCTGTACCCGATGGGTTTGATGGTCGGGGTCAGGTAGTTGAGCCGGTCGTTGGCCAGCTTCCACAGCCGGTTGAGCACCGCCCGCTCTTCGTCGGTGTCGTAGCGGTAGTAGAAACCGTACTTGCGCACAAGATGGTTGTTCTTGGACTCGATGGTGGCCTGGTCGTTCTTCTTGTACGGCCGCGAGCGGGTGAAGAAGATCTCCATCTCCGCCGCCCATTTGATGACGGCCTTGTTCAGGAACTCGGTGCCATTGTCGAAGTCCAAACCAGTTACCTCATAGGGTATTTCATGCGCGCCTGCCTTCAGGGCGGCGAGGATGTGGGTGTGGGCGTTGTTACGCACGGTGCGGGTGAAAACCCAGCCGACATGCATGTCGGTGAGGTTGAGGGTGCGGGCGAACTCGCCTTTCAGCGTTGGCCCGCAGTGCGCGACGGTGTCGCCTTCGAAGAAGCCCGGAGCTCGCTCGACCTCGTCGGTTGCCTTGCGGATCGTGATCGCCGACCGCAGCAACAGAGAGGGTTTGGTGGTCGATTTCCCCGTGATCTGGTCACGGGCCTTGGCGCCGCGCAGGTAACGGTCGATCGTGGCGCTGCTCATCGCCAACAACTCGGCGCGGACCTGCGGGCTATAGCGGCCCTGATCGGGCACCAGTTCGCCGTGGCGTTCCAAAGCTGCCAGCTGCAGGGCCATAGACGCAGCCAGGTAGCGGCCGCACTGCCCGCCTGAGGCCGCCCAGACCTTCTGCAGCAACTTCAGTGTGTCGTAGGAATACTTCGGCTGGCGCTGCCGGCGGGGCCGTTTGGCGACTTGTCGGCCCGCTCCCGGCGGCCGGGCTGCGGCGGTCAACCGGCGCCGAGCATTATCCCGCGACCAGCCCGTGACCTCCACCACCTGATCCAGAATCCGACCCTTTTTCGCCTTCGGCGCCTTCACATACGCCTTGGCGAACTTCGCGGTGATCTCGGCCCGAGACGACATCGACAGCCCACTTCCCATGCCTGCCGAGCATCCACCGTTTCGCGGGCATTCTTACGTGATGCACCGAGGGCGTCTCGCGGGCACTTTTCGTGATGCTTGTCG
>JAHZKD010000101.1 GCA_022600605.1 Actinomycetes bacterium
ACACATTTCTCGGGCCGATACCCCCTGCGCCCCAACCCACCTCCTTCAACACGCGACCGACAAACAGCCGGCCTCACACGCGACCACACTCACTATCAACGCCAAACACTCACTAAAGCGCGGTATCCAGCCAACAGCTACAACCCTTGCGGAGGTGAGTACGAGTTCGGACCCGGGCCTCAATGATCCGTTCGAAGATGCGATCGACGAGGCACTGAGTTCGTTGCCGGCCGATCTCGGAGCAGCATTGAACAATGTCGAGATCGTCGCCGAGGACGAGCCTCCCGACGGGCAGCCCCTGCTCGGCCTGTACCGCGGCATTCCGCTTCCTCAAAGAAACAGCATGTACGGCGGGGCACTTCCCGACAAGATCAGCATCTTCCGCGGCCCGATCACACGACTCACTGGCGGGGACCCCGACCGTCTACGCCGCAAGGTCAAACACGTCGTATTCCACGAGATCGCGCATCACTTCGGGATCAGCGACGAGCGGTTGATCGAGCTCGATCGCTACTGAGTTGACCTACTCATGCGGCCGAAAATTGCGTGAATCCCTATGCGGCTTGCGCGCCATGGGATCTCCTCGCTTGCGCGAGCAACCCCGCTAGGCGGACCTTGCCTCCGGTCCGGAGGTGAGCGCGGGCCGGGTGGTTGCCCAGATTCGAACCCGCGACCAGCCGGCGAAGCTAGGGTGGCCTCGTGAAGCTGCTCAGCCCTCTGGACCAGATGTTTGCCCGCATGGAGACGCCGCGCACACCGATGCATATCGGCGCACTTGCAGTCTTCGATCTGCCCGAGGGAGCACCCCGAAGCTTCACCCGCGACCTGTACGAGTCGTTCTCCGAGCTGGAATATCTGCCGTTTCCGTTCGACAGCGTGATCGCCGGTGGCCCGTCGATGGCGTACTGGAAGCAGGTGCAACCCGACCCGAGCTACCACGTCCGCCTCTCGGCCCTACCGCATCCCGGGACCGCGCGCGATCTCGGTGCGCTCGTCGAGCGACTGCACTCGACCCCACTGGATATGACCAAGCCGCTGTGGGAGGCCCACCTCATCGAGGGTCTGGCGGACAACCAGTTCGCGTTCTACTTCAAGGCGCACCACTGTGCGGTAGACGGCATGGGTGCGATGAACTACATCAAGAGATGGCTGACCACCGATCCTGAGGCGCCACCGGGCTCGGGCAAGCCCGAGGCGCTCGACGACGACGACAACCTGGCAAGCATATTCGCGGCCACCACCGCGCAGCGGGCTGTCGAGGGCGTTTCAGCGACGGGCGAGCTGGTCGGGAAACTGGGCAGCATGATGCGCGGCGCCAACAGCTCGGTGAGGGCCGCCTTGAAGACACCGGGTACGCCTTTCAACACCGGCGTCACCCGGCATCGACGGGTCGCGGTGGAGGTGCTGAACCTTCCGCGGCTCAAAACGGTGGCCAACGCTACCGGCACGACTGTCAACGACGTGATCCTCGCATCGGTCGGCGGCGCTTGCCGGCGTTACCTGAGGGAGCAGGACAACCTGCCCGACAGCAGCCTCACCGCGTCGGTGCCGGTCGGCATCGATCGCGACCCCGACACCATCAACGCCGCATCGGGGTTTGTCGCGCCGCTGGGCACAGCGACCGACGATCCGGTTGAGCGCTTGCGGGAGATCTCGGCCTCGACCAGCCGCGGCAAGGCCGAGCTACTGGCGATGTCACAGAACGCCCTGCAGCACTACTCCATGATCGGCCTGCTCCCGATTGCGTTCGGGCAGAAGACCGGAGCCCTCGGGGCGATCCCACCCCTGTATAACTTCACCGTCTCGAACGTCGTGCTCTCCAAGCAACCGCTCTACCTCGCCGGTGCCAAGCTGGACATGATCGTCCCCGTATCGTTTCTGTTTGATGGCTACGGTCTCAACGTGACGCTCGTCGGCTACACCGACAAAGTCGCGCTCGGATTCGTTGGCTGCCGTGACACGCTGCCGCATCTGCAGCGTCTGGCGCAGTACACCCGGGGCGCGTTCGAGGAACTCGAGCAGGTCGTTCAGCAGCCTGCGCCGGCCTCGAAATGACTGGCGCCACCTGGTTCTGAGTGGTCCGGCCCACCACGTACCCGCGACCCCTGCGCGGGCCGTCTCGAAAAGCGTTCCCTTGCAGTTCGTTCAGTAGCGGGGAAGACTCACTTGCACACAGCGAAGGAGATCGAGATGGAGTTCGCCGCAACCGAATCGCCGACCAGTCGTGATGACGGGCAGGCCCAGATTGCAGTTGAGAATCCGGCCACCGGCGAGGTCATCGGGAACGTGCCCGACATGACCGCCGGCGAGATAGCTGAGCTGGCCCGCCGGGGCCGGGCCGCGCAACCGGGCTGGGAGGCGCTGGGCTTCGACGGCCGCCGGCGTGTTCTGAAGCGCATGCAGCGTTGGCTGATCAACAACGCCGATCAGGTGATCGAAACGATCTGCGCCGAGACCGGAAAGCCCTACGAAGACGCGCAGATCGCCGAACACATTTACGGCGCAGCGGCGTTTGGGTTCTGGGCCGACAAGGCAGCGCACTACCTCGCAGACCAGCGGATCCGGTCTTCGTCGATCTTCGTCAAGGGGAAGAAGCTCGTATTGCGATACCGCCCGTTGGGGCTCATCGGCGTCATAGGACCATGGAACTATCCACTGACCAACTCGTTCGGCGACTGCATCCCCGCACTCGCGGCCGGCAACAGCGTGATCCTCAAACCCTCAGAAATCACGCCTCTGACCTCGCTTCTACTGGCCCAGGGGCTGGCCGAATGCGGCCTGCCCAAAGATGTGTTCGCCGTGGCCACTGGGCGCGGTGCGGCCGGCGCCGCCCTCATCGACGAGGTCGACATGATCATGTTCACCGGTTCCACCGCCACCGGACGCAAGGTCGCAGTGCGAGCCGCCGAACGATTGATCCCGACATCGCTTGAGCTTGGCGGCAAGGACCCGATGATCGTGCTCTCCGACGCCAACCTCGAACGCGCGGCCAACCACGCGGCCTACTACTCGATGTTCAACTGCGGCCAAACCTGCATCTCGATCGAACGCTGCTATGTGGAGGCGCCGATCTACGATGAGTTCGTTGCGCGTGTCACCGAAAAGGTGCGCGCGATCCGCCAAGGTGTACCCACCGGTCCCGGCAGCATCGACGTCGGATCCCTGACCTTTCCGCCGCAGGTCGAAATGGTTGAGCGCCACGTCGAGGAGGCGCGCGAACGCGGCGCCAAGGTGCTCACCGGTGGGCAGCGCGGGCGCAGCACGGGGTACTGGTACCAGCCGACGGTGCTCGTGGACGTCGACCACGACATGGCCTGCATGCGGGAAGAGACCTTCGGCCCGACGCTGCCGATCATGAAGGTCGCCGATGCCGAAGAGGCGATCCGGTTGGCCAACGACTCCGAGTATGGGTTGTGCGCGGCGGTGTTCGCCGGGGATTCGGCACGCGCCGAGGCGGTGGCGCGTCGGGTGAATGCCGGCGCAGTCACCGTCAATGACGCGCTGGTGAACTACACCGCACTCGAGTTGCCGATGGGCGGTGCCACCCCCGGCTCCGGGATTGGCTACCGCCACGGTGCAGGCGGAATACGCAAGTACTGCCGCCAACAGTCCTTGCTCATCTCCCGCATCAACCCCGGTCGCGATCCACACATGTATCCGTACAAGGCTCGACGAACCCGACTCATCGGCCGGCTGCTCGGCCTCATCTACCGCGGGAGTCGCTGAGAAGCGGCGGCCGACACGGCGGCACTTCTCGCCGAGAGATACGGCGGCACTTCTCGCCGAGAGATGTGGTGCCAAAGCGGTTTGCTGAGCGGATGCAGACTGCGTTTTGTCGCCTCTGTTCGACAATCGGGAGCTTGGCGGGGACCGCCTGAGGCAGCGCGATAACGGGCGCACATCGGTACGGGAAGGACGCCCGGCTGCAACGCGCTGACCCGCCGGATACCTGTTTAGGAAGGAATCCAAAAATGGAACGTCGAGCCGTGCCCAGGCGTTGGCTTCACCCCGATCTGTCCGCCGTGGTTCTCAACGATCGCTTTGGCGATCGCGAGACCAAGGCCCGAACCGCCGAATTTCCGAGTGTCCGTCGAGTCCACTTGGCAGAACCTATCGAAGACCGAGTCACGCATCGCCACAGGAATTCCCGGACCATGGTCGACGATCGAGAACTCCACTCCCCCGCTCGCCGGGGATGCGATTTGGACAACTACTGCCTGCCCGGACGGAGAGAACTTGATCGCGTTGCCGATCAGGTTGGTCAGTACTTGCGCGAGGCGGTCTCGATCACCTGATATCGCGCTGCCGGTGAAAGTGGGGGCCGTTTGTACCCTGAGCGTGATTCCGGCTTCACGAGCGAGCTCCTTCAACTCGGCGATCACTTCGCGGGCGAGGGCGACAGGCTCGACAGCCTCCCGCTGAAGGTCGTCTACCCCACTGTCCATTTTTTCGATGTCCAATATGTCGTTGACGACGCGAATCAACCGGTCGGTGTTGGCTCGCGCCATCGAAAGCATCTGGCCGGCCTCGTCCGAGACGGAGCCTACGACACCGCCGACGATCAGCCCGAGTGAGCCTTTGAGCGCGGCCAACGGTGTTCGAAGCTCATGGGAAACGTTTGCCACGAACTCGTTCTTCAAACGATCGACCCGTCGACGCTCGTCGACGTTCTCGAAGTGGATGACAAGATACGGTTCTCCGTCGCCACTGTCGCGCACCAGACTGCTCGTCTGCGCCACCCAGAACGGCTGACCTTCGCTGTCGAGGCTGCGCAGCTCCAGAGTCGGCGTCTCCGCGGAATCCGCGAGCACATCCGCAACATGCTTCGACAAAAGGGGGAGGTCCTCAGGGTGAGCCAGCGAGAACAGACTGCTCCCTAGAAGCTCTTCGCGGCTTCGCCCGAGCAGCCGTACGAGGGCAGCATTCACCTGGCGAAAGCGGCCATCCGACGCGACATGCGCGACACCGTTCGGCGCTTTTTCAAACGCCTCTCGCCAGGTCTTTTCAGATTGCTCAAGGCGCTGGCGCGTCTCCATGAGCTCAGTGACGTCTGTGTGCGCTCCGAGCATTCGGATCGCGCGCCCCGCCTCATCGCGAATCGCCAGCCCACGGCAACGAACCCAAACGGTCGAACCGTCCTTGTGGGCGTAGCGAACAAGCTGATCGTATGGGTGATCAGGATCGGCGAGATGCTTCTCGAAGTTTTCGAGTGCCACCGACAAGTCATCCGGATGTATGTTCTCTTGCCACCAGGCAGAGGTGTTCGGGACCTCCGCGTCCGTGTATCCGAAAAGCTCCTTGAACCGAGGGCTGAGCCACTCTTCGTCTGGCCGAGTCACGTCCCAAAACCAGATTCCGTCGAGGCTCGAGGACTGGAGAAACTCGAATATCGCTGAATCGGTGCGTATCAAGCCGTAGAGCTCCGACTTGAGGTAGTGCTCGGGTACCTGCAAGTCAGCCAACTCAGGATCAGGAGTAGCGGGCATTGAGCCCGCTCGCGACCTCACGGCTCCATACTAAGCATAGCCCGAGGCTCGAAGGCCCAGTCGATGTTCAAAGCACCAATCTTCGTCGGGAACTCGGAGGCGGGTTGCTGGTGCGCCGCCAGCAACGCAACCATGAACCCACGATGACGCCACACGTGAGCCTCCGGGACTGACGGTCATTCGGAACTATGTAGATTGCGACGTGGGCCGCGAAAATTACTGGGTGCCACGCCCTCCCAGCGTTTGAAGGCGTGGGTGAAGTTCCCTGTCTCGGCATATCCCAGGCGTTTGGCGATCTGCTCCACCGGGGTGTCTTGCCCTAGCAGTTCGATTGCCAACCTGCGCCGCACCTCATCGAGCAGCGCCCGGAATGAGGTCCCCTCGCTGACGAGGCGACGGCGCAGCGTCCTCGGATCGATATGCAGTTCCTCGGCGACCGTCTGCATCGACGGCAATTCACCAGGCTGGTGCCGCAACCGGCTGCGGACCTGCCCGGCGACTCCGACGCGCGACAGTCGGCGGTCGAGCAGTTCCCGACACTGGCGGCTGAGCATGCGAGCGGTGTTCGTATCCGCCAGTGGCGATGGTTGATCCAGGAACCTGCGCGGCACCGCAATCCGGTTGCTGCGCACACCGGGATACACATCACTTAGAGGAAGGTGCCAGACCTCGGCCAGCTTGGCGGCCCGCTCAGCATCGAGCGTCGTTTCTAGCCACAGCGGCGTGAACTCGAGTTGCGCTGCGCGCATTGCGGCGACTACCCCGGCAAGATCGCGTTCGACGATGAATGCCCGGACATCGGGGGGCAGCTCGCTGTCGTCGGCGATCAGATAGGTGTACTCCTCGTCGGTCTCCACCGAAAACCGCAGGTGGGTCGGGGACAGCGCCAGGAACGGCAAGGCCGACTCCACGCCCTCCCACACCGTGGGACAGGCCAAGATCAGGAAACCGATAACCCCCGCGCGGCCCAGTGTGGAGTGCGGTCCCACTTCAAGGCCCACACCCGGTCGATCGCCAAGCCGGGCCATCAGATTGCGGATGACGTCGAACTCCTGGTGTGCCCAGATCTCAGAGTTCTCGTCAGCGAGGTCCGCCTCGGTCACACCGCTGCCTGCGAGGCACTCAGCGGCTGTCATCCCGTGCGCCATGCCGGCCTGCACCATGATGCGAACGCCTTCGGTGCCCCGAGGCGCTGCCCAGACTGGGCCCATTCTCACTGTCCGAAAATACCAAATTCGTGTCCCGTAGGAACATTCTCTTGCTCAGATTTCTCGCCTAACGTGCTGGGTATGACGACCGCAATCGCCCTCGGCCAGCATCAGAGCCTGACCGAAGACCTTCAGGATCTCTACCGGCGGACGAAGGCGCAGGTCGGTGACGAGGACCTCGCACACATCCGAAACGTGACCGCCTACGGCAAGGCGATCATGGCTCGCCGAATCGAACTCTTGCACGTTGGCGGACCGAAGGCGGTAGGCCGCGCGGCGGTCCTCGAGATGCTCTACCGACTGCTCCAGTTCTCCGAGCTGGGCCACAACATCATCCATGGCAGCTACGACCATCTACCGAACTGCGGCGAATACCACTCCGAGCGCTACGAGTGGGACTTCAACGTCGACATCCGCGATTGGAAGGTGATGCACCACGAGGGGCACCACCCACACACCAACATCGCCGGCCGCGACCACGACCTTGGCTACAGCTTCGCCCGCGGAATGGCCGGCCAGGACTGGTTCGGCCACCACGTCGCGCAGATCGCGCTCATCGGGGCGCTCACCGCCACGGCGCCGCAGAGCGCCCCGTTCGTTCTCGGCAACTTGACCCGGCACGTCGAGGGCCGGCGCTTCTTCAGCCGACGCACGCTGCGTTCTCCGGCGCGCATGGCCCTGGGTGACGCGCGAAAGCGCTATGTGCGCGAACCATTGACCGCGGGCGCGAGGTTCCTCCCGGCGTTGCTGTCCAACTATCTGGGTGGGATTGCCGGGTACATGTCCGTGTTCTTGCTCGTTGCAATCGAACATCACGCCGGGGAGCTGGAGATGTTTCCGGACCCCGGTCCCGACGAGACACCGAACCAGTACTACTCACGCCAATTCCGGGCAACCCGGAACTTTGTGCGCAGTCCGCGCATCGACAACTTCCTGGAGCAACTCCTGACCGAAGAGGTGCCGTTCGACAACCGCCCCGATTTCCGGATCTTCTACGGCGGCCTCGACACCCACATCGAACATCACATGTTCCCGGACCTGCCGCCCAACCGGCAACGCGAGATCGCGCCTGCGGTGCGCGAAATTGCGGCGCGGCACGGCCTTCCTTACCACGAGACACCGCTGCTCGAATCGATTCGCCTCGTCGCCAAGGCAGTGACCGGGCTGTCGATCCCTGTGGGCGAGAAGGAGTTCGGCACACCACTGCGCCTTCTGGCGCAGCCGGTGTCCCTGGCGCGCCGGCTGGCGTTCGGCGCGGTGTACAAGCCACTGCCCGAAGGCCCCTACTTGGAGAAGCCGCGGTTCTACAACGTGCCGGTCAAGGTACTGTCGGCCAACTCGGTTGCAGACGGGCAGGCACTGCACGTCCGATTGCAGAAGCCGTACGGTTGGGATGACATCTGCTGGGATGCAGGCGCTTTCGTTTCGCTGCGGGTCAAGGTCGGCGACGAGGTCCTGGTACGCCAATACAGCCTCGTCCATGACAGTAACCACTCCGACACCATGGAGATCTGTGTCAAACGCGTCATCGACGGTCGCGTCTCCAATGAGCTCAACGACACCCTGCGAGCCGGAAAATACGTGACGCTGGTCGGCGTGCCCGCCAACACTGGTGGGCTGACCATGACAGCCGTGCCACGCAAGTCGCTGTTCATCGCGGGCGGCGTAGGAGTCACTCCGATCATCAGCCAGCTCAGAAAGATTGCCCGCGAGGCACCAGCGTCCGACGCGGTCCTGCTGTACTTCAACCGCGACGATCACTCGATCATCTTCGAGCGCGAGCTGCGTGAGATTGCCGACCGCACGGGCGTGCGGGTCCACTTCTTTACCGACAACCCGTCGCGTAACCCGTCGCGAGGGCACGGCATCACCCACGGGCAGCTGTCGCAGATTCTCCTCAAACGCTATGTCCGCGATATTGCGGACCGTGAAACCTTTATCTGCGCGCCGCCGGCGATGGTCGATCTCGCGCAAGGCCACCTTCGCAACCTAGGGCTCGACCCTGATCGGATCCACACCGAGTCGTTCACCGCTCCCACGCTTGCCCGCCCCGCAGACGACGGCCGCAGGTACACCGTCCGATTCCGGCGCAGCGAACGCTCAGTCCAAATCGACGGCGCCACAACGCTCTTAGAGGCCGCCGGGCGAGCCGGCATTCAAGTGCCGACCGGCTGCGAACGGGGGCTCTGCCGCGCCTGCGTGACGCCGAAGCTCAGTGGCGCCACACAGCTCGAAGCCGACCAGGCCCCGATGGAACGCATCACCGTCTGCAACAGCCTCGCCTGCTCAGACATCGACCTGGACCTCTAGCGGAAGCACGCTGTAGGCGACACCCCTCCGGACGCTAGCGCAGTTGCCCGTCTAGGGTTCACAATGTACCGACGCCTTCTCACGCGGCGGCGTGGGTTGGGTCATAGCCCGACCCGACTTCAAGCACTGCGATCGGTGGAGAGTCATGCCTGGGCTTATCGTCAAGAACGTCACCTACCTCGACCCCGAGTCCGGCGAGTTTCGCCCGGACACTTCTGTGCGGGTGCAGGACGACCGCTTCGTGGAGGTCAACGACGGTCTGCTCACAACTAGTGCTGATGACGTGGAGGTGATCGACGGCGGCGGAAGGACCATGCTCCCCGGACTCATCGACGCCCACGTGCATCCCATCGTCACCAGTATGGACGTTACGGCCATGATCAACCGGTCCCAAACCCGAATCGGGATCGAAGCCAAAACCGTCCTGGAGCGCATGTTACGTCGCGGCTTCACCACCGTTCGGGATGCGGGCGGACTCGACCGAGGCCTGGCCGAGGCTCTCGAACTCGGATTTATTAACGGCCCCCGGACTTTTCGGTCCGGCCGAGTGATCAGCCAGACCGGCGGACATGGCGATCTCACCACCAGCACGGACACCCCGCATCTGTGCGGATGCGGCATCGAGAGCGATTTTTTCAGCCGCGTCGCCGACGGACCCGAGGCCATTCGCCGGGCAGTACGCGAGGATCTCAAGGACGGTGTCGACCAGATCAAGATGATGGCCGGCGGTGGTGTAGCTAGCCCGACGGACGCGATCGACACGATCCAGTACACCGAGGATGAGATACGCGTGGGCGTGGTCGAAGCATCCAATCGCAACACCTACGTCATGGCCCACGCCTACGTGCCTCAGGCCATCACCCAGGCTGTCAAGGCAGGTGTTCGCTCGATCGAGCACGGCTGCCTCCTCGACGATGCCAGCGCCCGCGTTATGGCGCAGCACGGAACGTATTTGGTGCCCACGATGGTGGTCTACCAGCAGCTCAAGAAGTTCGGGCATATCCACAACTTTCCCTCCAAGTCGATGGAGAAACTTGAATTCGTACTGCACGCGAGCAACGGGGCCGTCGAGACAGCCCTCGCGGCCGGCGTGAAATTGGGTTTCGGGACGGACCTGCTCGGTGAGACGCACGACGCGCAATCCGATGAGTTTGCTTTGCGCAGTGTGGTGCAACCGGCAATCGATGTCATCCGTTCGGCCACGCTCATCAACGCGGAGATTCTCGGGCGCTCCGACGACCTAGGAGCGATCAAACCGGGGGCCTTCGCCGATCTGCTGCTGATCGACGGAAATCCGCTAGAAGACCTCTCCGTCTTAGGGGGACAGGGCGACCACCTAGACCTCATCATGCGCGCCGGAAAAGTCATCAAAAACCGGATCGATTAACCCGGTGCCTGGCTGCCATCTGAGAATTGACGGCGGTCTTCTTGGCGGTCATGACAGTCTCCCCAATGCAGGTAGGTTCTCAACCGTTGTTGGCTAGCGACAAGAAACTCACGCCACTTTCACCGCTACGGGCAGCGGGAGGAAGCCGTCTCGGCATCCCCGCGCCCAAGGTTGCACTGCAGTAGCGTGAGCGCATGGGCTTTCGCCGACCCCTCGCCTACACGCAGTCCTTTCTGGTCCACTCGCCGTGACCGGTCGTGGCCGGCCGCACCCGGGCTCCATCGTGGCCGCCGCCGGCGCGCTCATGTGACGCACACTGATGGGAAGGAGCATGGTGCGCCGTTGGTCGATGCTTGCCATCGGGTTGACCGCGACGCTATGCGTCAACGTGTTCGTCAAGGGCGTGCCGTTACTTATCCCGGCTCTGTACACCGAGCACGGCCTCGACCTCGGCAGGGCGGGCTTGCTGTCGGCGATGCCGACGTTGGGCATGGTGGCCACGCTGTTCGGTTGGGGCTATGCAGTCGACCGGTTCGGCGAGCGGATCGTATTAGTGGTCGGTTCAGCGCTCACTGCGGCCGCGGTTTTTGCGGCTGCGGCGGTGGATTCGCTGGTTGCGGTCGGAGCTTTCCTGCTGCTTGGCGGTATGGCTGCGGCCAGTAGCAATGCAGCTAGCGGGCGCCTGGTCGTCGGATGGTTCCCGCCCGATGAGCGCGGTCTGGCGATGGGTATCCGTCAGACCGCACAGCCCCTGGCGGTAGCGCTTGGAGCCATGGTGGTCCCGCGCCTGGCCCAAAATTACGGAGTACCTGCGGCGCTGCTCTTCCCAGCCGCGCTGTGCGTATTTGCCGCTGTAGTTTCTGCGTTCGCCGTCGATCCGCCACGCCCGGAACGGGTCGAGGCTCCGGCCGAGCATGTGACCAGCCCGTACCGGGGATCGACGGTGTTATTGCGCATTCACATCGTCTCAGCGCTGATGATGGTGCCCCAAACGGTGGTGTGGACGTTCGCCCTGGTCTGGTTGATGGTCCGCCACGAGTGGTCCGCGACGTCTGCGGGAGCCATGTTGATGGTGGCATCGCTGGTGGGGGCTGGCGGCCGCATCGCCACTGGTTGGTGGTCGGACAGAGCGGGCGCACGGATGCGCCCGACGCGAATTATTGCGCTCACCTCCGCAGTGACGATGAGTGTGCTGGCACTCATCGATTGGCTTGATTTCTCGGAGACGAGCATCGCTGAAATGCTCGCCGTTGCCGCGATGGTCACGGTGTCCGACAACAGTTTGTCGTTCACCGCGATCGCCGAGCGCGCCGGCCCGTTCTGGAGCGGGCGAGCGCTCGGTGTCCAGAACACCACGCAGCTCATGGTCGCCAGCATCGCCCAACCCGTTTTCGGTGGGCTGATCGGAGTCGTCGGCTACCCGATGGTGTTCGCCCTGTGTGCGGTGTTCCCGTTTGCAGCGATTCCACTTGTACCAGTCGAACCCAAGGCGCAAAAGAAGATCCACCTAGATAGCCGCTGACTGTTTCTGCTCTTCAATATCGTTATATTCGGCACCTTTTCACGCCCACCGCGGGCGCAATTGAGAGAGGGCCTGATCACACTTGTTCCCTAGACGTGGCCCAGGGCATACATCCAGAGCGCACGCTTCTGGGCCAATCGGGGTGGCGGCTGCCACATTACGGTGCAAACTATTGCAAGCACCTGGTAAGCGCCGTAGCCTGGGAGACGCGTGGGGGGAAGTTCATAGTGACCCACCTGCTATTCGAAGGACAGCAATGATCATGAAAAACAACGGTGTTGGCGTGCGTCGACGAGTGGCTGGTACTGCGGCCGGCTGCCTGATCGCAGGGTTCGCCCTCGCTACTGCGGCAGCGCCATCGGCTGTTGCGGAGACCGACTGCAGCCCCGATGCTGTAGCGAACACCGTCTCCGCAACGATGAGTTCGGCGCGGTCGTATTTAGCTGCCCACCCAGAGGCCAGCGAAGTTCTGACGCCCGCTCTTGACCAACCCACTCCGCAATCGGCGTCCACGGTTCGGCAATATTTCACTGCCCATCCCGTGCAGTACTTCCAATTGCGCGGCATTCTGGCACCGATCGGCGAAACCCAGCAACAGTGCAATGTAACCGTGCTGCCGCCGGAAAAGGCTGCCGCCTACGCTCAATTCATGGCGGGCTAATCGTTCGTTTCCGCCAAACGCGCCACCGTTTTTCTCCGGGTGGCGCGTTTGTCCGCGCAATGGCCGGCCGAATGTAGTTGCGCAGTACCGCTACTGGGGCCGCAGATGCGCTTCCGATGGGGCCGGCTCAATGCGCGCCGGCACGTTCTTGTGCCAGGGAGTACCGGCCAGCCAGTCTCTCCGATCCACCGAGGTGAGGTCGTTGGGCGCGACGCCCGTCTGAACCTGCGTTCCATCCGCGGCGCGGTGGTGGGTGCCAAGTCCGTTGGGCAGTGAGATGTGGCCTTCCTGCATCATGTCGCTCACTTCGACGAGGACATCCGCGGCACCGCGCTCGGTGACCAGGCGGGCGGAGTCGCCGTTGGTCACGCCATGGCTTTCGGCATCGGCAGGGCTGATCCGCAGCGCACCTTCTGCATCGCGACGGCGCCAGGCGGGATCGCGGATAATCGTATTCGCAGTGAACGCGCGCCGCTCCCCAGCCGACAGTACGAGCGGGAACTCGGCGGTCGTCCACACTCCCGGGTCGTCGACGATTCCGGCGAGTTTTTCCAGCAGTTCGGGCACAGCGATGGTGAAGCGGCGATCGGGGCGGCTGACGTAATTCCACACGTCCGGCCACTCGTCGATGGTGAACGTGATGCCGGACCTGCGCGTCAGGATGGCCTCGAACAGCTTCTCGCCGGGTTCGAAACCGGATCCGTTGAATCCCGCGCGGCGTACCCCCTCTGGGTGGTGCAGCGCACACAGATGGGCCACCGCCCACAGCCCGGCGGCAGACCTGGCGTCGTCGGGCAGCGTGGGCCCGAGCGTTTCGTACAGCAGGTAAGGCGAAAGCATGGTGATCGCAGGGTCCGCAGCGATGGCCGCAAAGAAGGCCAGGGTGAAGCTGTGCCGTCCGCCGCTGACAGCCGCCCGCAACGCGTCGATGGTTTCCTGGTTCACCACGCCGAGCGCGCGAATGACCCGGGCGTAGATCTCCGGCTCGCTCAGCGTCCCTGGTAGTGGCTCAAGCACCGGAGCGCGTAGCTGAAACACGTTGTGGGGGAATTCGAAATTGAAGAACGATGCCTCCCATTTCTCGAACTGCGAGCTGGCTGGCAACACGTAGTCGGCGAGGCTTGCCGTTTCGGTCATCGCTACATCGATGACAACGGATACATCCAGTGCACGCATGGCGCGCCGCCACTGCGGCGAGTCAGCCAGCGAATGGGCGGGGTTGTTCGCGTCGATCCACATGGCCCGCAGCCGGTCTGGATGGTCGGTGAGGATTTCCTCGGTGATCGAATTGCACGGAACCAGCCCGGCGATGATCGGCGCTTTGGTGACTGGAGTGCATTTCTCGGTCCCGCCGGGCGCGATGACGGGCGCCACTGCAGCGGCACGAGTGGCGATCATGTCTAGAACTGCCTTGGCCATCCGGTCGGTTATCGAAGCTGTGGTGCGTCGACCGGCTAGCGCAGACACCAGATTGCCGACGCGCGCGGCCGTCGTTGCAAATGCCATCGCAAGAAGACCAGATGCCTTGTCCTGCAAGCGATTCGGCGCGCTCTCTGGACCGACCGATTGCGGCGGCCCGGTCAGTGGGATGAGGCTGGAGTGTAGAAACATCGTTCCTGGCTCACCGAAGTTTCCGGTGAGGATCCAAATCAGCTTGTTGAGATAGGACACCAGCGTGCTGTGCGGGCCCTGCTGGGTGCCGAGGTCCTCGTAGGTCGCCACCGATGACGCAGTGCCAATTCGATGCGCGGCGGATCCAATGAGCTCCTCGGGGACGCCACATCGCCGGGCATAGTCCGATATCGGCACTTCGCGAAGTGCGGCCAGCACCGCGCCGGACCCCGAGGTGTGCGCGGCGATGAACTCGTGGTCGATCAGATCGTCGCGAACTAGGACCGCGAGCAGCGCCGCCAGACACCAGGCATCGGTGCCGGGACGTACCTGCAGATGAAAGTCCGCCATTTCCGCGGTCTCCGAACGGCGCGGGTCGAGAACGATCATCGACCGGTCCGGGTCTCGTGCGATCTGCTTCAGTGTGGGCCGGGCACGGGGGAAACTGTGTGATTGCCACGGATTCTTCCCGACGAACACCGCGACCTCGCTGTGCTCAAAGTCCCCTTTTGTATGGCCGCCGTACAGCTTGCCGTCGACCCAAAATTCGCCGGTCTTCTCTTGGGCGATGGCATTGGAGTAGTACTTTGCGCCGACGGCCGCTTGCAGCGCTGCTCCGTACATACCGCCAAGATGATTGCCCTGGCCTCCGCCACCGTAGAAGAAGATCTTGTCCCCGCCATGGGTATCGCGAACGACTGCCAGCCTGTCCGCGATTTCTTCCACCGCGGTGGACCAGTCGATCTCCTCGTAGGTGCCGTCGGGGCGCCGCCGCAGCGGCGAAGTGATCCGGTCGGGGTTGTTCTGGTAGTGATCGAGCCGCAGTGCCTTCTGGCAGGTGTATCCCTGGCTCGCCGGATGCTGCTCGTCGCCATGTATGCGACCGAACCGGCGCCCGTCCAGCGTGATCTCGATGCCGCAGTTGCACTCGCACAGGATGCACGCGGTCGTCGCGGTGTCCTCACTCGCTGTGCCGGTCTTGTCAGACACGTCCTGCCCCTTTCGATGTCACTGCCCAGTCCGTTCGGTATCCCGGGCAAGCTCCACCAGCCGCTATGATTGCACTATAGAAAACATAGTGGTCACTTGCAATACCATAGACTTATCGGTGAGCGGTGACTTGACCACAGCGACCACGACAGCAGGAGCGATGCGAAGCTACGACCAGTTTTGTCCGGTGGCACGCGGGCTCGACAAGATCGGCGGACGATGGACGATCTTGATCGTCCGTGAATTGCTGCTGAGCCCAAGGCGCTACAGCGATCTCGAAGCAGGCCTTCCAGGGGTTACACCCAACGTTCTTGCCGACCGTCTTCGTGACCTGCAGGCGGCGGGAATCGTACGGCGATCGAAGCTGCCGCCACCGGGTGTTGCCGTGGTCTACGAGCTGACCGAACTTGGTGAGGGTCTGCGACCTGTCGTCGATGCTCTGACCCGATGGGGCCTCCAACTGCTCGATGCGCCGCAACCCCGGGACAGCTTTCGCCTCGACTGGCTTCTGGGTTGCCTGCGGGCCAGCTTCCGGCCCGAGCTGACCTCCGGCGTCCGGGAAAGCTACGAGTTTCGGGTAGACGAAGCGGTGTTCCACATTCGTATCGACGGCGCGGAGATTGACGTTCGGCACGGCCCTGCCGCGGATCGAGCCTGCGCAATCTCAGCGGACTTGTCCGCGCTCTTGGCCGTTGGCGCGCAATTGCTCGAACTCGACGATGCAGAGAAACAGGGTGTGGTCCAGGTCGAGGGCAGCCGCTCCGCTGCCGTACGTGCGATCACGATTCTGGGACCTCACCTCGAAGCCACCGGAGGCCAACACGGCATCATCGGTGCGGTCAGGGCGCGATTCCAACCCGGTGCGACCCGCGCACTCCAAGAGTCCTACGAATTCCGTATAGACGGCCTGGTTTTTCACGCTCTGGTCAACGACGGATCGGTGCAGATGGCCGTTGGTCCGGCAGATGAGCCGGCGGCAACGCTGAGCACCGATCTCGCCACACTGCTTGGCCTTGGCGCCGGCACCATCAATTTCGAGCAGTCCCTGACCGGCCCCCGCGGCAGTCTGACGGGCGAGCCTGAAGCGCGACGACGGATGGCCGCCGCATTCGGGGTCAGGGGCGCGGCCACCAGAAGTCCGTCACCCCCAGCCAGAAGTATTTAGCCCGACTGGGGTGAAGTGGGCCATCGGGGGGTCGACGAGATTGCGGAAACTCTCTGCCGGGTAAACGGCTGCGCCCGCAGCCCAGCCAACACAGCTATCGATTGGCTGGAAGCGATCGGCCGCGGCGTTGCGAAGAGGCCCAGATGTTGTCCTTCCCAATCGGTATGGACTACCAGTGCACACCGCGAGTGACCTCGGCGAAGACCTTGCCCTGGGTTGAGATCTGCTCCTCGCCGGCGGATTCCTTGCCTTTGGCGGCAGCGGAGTCGTCGAACAGGTCGAACCCGCGGCTTCGTACACGATCCATGATTTGTGGGGTGACCGCATCGGCGAACGACGCAATCTGGCCAACCGGTGAGGTGGAGCGCCGCGGCCGGTGAATGATGGCCTCGCACAGCGTGCCAGCGGCCTGCTCCGGCGTCAGCACTGGAAACTGATCGTAGATGGTCGTGGCCTCAATCATCGGAGTGCGCACCAAGCCCATATGCACCGTAGTGAAATGAACGTTCTCCGTGTGCGTTTCGGCCTGCCATGCATCGCACAGGATGTCCAGCGCAGCTTTGCTCGCGATGTAGGCACCGAAGCGCGGCACACGCGTCTGCACCCCCACAGAAGACACATTGACCACCTGGCCGAACTTGCGTTCTCGCATGCCCGGCAGCACCTTGAGCATCAGCTGCACCGGCGCGAAGTAGTTCAGCTGCATTGTGCGTTGGTAATCATGCATCCGGTCGTACGACAAGGCCAGCGAGCGGCGGATCGATCGTCCGGCATTGTTGACCAATATGTCGACGCGCCCCAGATCCGCTAGCGCTTTGTCGGTCATCGCCTCGATCGCGTCGAGGTCTGAGAGGTCGCAGGGATAGATGTGTGCAGTGCCGCCGGCAGCTCGAACCTCCTCGGCCGTCGCCTCAAGTTTCTCAACCCCACGCGCCACCAGCGCGACCGTACCTCCAGCGGCTCCGATCTGCTGTGCAGTCACCGCACCGATCCCGGACGAGGCTCCGGTGATCATCACTACGCGGTCCCGCACTGCGTTTTCCAAGGACGCACCC
>JAHZKD010000102.1 GCA_022600605.1 Actinomycetes bacterium
GTCAATGCCCGCGCGTTGGGATGCACACCGAGCCCGAACAGTTCCTTCATCTGATCCTCGGTGACCTCCGAGCCCTCCTGCACCGTCCACGATTCGATGCCCTCAATGCCCTCGAAAGCCTCTTTCCCGGCCGCTAATCCGGCCAACCCGCGCCCACCCCAGCGGCCCGGGGTTTCGCCTTTCGAGGAGTAGTAATCACCCAACGACGCCTTGGCCCCGCGACCGGTATGGGTGCGGTCATGGGCGGCAACTTGCCGAACCAGGTACAGATACCCCGTCCCGGCAGTCAGCTTGTGCAGACCCATCACCCTGCCGACGCTAGGCACTTTTTCCGACAAATCCGGCGACACAATCCCGGGGCCGCCGCGCCCAGGTGCCCTGAGTGCATGAGGTGTATCGGTCTGGAACAGACACAGCAGTACTACGGGAAAGGATACCGGGGCATACACGCAGGTAGACGGTGATGATCAGGATCGCATGACAACACGGGAGGGGATGGTGTGCAGCACCAGGACTGACAGCAACGACCGGGAAGACGCGATAGATGTCGTAGCCGAGAAGGACAATGGAGCGCATGAGTGATATGAGCGCCGCCGAGCATTGGCAGGCGTGGCTGGAGCGCTACGGCGAGGACTACGCCACCGACGAGCAGCGCCGCGCGGCCTACCGAGACTTCACAGCGAACCTGGCAGAAATGCGGGAAGTGTTCGGCTCCAACCGTGAACTATGACCTCGATGAGGTGGAGGCCGCGGTCGTGGCCGTGTACACAGCACAGCTGCCGATCCCGACGTGGTGGCCCGAGCAGGAACGCGCGGCGTTCATCGCCGAGCACGCCGGGTACGCGTTCGGGGCGCTGGTCACCGAACTCAACGACGTTGTCGACCGGGTGATCGACCGGACGGCGGGATCAGCCTCCCCGCATGGGGGATCATTCAGCGCTGAAGAAATAGCGGATCTCATCGCTATCAACCAAGAAGCGCTGCTGGAGGATGCCCGCTCAACGCTGCACTACGACCTGCGTGAAGAAATCGCGCGCACCAGCGCCGCTCTGCTGGCCGACTTGCTGCTGGCCCGATCCCAGCACGCCCCGGCGCGCGGCGCTGCTCTCGACCGCGTTGGTCATCGCGGCTGCCACCGGTGGCGCCGCGACGGGCTGGTGTGAATCCGTGGCGCGGCGCCGCGCAGCCTTGGCCGCACGGAACAGCTCCCGCGCTGCGGCACGACCCTCGGGGGTGCTTGCCGGTTGATGCTGCGGGGTTTCCGCAGGCGAGGGTTCGTGACCTCGCCGAGGGGCCGCCGTCGTGTCCGGGCTGGCGGCGCAGCCGCCGTTGTTCGGCGGCCCGCAGGGCCGCTGCCAGGCCAGGCGCCGTAGGCGGCTGGCCAAAAACGCTGCGGGCCGGTGGATGTGATCGGGCCAGGACCAGCCGCGCGCTGCCATGTCGGTGTTGAGGGCATCGGTGATCGAGCGGGCTGACCACAGTTCGGGGTCGATGCCAGCGGCGGTGATCGCATCGCAGATTGCTCCGATGTGGCCGTGGTGTAGGCCGTGTGAGCGTGCCACGAGCTGTGCGGCTAGCCGTTGGATCGGTAGTGGCCGTGGTGCGGCCCGACAGGGCCGTCGTTTTTTGGATAAAGGTTCCTTGGCGCGCGCTGTGCGCGCGCTTGGTGAGTACTTATCAACAGAAGAAGAGATACAAACACCCGCCTTCGGCGGTAGGTCGGGATTATGCACAACCGGTCGCGGTTGGCGACGCGACACCAAGTGATACACCGAGGGCCGCCGGCCCCCAGTCGGGGTGGCGGGTGAGCCGTGTCCGCGTTGGGCCTCGACCGCCCACCCAGCGACCCGCAGCAGCCGCCAGGCCACCGTGACGGTGTCCGGGCTGCAACTGACCCGATCAGCGATCCTCGCGCGGGTGACGGCCACGTGGCGGCCCGTGCCGTGATCGGCATGCTCGGCCATCACCGCCGCGACCGCCAACAGCGTCGCCGCGGTGATCGACACCCGCGCCGAAGCCTTGGCCCCGGTGAACGCCGACGAGGCCGCCCACTGTCCCAATGCCGACAGCCAGCCGTCCCGGCTAGTCCACATTGGTGTGCGTGGAGCGCAGGCCCCTGCGCGCTGGACCCACTCGCGACGGCGGTCGTTCGCCACTGCGCGCAGAACATGCGGGCTCGCGGCAGCAGTAGCTCCCAATGAGCCGAGCGGCGGCGGCCAAGTATTCGTCCGATGCGATCGGGACGTGATTAGGAGGTCACGGTTTGCGCACTGATCCCGCGGCGAAGCTGGTGCAGCTTCGAGGCATGCGCTACCGTGAGATCTGTCCGGCAAAGACAGTCCCTTCGGGGAAATGGGTGCAGACCCAGAACCGAGTTTGTGGCTCGGTTCAAACCTCGACAGGGCCTCGCTACGGCGAGGCCTTCGTCATGTCAGCGGAGATCTGATCCGCACACCGACTATTCAGATGTCACATCTGCCACCAGACTCGTCAGCGGAGCAAGAGGGACTGAGCCTGTGGCGCATGGAGTCACATCGCCAGTGGCAAGACCTCCTCGCCGTGGTTGAGGTTGCGGGCGTGTTCGGGCAGCCCGACGTGTACGGAGAGGATGTCGGCAATGTGGGGCGGCGCTTTGTGACCGGGCGCTTGTGCTGTGAGGCACTCAGAGACCTCGCGATGCGGGCGGACCATGATCCGCCCGTAGACATCGCCTCGCAGCGACTGGAGCGGGCGAGGGACGTTGAGCGCTGATTGGCTGTTGAGTTCGCGGACATGCTGAGGCAGCCGGGCATGTAGGGCGAGTACGTCCGCGACATATTGAGTCACCGAGG
Organism: Actinomycetes bacterium; assembly: GCA_022600605.1. Taxonomy (GTDB): domain Bacteria; phylum Actinomycetota; class Actinomycetes; order Mycobacteriales; family Mycobacteriaceae; genus Mycobacterium. The sequence continues at coordinate 2,832 of JAHZKD010000102.1, forward strand.
AAGAGCCAGCGGCGGCGGCTTTCTCGACGAGGCGCGGGATGACGGCCGGATGGACTTTGACCATGTGAGCTGCACGGTCACCTTTGCTTGGGCGAGCCATGCCACACACCCTCGCATCGAAAACTGTTTTAGAAACGCAGCGACACGCGTTGCGGGTGCTGTGTTTCCAAAACTGATTCGGGCCAGGCAGGCCCGCTTGGCTGGTGGCGTCGCGTTGACGGTGCTAGCTCAGCTACTTCTGCTAGCAGCCGCGCTGGGTTAGGTAGGCATCGAGAGCTTCGTCGGTCAGAGATGCGATGCTGATGGTCCTATCCCCTGTTTCGTAGCGGAGCTTGTCGACCGCCTGACCGAGTCGATGTTTTACCGAGGGCCTGATCCTGACGTTATGTTGCTCGGTGAGACGCTCGGCCGCCGGCGACGGCGGACTCTGACTGCTGACCTGTGCGCGAGTGGCAGGGCGATCGGGAATGGTGTCAGCCGGGTGCCCGGTAGTGCGGGTGATAGCGGGCTTACGGTTGGTGCTCATACCTTCGCTCCGATAGTGATGCCGAGTTCGTCAAGAAGGTCGTTGTATGCGACCTGCATGCTGAGAGCCTTACCGCCACGAAATTTGTGCATGGGCACTTCGGCGCTGTGGGCGTCCTGGCGTGCGCCGAGGTCAGGGATTACGGTGCGGGCAACCAGCTCGCCGTAGGCTTCGCGTAGTTCGCGCTCGCGGTCGATGTGCTCGCCCTTGTTCTGGCGGCGGGAGATGATGATTTTGGCCATCTCAAGGCGCGGGTTGGGGCGGATCTTGACCTTCTGGACGGTCGTTTCAAGCCTGGTAACACCCTTGACGGAGTCTTTTGTTGGTTCTGTGACGGCGTAGACGTTGTCTACAGTCAGCAGTACGGCGAAAAGCAGCTTGCCGAGGCTTGGCGGGCAGTCGAACAGCACCGCATCATATGGCGATAGGTCCAGACCCTCGAAGGCAACATCGAGGCGGAACACAAGATCGGACGCGCCGCTGGCCTCGGCGTTGGATAGGTCCAAGTGGGCGGGAATGAGATCGATACCGTCCCAGTTGGTGGCTATGACAGCGTCGATCGCTGAACCGGCTTCTGTGCGATCCATGAGATCGGCCGTAGTGAGTTGGTCATCTGCGGTGTAGACACCGAGGCCTTCGGTGGCGTTCGCTTGTGGGTCCATGTCGACGATGAGTGCCCTGCCTCCGCGGTGGCTGATGGCGCTGGCCAGTCCGAGCACTGTTGCGGTCTTGCCGACGCCGCCCTTCTGGTTGGCCAGCGCGTGTCGTTTTGGCTGCATGACGCGGCAATCCTCCGGTTCCTTTGGGAAAGCTAGCAACGCGCGGTATGCAAGCTAGCGTTGCTAGCGTACCTAGGCTAGCTGTGCTAGCACAGGTAGCCTTCGATGCCGATTCGGTCTCGTTTACGTGTACGGCTTGCGCTAGTTAGCGCCCCAATCCCCAAAATAAAAACCCGCCCCCAGCAGGGACGGGTGGTATGGCGCAATTATGCAACGCGGTTCTGCGTGCGCGCAATTCCCCTGGTCGGTACGAGCGTGGCGGGTAGCTCTTGGCTTTTACCAGGGGGCCGGTTTCGGCACACCTCCGGCAGGGTCCGAGAGCTGGCAGCTGTGGAAATCTCGGGCGTCCAGTTGGTACCACCAGTGATTACCCACGCCATCGGTCGGTGACCCGCGCAGCTTGCCCGCAGTCTGCGTTTTGGACGGGTTGACGGTGCCAACCGGGACCCGGTCACGCGCAGTCTGGATTGGGAACTTCAGGTCGCTGTCATTGCTGATCACCACCGCCGCGTCGATGCGTTGTTCGAGGATGTCGAGCAGCAGGTGCGAAGCTACGTTGACGTCAGAACCTTTCTCTTCCCGCCGTGCCACCGATACGAAGAACAGCGCATTGGGATCATTCTGGCCTGCACCGTCTTTGATGGTTACCGGCCAGGCCGGATGGGTAAGGACTGGGCGGCCTCGGCGGTCCTCGGTGGCCAGTGGCGCAGTGGCCACGCGGCGCACGTAGTTGCCGAGTTCGACCAGGTCGGTAATGCGGGCGCGTTTGAGTGCGCGCAAGTACACGTCCTGCTCACGGTTGCCCACGGGGTTGTCTGCGCCAGAAATCACCGCCGTGCAGTAGACGACCCGCTCAATGGTCGCGCCGGTCCAGGACGAGTGACCGGTGACGAGCCGCGCCGCGAGGGCGCGCACGTCGAGCCAGCGCCATCCGGCGGTGCCTTTGCCGCACAAGCCGCGCCCGCCGTAGTAGAGATTGAATCCGTCGATGTACACGCCTACTCGCATGGGCACAGACGCTAGCGGGTAGGAGTGCACACACCCGTGACCAGCACTATTCGGACGCAACGCGACCCTCCAGGGCTCACTGGGCCGGGAAGTGCCGCAGTATCAACTAGGTGCCAGTAGCACCGTCTCGATAACGAAGGTTTTCGGGACGGCGCCGGGTATTGCGTGTCACCTGCGCGTTTCGTGTCCCGAAAACGCCTTTCCAAACTTGTCGGTGTCGACTGGTAGACCAACCCTCATGGGAACGCTGCTCGGATACGCAAGGGTGTCAACTGCGGATCAGACCACCGACGGTCAAACCACTGCTTTGAAAGCGGCCGGATGCCAGCGCGTCTGGACTGAGGTCGCATCTGGGGCGCGTACACGTCGACCTGTCCTTGATGAGCTGGTAGCCACCACTACTGCGGGGGACACCATCGTGGTGACACGGCTGGATCGCCTCGGCCGGTCACTGCCGCATCTACTCCAACTTGTCGAGACGCTCACAGCTCACGAGGTGGGGCTGCAGTCCCTGGCCGAGGAGATCAATACCACCAGCGCAACCGGCCGACTAGTGCTGCACGTATTCGGCGCATTGGCAGAGTTCGAACGTGGTCTAAACCATGAACGAACGATTGCCGGCCTGGCGGCCGCCCGGACACGCGGCAGAGTAGGTGGCCGCCCCCGCGCCCTGACCGCGGCTCAACTCACGCACGCTAAAACGCTTGCAGGTAGTGGCACGCCAGTCCGGGTGATCGCTGAGCTTCTCGGTGTAGGGAGATCCACGATGTACCGAGCGCTGGTGGATACGCAACCTGGTTGCGCCACGCCAATATTCGCACCAGAGGGGGAGGAGAGCACATCAATTGGGGAAACGAAAAGGCAAGGCTAAGGCGCGGGATCGCAAACAACGTCGCCGCAAGGTAGCCAACACTTCACAATCGACACTCACCGCCACAATCACGGCGTGGGAAGATTCAATTCTTCCAGTAACGCTGCAGTTTCCTCCCCCGTTGGTTGAGCATGCGACCGACCCAACGGCCTTTGAGCACCAATGGCAGTTCCTCACCTACGCTTTTGGGCTACCCGACCCATCCGATTTCCCTAAGCTTCCGAACGCGCTGACGGAAGCGGACAGGACCGCACTCGATCGCTATGTAGCGGTTTGTACGCAACTGGCCGGCTACTCAGCCATCAGTCATCAGGGCGGGATCACTATCCGCGCATCCGACGGCAAGACCACCTACGAGGCGATTCAATCGAGTCGTGAAGCCTTGGACGGCACGGCTGTACGGTTTAGGCAGCTCCATACCTCGGGCGGCGGCGACAAGGGCTTCGACGTAGCGAACACGATCTTAAACAAGCACGCGCAACAGGCCCAGGACAGCCGCCGCGACGAGCGTATTCAGGTCTTGGCACTCTGGGGCAAAGCGCGGAAACGGTTGAAGAACCGGACGCTGAAGAACATAGTTGCTCGAAAAGTATTGCTAAACAACAATTGTCCAGAAGATAAGCTTGGTGACTTTGCGAACTACGAAGGCTTCAAGCCCGACGAGATGCTACGTCTATTTCACTACGGTGATCTGGTCCATCACGGCGACAGGAGCCCGGAGCTGGACGATCTAGCCAAAGATCCCTTCAAGCGCGATTACTACGAGCACATCTTCATGGTCAGCTTGCTTGGACTGAGCCACCTGTACTTCGGATACGCACTACTAGTGAGGGCCGCACTTCCCCCTCGGTAAGTCGGTAGATCGGGTCCACCTCGTGAGAAATGAGACACTGCGACCTGGGCCGATTGGTCGGGGGAGTGGCCCGTGTTGGGTGTCTCGTTTCTCTACATGCGAGACAGCAGAGCGGGCGTGTAGATATCCACCAAAGGCTGCGCTGCCATTGCCCGGACTGCGGGGGATCGCATCGCTAACGGCGACGCCTGCCGGGGCGGCGTCCAGGAGGCTTCTGGCCTGGCTTCGGTTTCGATGCTGCCGCCGAAGTGGCTTTCGGCCCAGGCTTGCCCTCTTCCCGAAACAGTTCGTCTACTCGGTCGATCCGTGCGGTCAGGTCGATTGGGCTCGGCCCCAGATCAGCCGACCCCGCCGCAGGCACTATCGCGAGCGGCCACAGAGGAGCAACCAGGGCTTCGAGTTCGGCGGCAAATTCGAACAGCTTGTCAGCTGTCTGGTAGAGATTCTCCGCCGTATCGACGATGCAC
>JAHZKD010000103.1 GCA_022600605.1 Actinomycetes bacterium
GCCGGAGGGACTTGCCGCCTACCGCGCCGAGCACAACACGGTCAGCCTTGAGGGACTGCCAGCACTGGACTGACTTGCGCGCCCGCCGACTGGCCACGCGGCGCCCCTGCCTCCGCGCCGAGCACCTGGAGTGACCCCTGGCGTGACCCAAGGAGTGACCCAAGGTCAAGCGGGGTGCCCCCCAGCCAGGGCCCAGCTAGGCTGGAGCCGTTGCGCGAAGTAGTTCACACGAGCGAGAGGGTGCTGATGGCGGAGGCGGGCAAGCCCAATATTTTGGTCCTCTGGGGGGATGACATCGGCTGGTACAACATCAGCCACAACAACCGCGGCGCGATGGGCTATGAGACGCCGAATATCGACCGCATCGCCCGCGAGGGAATCGAATTCACCGACTTCTACGCCCAGCAGAGTTGCACAGCCGGGCGAGCCGCGTTCATCACCGGACAGAACCCGCTGCGTACCGGCCTGACGAAAGTCGGCATTCCGGGTGCTGACCTCGGTCTGCAGGCCGAGGACCCGACCATCGCCGAACTACTCAAGCCGCACGGCTACGTCACGGGCCAGTTCGGCAAGAACCACCTTGGCGACAAGGACGAGTTCCTTCCCAGCAATCACGGGTTTGACGAGTTCTACGGCAACCTGTACCACCTCAACGCCGAAGACGAACCCGAACACCCCGACTACCCGAAAGACCCGAGCTTTCGGGAGCGGTTCGGCCCGCGCGGAGTGATCCACTCGTTCGCCGACGGCCGCATCACCGACACGGGGCCACTGACCAAGAAACGCATGGAGACCATCGACGACGACGTCACCGACCGCACGGAGACCTTCATCCGTCAAGCCCACAGCGACGACAAGCCGTTCTTTGTGTGGTGGAACGCCACCAGAATGCACGTGTGGACCCGGCTCAAGGCGGAGTCGGAGGGACTCAGCGGGCAGGGCTTCTACAACGACGCGATGGTTGAGCACGACGGCCACGTCGGTCAGCTGCTGGACCTGCTCGACGAACTCGGCATCACCGAGAACACGATTGTCGTGTACTCCACCGACAACGGCCCGCACTACAACACCTGGCCCGACGGCGCGATCAGCCCTTGGCGCAGTGAGAAGAACTCCAATTGGGAAGGCGCCTACCGGGTACCTTGCTTTGCCCGGTGGCCGCAGCGATTCGCAGCCGGCACCACCCTCAACGGCATCATGACCCACCAGGAATGGCTGGCCACTTTGCTGGCGGCGGTGGGCGAGCCCGATATCACCGACAAGCTACGTGCTGGGCACAGCGTCGGCGACAAGACATTTCGGGTACACATCGACGGCTACAACGCGCTGCCTTACCTGTCCGGTCAGACCGACCAGTCGCCACGGGATTGGTTCTTCTACACCAGTGATGACGGTCAGGTCACTGCTATCCGCATCGGCGACTGGAAGATCGTGTTCAACGAGCAGCGAGCCAAGACGATGCAGCTTTGGGCCGAACCGTTTGTTCCGTTACGCATGCCCAAGATCTTCAACCTGCGCCGCGATCCCTTCGAACGCGCCGACGAGAACTCCAACGGTTACTGGAACTGGGTGCTCGAGCACGTTTTCGTCTTCTATCCCGCCCAAGCGCTGGCCGCCCAGCAGCTACAAACCCTGGCGGAATTTCCACCCCGGCAAAAACCCGCCGCATTCAACCTCGACCGCGTCCTGGAACAGATGCAAGAGGCGACCGGCGGCGGCCTACATTAGCGACGATGATCCAGAACCCGTGACTGCTCGGTACCGACAGTAGCGGCCCGTTGTGATTGTCTGGTGCAGGTAGGCTCCGAGCTCGGCGTCGGCCGCGGCGATCTTCTCGATAGCGTCCCGGATGCGAGCGGAGACCGCCTTGCGTGCCCGCTCCACGTCGTCGCCCAGCCGGCGGGTGCGATTCCCGAGTCCGGACGCGGCTCGCAGCTGGTCGATGAGGGCCGCACGCTCGTCTTCGAGGCGATTCGACACCGTGACGTCGCCGCGCGCGTCAGCATCGTCGAGGGCGACCTCGATCTCCCCCAGGCGGTCGCGGTAGGCGGCAATCGCACGTGTGTCGAGGACGGCGGCACCGGTGCTCCTCTTCCAGCCGGGGCCTCCGTCCATCAACTCGACGGCGTCAACCTCGGCCCCCGGCGAACCGACCAGGGTGGCCAGGTCAGCGATCCCCTTCGTGTTCCGCATGGTGACCACGCGGCTGCCGAAGTGAATGGCCCAGCTTGTGCCGGTGCGGCGAAACTGCGGGCGGAGGGCCTGCTGCTCGTTGATGTCGTCGCCGGGTGGCTCGATCTCGCGTACCGCTACCGGATCGGCGATGCCGTCGAGCCGGTGTGAGCCGGCATCGATCATGCGATACCCCCGGCCCGCGGAAAGCTCGGCGGTGGTCACCGAGACTAGTACGCCGTCTGCGGGTGCAAGATCGCAGAGCTGGGAAGCGATGAGGACCGTCCGGCCGGAGATGCCGGGACTACGCAGCTCCACTTCGCCGGTGTGGACTCCGCTGCGGAGTCCGAAGCCGAGCTGACGAGCTGCTCGCCGAATGGACCAGGCGAACGCTATGGCCTCGCCGGGCAGGGCGAACGTGAGCAGCGCCCCGTCACCGGTGACCCTGACCGCCGTCGCACCGGTGGCGTCCGCTTCGAGTGCGACCCGATCATGGAACGCTTCGAAGCGCTGATGCCAGAGCGCATCTCCGAGCTGGGCTATCAGCCGCGAGCACTCGACGATCTTGACTACCACGACCGTAGCGAGGCTACGGGCCGGCGCATGCGCACGGACTGCGGCGCCCTCGAGCAGGAACGACTCAATCATCGCGACCAGATCAACCGCACGCTCGGCCCACGGCAGGTGAGCCCGGCCCTCGAGCAATCGGAACTCGGCGTCGCCGAGCTCCTCGGCGAGTCGTCGTCCGGAATCGGCGGCGACGACGTGATCGCCGGCGCGATGCAGGACGAGCGCGGGCTGGCTGACCCCGGGGGCGACCTCAGTGACGTCCATGTCAAAGGTGAGCTGCAGCAGATCGGCCGCGACCTGGGCGGTGGCTGTGTGGCGCTGCGCTGATGCGAACCGTCTTGCGGTGACGCCGTCGGAATCGGGCAAGAACACCGAAGTCAGAGCCTTGCTGCCGAGCCCCCAATTGACGGCGACGAGATCGCGAACGACGCCCCGCGTGGCCTCGTCCGAGATCGTGCCGCCGTCCAGGTAGCTACCGATGAACACCAGGCGCCGGACCAGGTCCGGTCGGTCGGCGGCCAGCTGCACGCAGGGCGGACCGCCACAGGAGATTCCCAGCAGATCAACCGAATCGAACCTCGACGCCAGCACGACTGCCTCGAGGTGGCCGGTCTCGGTACGCAGGTCATAGGCCCGGTCGTCGCGGCTGCTCATCCCGACCCCAGGCCGGTCATAGCGGATCACCGTGTGGTTTTCGGCCAGTGCGAGCACGAACTCGCGCAGCTCCTGGTTCTGCCAGTCCAGCTCGAGGTGGCTCGTCCACC
>JAHZKD010000104.1 GCA_022600605.1 Actinomycetes bacterium
AAGAGGCCGGGCTACACCGTCGGATGCTGGGGATCCGAGGCAACCCAGTTCGCCCGAGACACTCTCATGAATCAACCGGTGGCCGTCGTCTACGACGGCACCCAGGACATGCACGACAACTATGGACGCACGCTGGCCTACCTGGTCAAGGGCGACGGCTGGAACTACTCGGTCGAAGCGGCCCGCGCAGGTACGGCGAAGGCCTACATCTATGACAACTCCCCGGTTGAAAGGTACAACGAAATCGCGGCTGCACAAGAACAGGCCAAGGCTGCCGGCCGCGGGCTCTGGGGGCCACCGTGCAACGGTGACACCGCATCGGCGCCGATCGACACCCAAGCCGCGGCCCCCAGTTCTGGGCCAGCTGGCACATCGGTGTACTACCCGAACTGCGCGGCCGCCAGGGCCGCGGGCGCGGCGCCGCTGCATGCCGGCCAACCCGGCTACCGGGCTGGCCTCGATGGCGACGGTGACGGCGTGGCCTGCGAGTAAGTATGAAGCGGTTGTTCGTTGAAAGCGCCTCGGTGCCAGGTCCTCTGGCACCGTTCCCCCCTGGCGGGCACGCGGCACGGCACCCATGAGTGAACCTCACTGGTGGCGCACTGGACTGGATACCACGCTGGGCGACCTGATCGCCGGCCTCGACACCATCGCGTCCTTGGCCATTCCGTACGCACGGTTGCCGCCGCGTCTGGGCGTCTATGCCGAGGTGTTCCCCCGGTGGGCCGACGTGGCGGCCCAGACCCCAAACTCCTTGCTGCAGCGACCGAAGTTCGGTGATGCGGCGGTTCGGGCGTTGATCGAATCCGCGCAGGAGGCTGTTCAGGCCAGTCAGCGAGCCGGGGACGGCAGTGTCGGCGTTGAAACCGCAGTCGCGCGTCTGGCGGATCGCCTCGACGACTCCGACCGCGCCCTGCTCGCGGCCCTGGTATGGCCGGCTGACCCGCAATCGTGGGGTGAGGTCACCCACGGCCTGGGCGCGCACAGTGCCACGGTGAGTCGCCGTCTGTCGCGGGCGCGAGCACGGTTCGGCGAGCTACTCGCCGAGCCCGCTCACAGTGAGCTGCATCGGTATGCCGACCGGCTGCGTCGACGGATGGGCCCGTATCTGCCTGCCAATGTGGTCGACGATGAGGTGCGTGGGTTGGGTGTGGAGCCTTCCACTGAGACCGCCGCGGTGTTGGTGTACCTCGCCGGCCCTTACGTTGATAACGGAGGGTGGGTGGAGAACACCGCAATCGGTGGGCGAGCCCAAGCGGCGGCGACGGTGGATGCGGTCTTCGAACACAACCCCGCCCCCTCACCCAGCGACTTGCTGCACGCCTTAATCGACCAAGGGATGCCGGAGGCAGTTGCCAGCGCTTACCTCGAAAGCCACGTGCCGCTACGCACTTTCGGCGGTGTCTGTGTGCGCTGGACTGGCGATACCACAGCCAACATGGCAGAGGCAGCTCTACACGTGCTGGGCACCCCCTCGACGGCGAAAGCCATCCTGGCCACCATCGGGGACGCCACGAACAGGACTGTCGGCAACCTCAGCTCAACCCTGACAGAGGACCACCGTTTTCTTCGCGCCAGCCGCACCACCTGGGGCCTGCGCTCCTGGGCAGGTATCACTGAGTACCGCGGGATCGCCCACGCCATAGGCGAATTCATCGACCTCCGCGGGGGCAAAGCCGCCACCGACGAAATATACGACTATCTGTTGGATACCTACCCAGACATCGCAGTCTCATCGATCCGAACGTATCTGGCGACGCTGGAGTTCATCGTCACCGACGGGGTCGCGCGCCGGCGCACCAGAGACGACGAATGGCCCGAGCCCCCGCCGCTACACACGATACGTGGAGTGTTCCGCAACGCAGACAACGAAATCCGGCTTTTCATGCCTGTCAACGCCGACGTGCTTCGCGGTTCCGGACAAGCCATCGCCTGGGCGGTGGCTACCGCCCTGGGAGTAGATCCGGGCCAGCGCCGCACATTCACCAGCCCACACGGACCGGTGGCAGTGTTCTGGCCGCTGTCATCAACCAATGGGGCGCGTATCGGCTCCCTGCGCGCCCAAGCGACGGCAGTCGAAGCGAGGGCCACAGATACCCTCGTACTCGCCTTCAATCTCGAGGAGGCGCATGTAGAAGTGTCGCGGGTTGGCAGCGACAGCAGTGCCATTCGTTGGGTTCAGCTGCTCTTCGGGCACACGGTAACCGACCCCGTGACAGCGCTGGCCCCAGGACTGCAATGCCAACCACAGCAGGTGATCACCACGCTACGCGCCCGCGGGGACGACCACTTGGCAGACATGCTTGAGAACAAGGGTCAAAGGTAGATGCGTACGCCCTGGCCAACTACGTCAGTAACGACTTACTTGAATCGCTGGTAGCAAGCTTGGGCCTGCTCACTTGCCAAGCCGGACCGAAACGCCGCGATCCGGCTAAAACCAGCTGGCGCGGTGGCGCCGCTTACGTCGCTGGCGGCAATGCCGTTGGTGAGCAGTCCGGCGATAGCCTCATCGAGGTCGCCGGCTGTGAGCTGCAGTCGGTCACCTGAGGGAATGTCGATGGGTTCGGCCATTGATCGTTGGGCGAAACCCGTCAGACAGGCCGTCCGGAGTCCGGTGGCTGCGCTGGTTACGTCCAGACCGCGAGCGTCCTGTAAGGCCAAGACATACCGTGAGGTCACCGCAGACAAGGCGGTGTCGTCGCCTTGGACGAGGACGTAGTCAGATTCTGTGGCGGGGATGCTCATGTCTTGCAGCGCCTCCAGGTCAACGTGCACGGTGTTGGTGTCTGGGCAGTACGACGCTGGGGCAGGGCTGGCTGGGCTGTCGGGGCAGCCGTCAGGGACGGTCGAGAGAGTGGGAGGGTCGGCCGGATTGAACACCGCGCCCAGAACCTCCATCAGTGTCTGCAGAGTGCCCTCGGTGATCCTGACTTCTCCGCTTTGCACAAGGCCACTGTCTTGGACTTGTAGCGTCAATGGCAGGTCAGCTCGGCGGGCTTCGATATGAGCCATGTCAATGTCCGCACACGCCTGGGCGCCCGCGATGAATCCCATCTGGAAGGCGCTGACGCGATCCAGGGCGGTGCCGTGCCCCTGCTCGAGAAGGTCCTCGGCGCCGGGGGTGATGACTTCATCGCGCATCGCGATTGCCCCGGCGAGGACATGGTTGAGCCCGTCGCCCGTGCTGAGGGTAAAGCGCGGCGAGTCCCCTGCGGCGACCCAGCGCACGTAGTCACCAGCAAAGCAGTCGGCTTGCTGTTCGCGCACCAGAACTGGGGTACGCCTGGTCACTAGGTCTGCCATCAGTTGCACCGCGTGGCCGTATTCGTGGGCCATGACCGCGGTCACTGCTACGGGCCCGAAGTATTTTTCGGCGGTGGGCAATAAGACGGCGCGGTCCCAGCCGATGAGGTCTCGGGACGGGCAGAAGAACGCATTGACCTGCCGGTAGGTCGGCGAGCCGCAAACCTCGGGACTGGCTGGGTCTTGGGGGTCGTAGGACACGAAGTTGGTGACAGGGGTGAACGTTCCCTGCAGGGTGTCACCATAGTGCTGTGTCCAAAAGTCAGCGACGTCGTTGAGAGAGAGCAGCACGAGGTCGTCGATCTGGCCGCCGTCGCTGTTCTTGACCGTCCCCACCGGGGCAGGGGCGTCGTCGCGCGGGCCGCTGGCGCCGTCTCGGACGGGCAGGCCGTCGACGAAGAACGGGTCGTAGGTTCCCGACAGCAGCCGCCCGTCGATCACTGTTGAGCACGCCGAGACCAGCAACGCTACGCAGCTCGCGGCGACCAGAGCCTGCCAGCGCAGCCGGCGCGATCGCCTAGAGGTGAGCATCGCGCGCGGTGCTGGCTGTTCGGATGTGCAGGGCCATACCCAAGTAAACCTGGGATTGTCTCTGGAAGCTGTGTGGGTGGGGTTTTCGGGGCGCACGGCTGAACCGATGTGGAGCCCGTTTGGTGCGATATTGATGATGAGATTGATCGGCTGGTTCAGATGCTTTGTAGCTCTACCTGGCGACTTTGGCCCGACAATCTATCTCCGCCCGGCAGGGGCCATGGGAGTGCATGGCCTGGACTGGTGCAGCATTTTCGCAGGAAACGCCAAGGTGACGCACGGTAGCTTCGGACTGGTGATCTCGCCTGGCACCTTGACCGCCGATGGCCCCTACCTGCGGGGCCAGGTCGTCTTATCGACCTCCAGTGCGCAGGACGCCGCCGCTGTGGTCACCGACACTCTGGCCCAGCAGATCCCGCTCATCGACACGTTCGAACCCACCCCGGTCGACAAGCTCGCCGAGCTGCCCCGCGACCCCGATGGTCTGCTGGCGCGCACCCAACTACCACCACCGGACCAAACCAACCTCGTCAATGACCGCTACTACGGTCCCCGCGGCCAGCTGGCCTTTGACTCCCAACCCGCTGTCACACAAGAACTCTTCGCCGCCACCGGCACCGACCTCGTTGCCCAATCGGGCACCCAGGTCTATCGCACCCGCGACAGCGACGCCGCGACGAAACTGCTCGAAGGGTTCTCCAAGGACGCTGTAAGCCGGGGCTTCACCCCCGCCGATTCCCCGGCCGGCCTGCCCGACGCGCAGTGCAAACGCTCACTGGTAGAACCCAACTCGGCGCTGCCGGCCCGTTTCTACTGCCTGCTCACAGCTGACCGCTACCTCATCGAAGCCCAAAGCCGGCAGCTGGAGGCATTACATCAGCTGATCTCGGCGCAG
>JAHZKD010000105.1 GCA_022600605.1 Actinomycetes bacterium
ACCCCCTCCTACACCGGTCGGCTGTTCACGACACCGCTGCCCGCCCTGCGGCTTCCCGACGAGTCGATGCCCGCCGAACAGACCTATCAGTTCATTCACGACGAGCTGATGTTGGACGGCAGTTCCCGGCTCAACCTGGCTACCTTCGTGACGACTTGGATGGATCCCGAGGCGGGCCGGCTGATGGCGGAGACCTTCGACAAGAACATGATCGACAAGGACGAATACCCGGTCACCGCGGCGATCGAGCAGCGCTGCGTGTGTATGGTCGCCGATCTGTTCCACGCCGAGAACCTGAGCGACGAGGACCCGTCCACCGCGGTCGGGGTGACCACGGTCGGGTCCAGCGAGGCGGTGATGCTGGCCGGCCTGGCCCTGAAGTGGCGGTGGCGGGAAAAGCTGGAGAAGGCGGGCCAGGACTGGCGTTCGCGCACCCCGAACCTGGTGATGGGGTCCAACGTGCAGGTGGTGTGGGAGAAGTTCTGCCGGTATTTCGATGTCGAGGCCCGCTACCTGCCGATGGAGCACGACCGCTACGTCATCACCCCGGAGCAGGTGCTCGGCGCCGTCGACGAGGACACCATCGGCGCGGTGGCGATTCTGGGCACCACCTTCACCGGCGAGCTCGAGCCGGTCGCGGCCATCTGCGCGGCTCTGGACAAGCTGGCCAAAAGCGATGGGCCGGATGTTCCGGTGCACGTCGATGCGGCCAGCGGCGGTTTCGTGGTGCCGTTCCTGCACCCCGATGTGAGGTGGGACTTTCGGCTGCCGCGGGTGGTGTCGATCAACGTCAGCGGGCACAAATACGGCCTGACCTACCCGGGTATCGGCTTCGTGGTGTGGCGCAGCCCTGAGCATCTGCCGGAGGACCTGGTGTTCCGGGTGAACTATCTGGGCGGCAACATGCCGACATTCACGCTCAACTTCTCCCGCCCGGGCAATCAGGTAGTGGGGCAGTATTACAACTTCCTGCGACTGGGCCGCAAGGGCTACGCCCAGGTGATGAGATGCCTGTCCGACACCGCGCAGTGGTTCTCCCGCGAACTGGCCGTCATGGCCGGCTCCGACAACAAACCGGTGGTCCACGTGATCACCGACGGATCGGCGATTCCGGTGGTCGCGTTCCGGCTCGTCGAGGGGGTCAAGTACACCGTGTTCGATGTCTCCGCGCTGCTGCGCAGCTACGGCTGGCAGGTGCCCGCCTACACGATGCCCGAGGGTGCGAGCGATGTCGCGGTGCTTCGCGTGGTGGTGCGCGAAGGCTTCTCGGCGAACATGGCCCGCGCGCTGCGTGACGACCTACTTGAGGTGCTGGTCAAGCTGGGCAAGGCCAACATCGGCGGCTTCGCTGACGAGGAGCATTTCGCCCACTAACCCGGGACTGGGACAATCGGGTGCAGTGATCAACACCGCCAACACGACCCACAACGTGCCGAGGGCTTTGCCCACTGCGTCAGTCGACCTCGACGCCATCGCACACAACGTGGCGACCCTGCGCGAACACGCGGGCTCAGCTGCGGTAATGGCCGTGGTCAAAGCGGACGGCTACGGACACGGCGCCACCCCGGCGGCGCGGGCCGCGCTGGCTGCGGGCGCCGCGGAATTGGGCGTCGCAACCCTCGACGAGGCGTTGGCGCTGCGCCGCGACGGCATTACCGCACCCGTGCTGGCTTGGTTGCACACTCCGCATACCGACTTCGCGCCGGCGTTGCTGGCCGATATCCAGGTGGCGGTGTCCTCCGAACGCGAGATTCACGACGTCGTCGCCGCGGTCGGGCGCACCGGCCGTACTGCGACGGTCACCATCAAGGCAGACACCGGACTGAACCGCAACGGGGTGGCAGCGGCCGACTATCCGGCGATGATTGCGGCCCTGCTTCGGGCGCAGGCCGACGATGCCGTACGGGCGCACGGGATCATGTCACACCTCGTGCGCGGCGATGACCCGGATCACCCGCTCAACGACCAGCAGGCGCAGCGGTTGACCGACATGGTCGCACTGGCTCGTGGCCGCGGGTTGCGCTTCGATGTGGTGCACCTGAGTAACTCACCAGCAGTCCTGACCCGTCCTGATCTAGCGTTCGACATGGTGCGCCCGGGCATCGCGGTGTACGGGCTGAGCCCGCTGCCCGATCGCGGCGACCTGGGGCTGCGTCCAGCGATGACCGTGACATGCCCTGTGGTGATGACCCGACCGCTCAAGGCAGGCGATGGCGTGTCCTACGGCCATGGCTGGATCGCCCCGCACGACACGGTGGTCGCGTTGATCCCAGCCGGTTATGCCGACGGAGTCTTTCGAAACTTGTCCGGGCGCATCGAGGTGTCGATCAACGGCAGGCGCTACGCAGGTGTCGGTCGCATCTGCATGGACCAGTTCGTGGTGGATCTGGGCCCGGGCCCGACCGAGGTCATGGTGGGCGACGACGCAATCCTTTTCGGCCCCGGCGCCCAGGGCGAGCCGACTGCACAAGACTGGGCCGAGCTGTTGGGCACCATCAACTACGAGGTCGTCACCAGCCCGCGAGGGCGCATCGTCAGGAGTTACCACCGTGGACGTGAGGAGCGATCGGGCGAGGGCGGGGGCGGATCTGGGTGAGCGCTCGAGCTGGGTGGTTGGCCGGCGCGGCGGGCGCGTCGGCCGTCGGTACCGCCGCGGGGGCCTCGGTGGTCCGTTCGCCGCGCCGGCGAGTGACTGCCGACGACCCGCACAGCGAAGAAGATTTCGAGCTGCTCGACGCGTACCGCAGCTGTATGGTCACCACAGCTGACGGAGTTCCGCTTGCGGTGCGTG
>JAHZKD010000106.1 GCA_022600605.1 Actinomycetes bacterium
ACCCCAATATCCGTGGCCGACATTGTCACCATGCAACCAGATCTCGCCCACGTAGCCATCGGAAAGCTCAGCGTCGTTGGCCGGATCGACGATCACCGCCCATTGGCTGCGCGCAACCTGTCCGCAGGAAACCTGGGGTACCGCATTCGGGTGATCGGGGGCCACGGGAACGGCACGTCCCGCACTAAGCTCATCCCGGTCGAAGTGCATCGCCTTGGGGCGAGCACCGTGTGGAGTGGTGGAGATGAACAGTGTTGCCTCCGCCATTCCATAGGACGGCTTGATCGCCGAAGAGTCCAGTCCGTACGGGGCGAAGGCCGCGGTGAATTTATCGATCGAGCTGATACTCACCGGCTCCGACCCGTTGATCAGACCCGCCACGTTGCTGAGATCGAGCGCCTCCCCCGCAGGTGGCAGGCCGCGCTCGGCTGCCAGCTCGAAAGCAAAGTTGGGTGCTGCTGCGAACGTCGTCAGGTCCGATGCGCCCAGCTCCTGGATCCATCGGTAAGGGCGGCGCACGAATGCCACCGGCGACATCAACGTGATGTGTCGGCCGGCCAGCGCCGGGAACATGATCATCAACAGACCCATGTCGTGGAAGAGCGGCAACCAACTGACGCTGCGAATATTCGAGTCCAGTCCGACCGACAGGACCATCTGCACGACGTTGGTGCACGCCGCTCGGTGCGTGATCTCGACCCCCGCGGGGTCTCGGGTCGACCCAGAGGTGTACTGCAGGTAGGCGATCGCATCGGTTTCCAACGGTGCGGAAACGAACCTGGCACCTACGGTGTCGGGCACCGCATCCACGGCGATGTTGCGGGGTCGCCGGTCACGGGGAAGGGTGCGCACGAATTCGCGAACCGACTGGGCCGCCGCCGTCGTCGTCAGGACGACCGTAGGCCGGGCATCGGCAAGTACGGCATCGAGTCGCTCGGCATGACCGGGCAGTTCAGGAGCGAACAGCGGCACAGCTATGGCGCCAGCCTGGATGGCGGCGAAGAACCCGACGACATACTCGACCCCCTGGGGAGCCAGGATGGCGACGCGGTCGCCTGCGTCGGCAACCTGCTGCAGGCGGGCACCGACCGCTCGCAACCGTGTGCCCAGCTGCGCCCAGGTCAGCTCAACAGTGCAATCCCGATCGAAGTCGAGATAGCGGTATGCCGGCACATCACCAAGCGCGGCGGCGTTGCGGCCCAGAAATGACGTCAACGCCATACCCGCGGGAATCACGATCTTGCCCTCAGGGCTGAGGTAGTCCTCGAGCCTCAGCTCGCCCGCACCACCGGCAGTGAGGCCTGCTTCCCGGTCCATAAGGGCATTCTAAGAGGCTGCGGGCGAAAAAACGAAGAGGGCCGACGAAAAAGCGAGCCGCGTCGCGCGCCATACCGACCAGGCCCATCGTGTCATCCGAGGCTTCGGCCCCTCAGAATCGAGGCAATTGAGCGCCCAGGGACGCCCGGGACTCTGAATCGATTCACTCGGATGTGGCACTCTTGGCATTCCCAGATACCCGATCCAAGCGACGCAGATGAAGGGATCATGGCTGCCAGCCCGCCTGAAACCTCCGGACATACGGAGACTGAGCGCACATTCGATGTTGTCGAGTCCGGTGTGACGCCCTCGTTCGACGGACTTTCGTCAGTGGTCCGCGTCGAGCGATCACCGTCACAACAACTCGATGATGTGTATTTCGACACATCGGGTCATGACTTGGCCCGAAACCGGATCACCTTGCGGCGAAGTAGCGGCGAGTCGGACGCCGGGTGGCACCTCAAGCTGCCGTCCGGACCGAAAACCCGCACCGAGGTGCCGGTGCCCCTGACGACCTGGTCGACCGCCGAACTCGCAGTGCCGGAAAGCCTTCGCGACGTGGTGCTGGCGGTCGTGCGTGACCGCCCGTTGATGCCGATGGCCCACATCAGCACCACCAGGACCGTGGCGACGTTGTATGGACCCGACGGCTCCGTGGTTGCCGGGTTCTACGATGACCAGGTCACCGCGAGGGCCCACGGCGGAGACGAGCAGCGCTGGCGCGAATGGGAACTCGAGATCGCCTCGGGCGGCGGGGCCGCGCTGTTGGCCCGCTTGACCAACCGCCTGCAGGACGCCGGAGGATGCCCGGCCGGTCAGCGTTCAAAGCTGGAGCGGCTGCTCGCGTTGAGCGGACCCGTGCCGGAGGCCCCTGAAGCGCCGGCCGATCCTCTGCACCGGGCGATCGCCGAGCAGGTCGCCGAACTTCTCGGCTGGGATCGCGCCGTCCGGGCGGATGCCTACGACTCGGTCCACCAGATGCGAGTGGCGACCCGCAAGATTCGCACCCTGCTGCGGTCGGCGGCAGGGTCCTTGGGGATCACCGACGACGAGTGGATTCTCGGAGAATTACGTGAGCTCGCTGGTGTGCTTGGCGTGGCACGCGATGCCGAGGTGCTCGCGGAGCGATATGCGCGAGAGCTGGACGCGCTGCCGGAACCCAATGTTCGTGGTCCTGTACGGGAGCGGCTCGTAGGAGGCGCCAAGAAGCGCTACGAGAGCGGGTGGAGGCGATCACTGACGGCACTGAGCTCACAACGCTATTTCCGGCTACTCGACGCACTCGAGGCGCTGGCGGCAGCCAAACCTCCCTCTCGGACCCGCGGCGAGGAACCAGCTCACATGACGATCAAGTCGGCCTACAAGCTGATCTGCAAGGCTGCCAAGGCAGCCTATGCCGCAGCCGCTGAAGGCGCCGATGAGGACGAAGCACTGCACCGCCTCCGCAAGCGCGCCAAAGAACTGCGCTACCACGCCGCGGCCATGGGCGCGACGAAGGTGGCCGACCGTGCCAAGCGCATCCAGACGCTATTGGGCGATCACCAGGACAGTGTGGTCAGCCGGCTACATCTGAGCCAGCAGGCTGCATTGGCGCACGCCGCCGGCGAGGATACTTTCACCTACGGGTTGCTGTACCAGCAGGAAGACAACCTCGCCCAGCGATGGCGAGACCAACTCGAGGGCGCACTGAGAGAACTGCACAAGGCGGTCCGCAAGTCCTGATAATTCAACACCTGCGGAATCCGCCTTGACGTCCCCGCCGCGGAAGACATCCTTTCCAACAGAGAACTCGAGGCCGCCAGGTGGCATTGCGCCAATCACAGGCCAATCGTGCGGCACAACCTCCGAAACCATCGACCGTGCAGGTACGAGTCGATAAAGTGCATCTGGCAGCGCGGACGGTGAGTAAGACTGTCCGACAGAAGCATCCTGCAGTTGAGGCATTACTGCTCTGGAGGGGACAGCGCAATGGCCGAGCCCTCCACCAGCAGTACCGATGAGTGGGGGCGGGCCGTTTTCTGGCCCCAAGAGGCGCGTTGGCGCGGAGGCATTTCGTTCCTTGTCATTTTCTGCGCCTATTCGTTTGTTCTTTCCCTCGACCAATTCGTGTCGCCACACGCCGCGGCGTTGCTGTGGCTACCCAACGCCGTCCTCGTCACAGCACTACTTCGGTTCCGGCCAAGCGACTGGCTCTACGTGTATTCGGCAGGGCTACTTGCCGAAGTGATCGGCGACCTGACACTCAGTGCTATGGCGCCGCATCACGCTCTCGTCTTAGGTGTCGCGAATGCTAGCGAGGCTACTCTGGTCGTGCTTGTCGCCGCGCTGATCGCCGGGAGTCGGCGCAGTATCGGGCTCCTTTCGATACGCGGCGCCTTGTCCCTGGTTGTCGGCGCGGTCACGGTCCCAGCATTGACCGGCACACTTGGAGCCTTCGGCTTGGTCTGGGCATTCGATATCGACTACCTCGAAACCTGGAGAAGCTGGTGGTTCGGGGACAGCCTGGGGATACTAGTCGGAGTCCCATTCGGGTTGCTGCTCCGCGACACCAGCCGATCGGTCGCTCGACATCGCTCAACTGCCATGGTCCTGGTCGGCAGCGGAGTAGCAGCGGTCCTGTTTGTGGTGTCCATCGCTCTCGCGCTCACGGACATGACCATGCTAGCGCCGCAGGTCGCGCTGGCGAATGCTGTGCTCTTATCGTTGCTCTTCGGAGCAGTCGGGGCTCCGCCAGCGGCGGCGTTAGCAACAATCTCGACCTTGATAGCCATTTCGCGGCACGGGGATCCCCTCGCTTCCCTGGTGCGAGATCAGATTCTGGTCGTCTTAGCCTTCACGGCTGTTTATGCCATCGCCTCAGCAATAGAATCCGCCGATCGGTCGGTGCGCCAACTATCGGACGCCAGGAAAGATCTCGAGACCGCAAATGAACGGCTCAAACTTCTATCCCGGACCGATGAACTCACCGGACTGTCCAACCGTCGCGCTCTGGCCGAGAATCTTGGGGTCCTGTGGGCATCCTGTGTCCGGGAGTCGAAACCCGTCGCGATGCTGATGGTCGACATTGACTGGTTTCATCACTACAACGGCACCTATGGACACGTAGCCGGCGACGAGGCGATCAAGCGAATAGCCTCCGTCGTAAAAGGTTTCGGCAGCAAGAAGACCGACATAGTCGTCCGATACGGTGGCGAGGAATTCCTGATCATCCTCCCGAGCGTGACCCTTGACTACGCCGAAAAAACCGCCAACCAAATACACCAGCAAGTGCAGGACCTGAATATCGAACACTCCAGCTCGCCGGTGGCCCCGATCGTGACGGTGAGCATCGGAGTGCTCGCACAAGCAGTGGCAACACCCGACGCCGCAATCAGCGCCGTCCACCGATGCGACGAACTCCTATACCAAGCCAAGGAGACCGGACGAAACCAGATTGTCGCTGAACAGCATTGGCCTGATTCCACCGATGTGCCCCGTGTCGATGGGTTGAGTTTCTGATGTTGATTTTGGCGGGCGGTGGGCATGGCGGACCGGCTGGTCTGCCCAGCGTTTCATATTGGGGTCCTGGTCGTCGGATCGGGTGGCGGTGGTTCAGTTGAAAGTCGGCCGATGGTGTTGTGCGACAGGCTGATCCAGGCAGGTTCCCAGGGCCAGTGGCTGGGTAAGTACAGGAAGGGGGGCGTCGGGGTCGGGCCGCGGGCGGGGATGTTGACCAGGTGACGGCACAGGTCAGGTCGGCCGGGTTGATGCCCTTGATCCGTGCAGCCACCGTCGAGAGTTGTTTCACATCAGGCTCATCCGATGCGTGCAGACGTTGCCACGGGGTGGCCGGTGTGTCATAGATCCGTTTGCGGCGGCCATCGGCGGTAGTGGTGTAGCCAACGGCCTTCTTCGTCGGGGTGAAGAAGTTCAGCCGCAGCGACACCGGCGGCCGCAGCCCGTTAAGCAGCTCCAACTCCGCGGAGGTGTCGTAGCGTCAATAGAACCCGCGTTTGCCTACCACGTGGTTGTTCTTGGACTCCACATCGGGCAAGCCTTCCGGGCCAGGCGCTCAAAGTAGGTGAGACACCACCACCGGCCACGCGCTCAAACTTGGTGAGGCACGTTGGCATATTGGGATAGATGTTTTCGGGCTTCGCCTCGCCCGGCGGTCAATGATCGTAGAGTTCAGAAGGGTGCTCTCACGGGAGGTTGTGGTTGTGGGCCGTACGCAAGTTCCGCGAGTGCTGATCGTCGATGATGACTCGATCATGGCCGATCTTGCAGCTGCTGTCCTGCGAGGAATTGGCGTTCGCGACGTTGTGCACGCGATTGATGGGGCGGCTGCCCTGGTTTTGTTGGAGTCGGATACCTCCTTCCCCGATCTGATCATGTGTGACATCAACATGCCGACGATGGACGGGTTGTCATTGATGCGGGAGTTGGAGCAGCTGAGGTTCGGGGGGATGTTCGCGGTTTTCAGCGGAGAATCGGAGGCCATGCGAAATGTGGCCGCGCAATTGGCGCAACAGCACGATCTGGCGTACGCGGGTATGGTGTCCAAACCGTTCACGCCTGCCGGCGCCCGTGACCTGTTGGCTCGCTACCGCGCATATGAACCCACGGTCCATGCCCCTCGCCGCTCCGCTTCGCGTATCAGTGTCGCGGACCTGAGCGAGGGGATCGCCACGGATCAGCTGTTCGTGTTGTATCAGCCGCAGGTGATGGCAACGAAGCCGCAGGTGGTGACTGGTTTCGAGGCTCTCGTGCGGTGGGGTCATCCGACATACGGCGTAGTACCTCCCGAGGACTTCATCGGTGTGGCTGAAGAGTGTGGGCTCATCGAAGGATTGACCGCCAGCGTCGTGGGCCACGTCCTGGGTGACTATCCGAAGCTGGCGGCGGCGACAGGTTCGGATGGTTTGCGGGTGTCCGTGAACATTTCGGTGTCCAGCCTTAGGGAGCTTGACCTACCTGGCCGAATGGCGGCACTGGTGGCTGCGGCCGACATTGAACCGAGCAGGATCGTGCTTGAGGTGACCGAGAGCCTGGGTCTGTCTACCACCGATTCCCTGGAGGTCTTGGCGCGATTGCGCATGGCCGGGTTCGAATTATCGATCGACGATTTCGGTACCGGTTACTCCTCGCTGAGGCAACTGCAGGCTGCCCCTTTCAGTGAGCTGAAGATAGATCGCCAGTTCATTTGTTCCGCTGTCGACGATCGCGCGGCACTGGCTGTCGTTGAGACCAGTGCCGAGTTGGCGAGGAAGGTGGGATTGCGCAGCGTGGCCGAGGGGGTGGAGACCCGGGAAGAATGGGCGATCGCACTGAATTGTGGTGTCGACGTGGTGCAGGGTTTCATCCTCAGCCGACCGCTGACGTTGGACGCGGCGTTGGCTTTCTTGCGAAGGGCAGGTTCGAATCCGTCCCCCGTGGACGAAGGCAGCCGATGAGTCGGCCTGTTTTGGATACGCGCAAGCTGGCGGGCGCGGTCGGGGATTCCTTGGCCCAGGAGTTTGTGGACCGAGTGATGGTCTCTTTGGGTGAGAGCCTGCCCGCCCTGGAGAACCTGTGCAACGGCGGGGATCTTGCCGGTGTGCGCGCGTTGGCCCACACACTGAAATCGTCCACGGCGGCGATCGGTGCCATGCGGGTGGCTGATGCGTTGGCCCGGTTGGAGCAGGCCGCGGGGGCAGGTCAGCGATCGACGGCCGGCTCGATCATGGACACCATGCCAGGTCTGGTTGACGAACTGCGTGAACATGTGGAGGACCCTGATCGGCCGGGGCGGTTCGGGTGTGGAAGCTGATGGCAGCGACATCGAATACTTCCGGGCCGGCGAAACGTAACCCGCGCTTCGGAATCCGTGATGGGCGGAGATTACCGGTCGGGATCCTGATCCTGGGCGTCCTGTTGTCATGTGCGGCGGCGGGCGGTACGAAAATCTGGATTGAGGACCGCGCCGAGGCGGACCTTGATCTCGTCCTTGGAATGTGGCCTGTGTGGGCCGTTCTTCTCGGCTGTTTGGCCGCGACCGGTGTCCTCGGCTACATGGCGTACGAGCGTGGGCGCGTCAGGGATGCAGAGGCTGAAGGCGTCGTGGATTCGGTGTTGAACGCCAAGGTGCCGGTGCTCAATAAGGAACTGGAGGATCGAGTTGCGCTCAAGACGCGGGAGCTGGATAAGGAGAAGACGCGGGCCGACGCTGTTCTGAGTACTGCGGCGGAAGCGACCATGACGATCGGTTCCGATGGCGTCGTCCTGACGGCCAACGATTCGGTTGTCCGGATGTTCGGTTACCAGCCATCGGAGTTGATCGGCCGAAACGTGAAGATGTTGATGCCCGAGCCGTTCGGTAGCGAGCACGACGGCTACCTTCAGCGCTACCGGGAGACCGGAGAAAAGCACGTCATCGGTACCGGTCGCTGGGTTCAGGGGCGGCGCAAGAACGGGGAGGTGTTCCCCCTTCATGTATCCGTATCAGAATTCCAGACCGATACGGGTACATGTTTCAGCGGTATTCTTCACGACGTCTCGGACCGCGATGCGCTGGAGACCCGCATAGGGGAACAAATGGTGACACTCGCGGCGGAAACAGCCCGTGCCGAGCAGGCGAGCTTAGCCAAGGGTGAGTTCCTGGCCCACATAAGCCATGAACTTCGGACGCCGATGAACGCCGTCATCGGCATGTCGGCGCTGGCCATGGAGGAGCCTCTGGGGGAAAAGGCGCGCCGTTTCGTGGAAGAAGTGAACACCTCGGCGAAACAAATGCTGCGGCTCCTCAACGACCTGCTGGACTTGTCGAAGATCGAGTCCGGCAACCTGGAACTGGAACACGTCGCGTTCGACCTGCGATCGATGGCCTCGGATACGCTCCGGCGCCTATCCGCCACGAGAGGCACCACCGGCAGTGACCCTGTCGAGTTGCTGCTCGACATAGCCGCTGATGTGCCAACTCAGGTTGTCGGCGACCCGTTACGACTGGGCCAGATTCTGGTGAACCTGGGCTCTAACGCGTTGAAGTTCACCGAGACCGGCGAAGTGGGGTTCGGGATCGAGGTTGCCCAGAATGCTTCGTCAAGTATCGACTCCAGCAACCTGCACTTCTGGGTCTCCGACACCGGTATCGGCATGACACCCGAGCAGCTCAACCAGGTGTTTGAGGCCTTCCGACAAGGCGACAGTTCCACCACGCGCCGATACGGAGGCACCGGCTTAGGGCTGGCGATCACCGTCGACCTTGTCACTCTGATGGGCGGGAGCCTCTGGGCGCAAAGCGAGCCCGGCGTCGGGTCCACCTTCCACTTCACCCTCGACCTGGGTTTACCCGGCAACCAGGAGCAAGGTCAGCCGCGGCACGCCACGGAGATCACGGAGATCACGGATCTGAACATCCTGGTAGCCGACGACAACGCGGCAGCGCTGGAAATTGTCACACACATGCTCACCGGCCTGGGGATAGAAGCCATCGACCAGGCCGACGATGGCGGGCAGGCCGCCGACAAGGGACTGGCGGCCCACCGGGCGGGAACCCCCTACGACGTGCTGATACTTGATTGGAAGATGCCCGTCAGCGGCCTGGAATGCCTCATCCGAGTGCAGGACGCTCTCGGCGACCAGGCCCCGCCGGCGATCATCATGACCGTCCAGAACGTCGAGGGAGCCAAGCAGGAAGCCGATGCACGGGGGGTTAAGGTCGAAAGATTCCTGGAAAAACCACTGACGCACTCGGACTTGGTCGACGCACTCATGCACCTGGAAGCCGACGACCGTCCACCGGGGGACGTGGCGTCGAGCGATCCGTTGGCATCACGTCATCGCGACATCGAGTCACTGGCGGGGGCCCGGTTGTTGCTTGTCGAAGACGACGCAATCAACGCCGACCTGGCCCGCCTCATCCTGGAACGCACCGGTGTCATCGAAGTGGTTGTGGCAACCGGCGGACAATCAGCCCTCGACAGGCTTACCCAAGACCCGAAGTTCGACGGCGTGCTGATGGACTGTCAGATGCCGATCATGAACGGGTACGAGGCAACCCGGCAACTGCGTACCGTGAAGCATTTCGCTGAACTACCCGTCATCGCCCTGACAGCAAACGTGATGCAAGGAGATCGAAGAAAGAGCCTGCGTGCAGGGATGAACGACGTGATCGGAAAACCGATCGATGTGGATGACCTTTTCGCGACACTGGCGCGGTGGGTCCACCCCAACCGTCAGGGGGGACCGTCGTCAGAGTCGCCCGACAACGAACAGTGACCATTCACAATGGAGAAATGATGGCATGAAAGCTAGAGTATATAAACTTTTTCTTGGCCTCACCTTTGCGACCGCAATTATAACAATTCTGCTGGGCACCCTCGGGACGCGAGCAATTCTGAATGATTTTGTAATGCGCGAGGCGGAGGATAACTCCACGGCAGTCTCGGCGGCATTGTCCTCTCATGTTATGAAGGATGCTTTGAAGCAAGCTCCTGCGGAAGGCGGGGTTTGGATTCCCTCGGAGGATAAATTGCTAAAGATCGATAGCGAGGTACGACAATTCCTTGCCCCTTTCAACATCGTCAAGATCAAAATATTTAATATGCAGAATCAGATTATCTATTCAACAGACCCCACGGTTATTGGGAACGTAGATAAGGATAACAAGGCGTTGGCTACCGCTCTAGCTGGTACGCCATATTCAAAGTACGAGACCGAGGATAAAGTTTGGGACCTGGAAAACGAAATGCGTCACGGTGTGGAGGTCGTGGAAACCTACACTCCCATGCGAAACCAAGATGGCACAATCATAGGCGCCTTTGAGATCTACAAAGATGTCACGCAAGCCAAGGAGTCAATAGGGTCCATGGTGCTGATCTCTTTAGGTATGCTTCTCACAATAATAGTGCCCGCTTTCGCCATGCTGATAATACTAATGCGGCGAGCCATCACTCGGCACGACCGTCTAGAAACACGCGAGAGACTTCTTCGCGTAGAACTTGAAAAAGCCAAGGTTTATGAAGCTATGCTCTCAGCTGCTCATCATGTTCTAAATAACTTCTTGAATAAGATGCAGCTGTTTAGGATTACAGCAGAAGACACTCCTGATTTTAACCGGGATGTTCTTTCGCTGTATGATGAGGTTATCAATACCGCTACACAGCAAATCGAAGCACTGGGCAGCATCACGACAATAGACGAGAAGAGTATTGGCGAGTCAGTTGCACCTGGGCCCTCTATTAAGCCAAACACCCAGTAGTAAATTTTAAGTGATTGAAGAAAAATTCCCGGGTGGAATTCCGATCTCCACTTTTGATCTTTTTCTGAAAAAATTGACAGAGGGGCGAATCTTGTTATTGAATCTTATAAGCAAGGGGTCCCATTCTTCTTTCCATTTCAAGAACGGGCCTGATAATCTTGGAAAGTTTATCAAAGAGAATTTGGGTGTCGCAGATTCTGCCGACTCGCTGCTGACGGGTACAGCCCCAACTAACTGACCTCGCTGGTCAGGTAAGTTGGGGCAGATGAGCTGGCCTGTAAGCCGGATTCTGTTCGCTGGGCGTATGCAGCGGTTGGCCGCGTTGACTGTTTGCTAAAACGACAGGTCAGCGGCTTGAGAGCGTTGGCGAGCGTTGAGCGAGGTGAATCTACTGCGGACGCACTGGCGGACGGAACCGGAAAGCCCCAACCCTTTTTCTGGAGATTTTACGAGGGAGAAAGAGCACGCTGGGCGGTGCGAGGCGTGGGGAAAAGCGCCTTTGGGGTATCCCCCACCCCCTACAACCGGCCTGGTTGGCGGCGATCTGCGCGCCATGGCGTGCGGGGGTCTGTGAGGCGTTTGTGTCGGCGGCTACGGCGAAGCGGGGTGCCCTGATGGCGATGTTGCGATGTGGCGCTAGAGCCGGCGCGGCGGTGTTCGTGCTCGGATTGTCTGTGGCGGGGCCCTACACGGTAGGGGTGGCCGCCGCCGATCGCGGTAGCGGGGATTCCGCGCGAACCTGACGTACAGCGTCCCAGTTCCCGCGCACATGTCGAGACGATACTCCGCAGGCACGCCTACCCGACACTCGGTAGCCGCTGCCTATCGGCGATCTTGCCCAGCGATATCCAGGCGTGGGTGAAGGGACTGGAGTTGGCGCCGTCCACTGTTGGCGTGCTGCACGGCATCGTCTCCACCGTGATGAGGTCCGCGATTCGGGATCGGCGGATCGTGTCGAACCCATGCGAAGGAACGAACCTGCCCAAGGTGACGCGCAAGCAGATCGTGCCGCTGACGACCGAGCAAGCAGACGCGCTCCGCGATGCTTTACCGCCGCAGTTAGGCGCGCTCGTCACACGCGCCGCCGGTACCGGAATGCGGCAGGGTGAATGCTTCGGGCTGACGGTCGACCGCGTCCGATTCCTAGAGCGCACGTTGATGGTGGACCGGCAGCTCGTCACGCTGCCGGGGCAAGGCTCGACGCTTTCTCCGCCCAAGACGGGCGCGAGCAACCGAACCATCCCGCTCCCCCAGGTAGTCGTCGATGCGCTCGCGGCGCATCTAGCGGAGTTTCCTGCCGGGCCCGATGGCTTAGTTTTCACACGGTCGGGGAAGCCGATCACTGGGTCGGCGTT
This sequence comes from Actinomycetes bacterium, assembly GCA_022600605.1. Classification (GTDB taxonomy): domain Bacteria; phylum Actinomycetota; class Actinomycetes; order Mycobacteriales; family Mycobacteriaceae; genus Mycobacterium. The sequence continues at coordinate 11,890 of JAHZKD010000106.1, forward strand.
CGGACATAGGTGGCGGTCTGCGGTCAAGACAGCCGGACTCCCGGCCCGGACCGGGTTCCACGCCCTGCGTCACTACTACGCGAGCTTGCTCATCCGTCACGGAGAAAGCGTCAAGACGGTCCAGGCACGTCTTGGGCACGCCAGTGCGGTCGAGACGCTGGACACCTATAGCCACCTGTGGCCTGATTCGGACGACCGGACACGGGACGCAATCGACTCAGTGCTCGGATCTACCGCGGACGCACTGCGAACGGGTACAGCACCAACTACCCAACCTTGCAGGTCAGAGCTGCCGCTAGTAGTGCTGCGGTCCCGTCATACCGGCAGCGGGCCATCGCCGGGGGGTAGAACTGTCAAGCGTCAACGCCACCGGCGTGCGGCACCGTCGTGGCACTGCAGACCGGTTCTCGTTCTCATCCGGCGATTGAACGAGTTACGCCAAGGGCTCTGGCGCGACGTACCAATAGCCTGCCAGCCATCCGACCCGACCCAACTCGGCCCGGCCTCACGATTCCTTTGCATCGGCACGCCATGGTCAGAGTCTCTCACCTGGGAAGTTCCGTGCGTCCCGGTGCTCACGTCGCAGTGGTTAGCACCGGAGACGGCGTGGGCCTGACGCGAGCTCACGTCTCCGTCGCCGCCCACCCGGTCCATGCCCGGATCGTTGGGGCTCGCGCCGGCGCTTGCAGCGCCGGATGTCAGGGCAGCCAGGCTGACGAGCAGGGCACCAACGGCGAGGGCACCCACCCTTGCGGATTTGTCGAAGATGGCGGCCATCGGCCTGCCCCTCTCTGTTTCGACTGGCTTTGCCGCCCAGCTGAGACGGCATCCTAAATAGAGTAGCTTGAGCGTTATCATGAGCGCGGCGCCATTTTGCTAATCCCCAGGTAACTCTTAGAAATTCCCAGGTAACTCTCAGAAATTTCGGGCCAGCGGGAGCCTGGCAGCGAGTTCGCTTGATTTCCTGAGTCTAGAATGTGTCTTAGTAGTCCGCTTTGCTCTGCCTTGCTCTGCGAGGCCATGCGCGGACGGACCTGCCCTGGTACTTCAGAATTTGGATCACACCTTTCTGTTCGTGACTCGGTCACGAAACCAGCCCGAGCGCCTGCTATGTATTCGCCACACCCACGGGGACCGTTACCCTCCTGCTGACCGAGCGGCGGCCCGTACACCATCGCCCTACACTCACAACACCGCCACGACCGGTGGCGTTCAGGACATGGAAACTTCGGCTGTGAACCACCTTGGGGTGGGCCGAGCGCGCGCACATAGGGAGAAGGTACCCATCGCGCAGCCGGCCGCCCCTCGCCCACCGCCGGCCCGACGATGGGGTCGTCGGACCCCGACCAGCGGCGGGCAAGACTTGTATCCTCGTCATACGCGGCCCTGCCCGAGCGGCGTTTCTCACCGGCAGCCCCATACACCGACAAGGTCGCCACGACGACAGGACTGACGATCGCGGTGGGGTCCGAACCTGGCTTCCACAAACCACCCTCACCAACCGGCAACGCCACCGCAGCCCGAACCCCATCCTCGAAGACAGCGTTCTGCGAACCGGCAGCGCCGACAGGCTGCTCATGAGTCGGGCGACCAAACTTGATCTCGGAAGCGAACATCGACGCCGCCAGCGAAATATCACGCCGACGCTGATTTCCTGAACAATCGTGGCACCGCACCTACAGCCACCCCTGGCCCGATTCGGACGACCGGACGCGAGATGAGATTCATTCGGTGCTCGGATCGATCTACTGCGGACGGCGACAGCTCCAACTAGCCGAATGCCTAGGTCAAAGGCCGGGGGCGGATGAGCTGGCCTGTAAGCCGGATTCTGTTCCTCACTGCCTTCTGGCAGCGAAGTGGCGACCATCCATCTGGGCACACCGTTACCGGGTGCCTCAAGCGGCCTACCCACAGACTCGGGCGAGCAGCCCTCATACGCCTGCGCTGCCGCGATCCCGGTGCGACATTCTTGGCCTTGCTTCGGGTGGGGTTTGCCTAGCCGCTCCGGTCACCCGGAGCGCTGGTGCGCTCTTACCGCACCGTTTCACCCTTACCGCCC
>JAHZKD010000107.1 GCA_022600605.1 Actinomycetes bacterium
GCGGGGCGCGCGGCTCAGTGATCGTGTTGTTACCAGCGTGATGCGCGCGCAACCACCCGCCATCGCGGCGGCGGCCCGGGCCCGGCGTTTCCTGCGCTCCAGCTCGAGTGCACGGCTCGGTCGTTCTCCAGTTCCTTGCGGGGCATCGTCACCGCTCTAGTCGGCGAGCAGATTCACCATGCCGGTGAACACGCGCGGCATACCGCTGGCCGCCGGCACTACAAGTGGGCGCAGCGGTGACGTGCTCGCGTGCAGCATCGCCGCGGTCATGAATCGGTAACGGCGGGTGGTTCGGCGCCACTGCCGTTCGTAGTCAGCGGGACGGTCGCCGACCACACTGTCCACCAGCAATCGCGCCGCGGCGAACGCCATCCCCAGCCCTTCTCCGGTGAGTGCGTCGACGTAGCCGGCCGCGTCGCCGACCAGCAGCACCCGGCCGGCTACCCGGCTACGCACCTTCTGTCGCAGCGGACCGGCAGCGCGGTCGGGCTGGTGCGGGCAGCCATCGATACGTTCGCGCAATGCTGGAAATGCGGCGAGGTGTTGGTCGAAGCGACCCTGCTGTGAGGTGAGTATCGCGATGCCCACGCAGTCGTCGGCGACGGGCGTCACATACGCCTCGGTGTGCTGCGACCAATACACTTCGACGCAGTCGCTCCACGGTGTGCCGGCAATGTGCCGCTTGATGCCCCAGCGCCGGGTACCGGTTGCCCGGCCTTGGAGGCCGAGGCTGGCCCGGATCGGTGAGTGCAAACCGTCCGCGGCTGCGAGGTAGCGGGCGCGAATGTCGTTCACCGTCACCGATTCACCGTCCTGGACGATGGCGCCGACCTTGTCATGCACCAGCGGTATTCCTGCCCGAGCCACCTCCTGCTGCAGCGCGGCGTGCAGGGTACTGCGCCGCACGCCCAACCCGTGGCCTGATTTGAAATCCGCTGTAATGCAATGGTTGTCATCGAAATAGGACACACCGCGGAATTTTTTGCCCGCCGGCCGAGCCCCGAGCAGGTCGAGCTGGCGTACCGCGTGCGGCATCAGCCCCTCACCGCAGGCCTTGTCGATCGGACCGGTGCGCTGCTCGATCACGACGATCTCGAGGCCCGCCCGGGCTGCGTGAATAGCGGTGGCAAGACCTGCAGGCCCGCCCCCCGCGATCACCAGATCAATCACGTCAAGCGTCTCGCTGATCGGTGGTCAGCGATGCCAGTGCGGTGTTCTCGACTGAGATCCTGGTGCGCAACAACCCCGCGTTGAGCACGGTGAACACCACTGCGGTGATCCATGCGCTGTGTACCAGCGGCAGCGCGATGCCTTCGATGATGACTGCCACATAGTTGGGGTGCGGAATGAACCGGTACGGGCCGCCGGTGACCCGGCCGGCGCCGGGCACGACGACCACGCGGGTGTTCCACTGCTGGCCCAGCGTGCCGATACACCACCAGCGCAGGAGCTGGGCGGCGATCACCACGGCGAGCATCGGCCAGCCCAGTGCCGGAATGAACTCGCGGTGGCTGGCTTCCAACAGGCAACCTGCCAGCAGCGCAGTGTGCAGCAATACCATCGCCGGGTAGTGTCCGGCGCCGAACTCGACACCCCCGCGTGCTCTACTCCACTTCAGATTCCTTTGGGAAACCACAAGTTCTGCGACGCGTTCGACCGCGACCGCGGCGATCAGCAGGGTGTAAGCGAGCATTCTCAGCGCCAACGAAGCAGCACGAGCTCGCTGCAGAAGCCGGGCCCCATCGCCATCAGCAGCCCTGGTGTTCCAGCATCGGGCTTCTCGGCAAGGGTGTCGCGCAGCACGTACAGGACCGACGACGAGGACAGGTTGCCCACCTCGGCCAGCGAGCGCCACGTCAACTCAAGGGCGTCTTCGGCCAGTTCGAGCGTGGCGGTGATCGCCTCGATAACCTTGGGGCCCCCGGGGTGTGACACCCATGTCTGGATGTCGGGGACGGTGAGGTCGTGATCGCCGAGGAAACCGTTCACGTCGTCGGCCAGGTAGCGGTCGATGAGCTCGGGCAGATTTGGTGAGAGGACGAGCTGGAAGCCTTTCTGGCCGACTTTCCATCCCATGGTGTCCAGGGAGTCGGGATACATCCTGCTCACCGAGTCGAGCACATCAGGTCCGGTCGCGTCTATCTTGTCGGCGCGGTTCTCGCCCACGGCGATCACCGCTGCGGCACCGTCGCCGAACAGGGCGCTGCCGACCAGGCTGGCGAGCGTCGGCTCGGTGGCCGGGTAGGTCAGCGAGCACAGTTCCACCGACACCAAAGCGGCGACGTGATCGGGTGCGCCGGCCAAGTAGTCGTGCATACGGGCGATACCGGCTGCGCCAGCCACACAGCCCAGCCCGAACAGCGGCATCCGGCGTACGTCGGGCCGCAGTCCCAACCGGCCCACGATGCGCGCGTCAAGGGACGGCACCGCGATACCGGTGACTGTGGTCGTCATGATCATATCGAGATCGGTTGGACGCAAGCCTGATTCGTCGAGCGCAGCTGTCAGCGCCTCGCACGCCAGGTCCAGAGCGTGCTCTATATAGATGTCATTGGCATCGCCGAAGTCATTCAGTGGCGGGTAGCTTTCGATCGGAAGTACCAGGTGGCGGCTGTTCACTTTGGAGTGCTCATGCAGTCCGCGTACGACGTCGCCGAAACCGGCAAATGCCGGGACGTCCAGGAAGGCCTCGGTGATCTCCTGCTGGGTGTAGCGATGGGGCGGCAGCGCGCCCTGGACACCGGCGATGACACTGATTGGCCTATTGATCGTCATGGGATCGGCTCCGTTCCTGCGCCATTGGTTGTTGAGCGCTTGGCGCCTCGCTGAAGCCGAGGCGGTCATGAACCCGTTTGAGCCAGTGCGGCGCCCACCAGTTCGATGCTCCCATGAGACGCATGAACGCAGGTACCAGAACCATTCGGACAAGGGTGGCGTCCACAAGCACGGCCAGTGTCAGCCCGAGACCGAACATCCGCATGAACGACACGTTGGAGGCGATCAATGCCGCGAATGAGATAGACATGATGAGCGCGGCGGCAGTGATGACTCGGCCGGTGTAGGCGATGCCCAGGGCCACTGATTCCTCGTTGTCGTGCTGACTATCGGCGGTGCGGCCACCGCCGGTTGCCCGCAGCTTCAGCCAGAATTCGCGGATACGCGCCACGAGAAATACCTCGTAGTCCATCGATAACCCGAACGCGATACAGAACAGCAGCACCGGCATGTTCGCCACGAGGGTGCCAGTCGGCGTCGTCCCGAACCCGGAAAGATTCCCGTCCTGAAAGATCCACACCAGCGCGCCGAATGCGGCGGTGAGCGATAAAATGTTAAGCACCAACGCTTTCAACGGTACGACAACGCTTCCGGTCAGCAGGAACAACAGTGCGAACATGATGACGGCGATGACCCCGAGCACCAGCGGCAGTTTGGTCGTAATGGCCTCCACGCTGTCGCTGTTTATTTGGGCGGTGCCCGTCATCTGGACCGCCCGTCCGCCGGGACCGCTGACGGCGTGTAGCCGATCGAGCTGAGCTGTGGAGGCGTCGGAGAACAGCGGTGCGGTGCTGCTGACGGTGAGGAAGGCGCTGCCCTGGCTCTCGCCGGTTGGCGCGGAAGGCGGTCCGGCGCGAACCCCGTCGACAAATGTTCCGGTTGGGGCGGACACCGCGGGAACATCGGAGACCCGGGACAGTTTGGCGGCGTAGGCGGACATATCGGCCGGGGTTAAGCCTTGGCTGTCGGGAACCACGATGGTGACGGCAGTGTTGGAGTTGTCGGCGAAGTCGCGGCGCAGCATATCGCCAACCTGGTGCGCCGATGCTGATTGCGGCAGTACCCGGTCGTCGGGGAATCCCCACCGCACGTTGAGGAACGGAGCGCCGAGCGCGAGCAGCAGGATGACCACCGCCAAACCGAGCGGAAGCGCTCGGCGCATGACGGCCCTTGCACAGCGGTACCAGAACCGCTGTTCGACGGGGATCGGCGCAGGTTTGGACCTGTGCATGATCCGGCGGGCGAGCCGGCGAACGTCGAGTGAGTCGACTCGATCGCCGAGCACAACCAATGCCGCGGGCGTCACGATCACCGCGGCGGCGGCCGCGAACGCGACGGTGGCCACCCCGGCATAGGCGAACGACTTGAGGAAGTGCATCGGGAACAGCACCATCGCCGCCATCGACAGCGCGACCGTGGTGGCCGAGAAGATAACGGTGCGTCCTGCGGTGGTGATGGTGCGCTTGAGGGCCTCGGCGCGATCAGCACTGCTGGGATACCCGTCGCGCTCCGGGAGGCTGGCCAGTTCGTCACGGTAGCGGCTGATGATGAGCAGGGTGTAGTCGATGGCCAGGGCCAGACCCATAGCCGTGGCAAGGTTCAGCGCAAAGATGGACACGTCGGTGGCGAACGTGACCATTCGCAATACCGCCAATGCTCCGATGATCGCCATCCCGCCGATGGCGACCGGCAGCGCGGCGGCCAGCAGCCCGCCGAACACCCAGACCAGTACCAGGAAGCTCAGCGGGATCGCCAGCGATTCCATGATGAGCAGATCCTGCTGGGACTGCTTGGTGATCTGGACGTTGACCATCGCAGTGCCGCCGGTGCGCACAGTCACACCGTCGCCGTCACGGGTCACCTCGTCGGAGATCTCGCTGGCGTAGGTCTGCTGCTGGGGTTCGGTGCCGGTGATGCCCGCGACGATCAGCCCGGCAGTGCGGTCCCTGCTGATGAGGTCGGCGGCTACGGGGGGCGGAGAGGTCCAGGCAGACGACACGTCGGTCACGTGGGGGCGTTTGTTCAGCGCATCGACGATGGCAGTGCCCGCCTCGCGCGCCTGGGTGCTGTCGATGCCTTCAGGAGAGGAGACGGCGATGATCAGCTGGACGTCGCCCTGTCCGAATTTGCTGGTGAGCAGCTGTTGGGCGGCGGTTGACTCGGAGCCGGGGTCCTGAAAACCGCTGGGCGACAGATCCTTGGCGACCGGCACCCCGAATATCGCCAAGGCAACTGTCAGCAGCGCCGCGGCGAGCAGGATGCGCCGCGGCGCGGCTTGGGCCAGGGCCCCGATTCGGTATAGCAGCTGAGCCTCCCGGGTTCAGGGTCCTGTGTTCACTCCAGGTAACCCGCCGACCCTACGTTTGAGATCCCATTTGGCCGAGGTTTCATGAATTGGTCAGATATGGCCGCCATCGGGCGCACTGCTCCTGCTGCGCCAGCGGCAGGTGTAGCCGCCGCTAGATCATGTCGTTTCGGGTCAGCCACCGCATGACCGGCCAGCCGATGAACACTGGCAGCCAGCAGGTCAAGATCCGGTAGAGCAGAACCGAAGGCACCGCGACCGCCGCGGGCACTCCGAACGCGGCGAGGCCGCCGATCAGTGCGGCCTCCACGGCGCCAACTCCGCCGGGTGTGGGGGCCGCTGCTGCCAGCGTGCCGCCGACCATCGTCACGATCGTGACGGTGACGAAGCTGGCGTTGCCGCCGAATGCCTCGATGCTCGCCCACAGCGCCAATGCGGCTCCGAGTGTTGTTGCCGCACAGCCGAGCACGATCACTGCCAGACGTCTGGGTTCACGGGCCAGCTCACCGAGGTCGTCGATCACTTCCCTCAGGCGGGGCCGCACTGCACTGGCCGACCAGCGTCGCAGTTTGGGGACGAACAGGAACACCCCGATAACCCCCAGTGCCGCGCCGGCGATCAGGTACAGCACGGTGGCACTCGGTACGAACTGGGACAGGTCGGCCGAGACTCCCACCGCAGTGGTGAAGATGACCAGCAGGGTGATGTGCGTGATTACCTGTACCGACTGCTGCAGCGCGACTGCCGTGGTGGCCCGCAGTGCCCCCAGCCCAGCCTTCTGCAGAAAGCGTGTGCTCAGGGCCAGACCGCCGACCCCCGCAGGTGTCGTCGTCGCGGCGAAGGTGTTCGCCACCTGCATGATGGCCAGATTCCGAAACCTCACCAGGCCGTCGGCACATGCCCACAGAGCGGCGCCCGCACCGATGTATTTAAGGGCCGACACCGCCAACCCGGCCAGGGCCCACCACCAGTTGGCTTTGCCCAGCTCGGCGAAAAACGCCGGCACGGTGGCGATGAACGGATAGGCAACGTAGACCAGCGCGATCAGCAGCACCATCTGGATCAGCTGGCTTCGGGTAAACCTGGTGATGGTGGCCGTCTTGATTTGGTCCGCACCGGTCTGGCGCTTCACCTCGTCGCGGGCAGTCGAGATCGCGGTGCCCGCGTGGAGTACTGACATCTGAACCCGTTTCGGCACAGCCGCTTTGGTGAGACGGCGCGATGCTGCCAGCACCTGCTCCTTGCCGAAAGCGGTGATCGCGGCCTGCACAGCCGGTTCGGCGCCGTAGAGGTCGGTCGTCGTCAACAGCAGTTGTGCAATGTCGGTGTGCAGGTGTGCCTCGGATGCGCCGTACTCGGCGTAGGCGAAGCCGCCGAACATCGGGGTGCCGTCGACGACGGTGACTTTCCTACTGCGCAGGTCGCCGTGAGAGATCTGCTGACTGTGCAGCGCGCTGAGCGAATCCCAGATCCGTGCCACGGGTGTCTGCAGCTTGCAATCGCCGATTGGTGTGCCGCTAGAGGTCCGGTACGCATAAAGCGTCCACCCACGGTCCAAGGTCGCTACTGCGATCGGCGAGGTGTTGGCCAGCCCCAGGTCTGCTACCGCGATGGCCATGAGGGCTTGGTGTTCCACAGCGCGACGCATCGAGGGCTGAAGCGGTGCGGTCTCGCTGTCGCGCAGCCTCAGCTTGCTCCAGAACTGGCGCAAGAACCCGCCGCCGCGCTGATGCGGCCCGTACAGCTCGACGACAGCGGTGTCCGGGTCGGGGACGTCGACCGAGGAGTCCTGGATGGCAGCGTCTTGGGTGGCAGCGTCCTGGGTGGCAGCGTCTTGGGTGGCAGCGTCTTGGGTGGCAGCGTCTTGGGTGGCAGCGTCCTGGGTAGCGCTGAGCACCAGCGGCCCCCGCCCGGCAGGTCGAATGACAGTCAAGCCCGAGACCTGAAACCCGCGCCGCGCCATCGCGCGCACCGCGTCTTCGAGCGGCACCTCTAGCGCCGGTGTACCCACCACCAAGACGACCAGCGCGCCCACCAGCCAGCCCACGGCCAATCCGAGCAGCGAGCGTGCGGGCACGACGGCGCTGACAACGAGATGGATCGGTACGAAAGCCAGCAGCAGCGCCCACCACCAGCGCCGCCAACGTGCCGGCAGCCACGGGCCCGACACCGTGAGTACGGCTGCGAGCATCGCGATCCACCGCGGGTCGTCGAGAAACTGCGACAGCATCGTGTCGAGGCGCTCGCTCAGATCGAAGTGCCACTGTGGCGCGGCGATGCCGTTTCCGGTGATGGACAGCGAGAGGATGGCGATAATGCCGGCCGCGGCGTAAGCGCCGAGCAGCTTCCATTGCCGCCCCACGATCAGCCCGATGAGGATCATGAAGGGTAAGGCGAGGATGGCGACGCCGTAGACGAAGTAGACAGTGTTGGACTGCGCCGGGCTGAGTACGCCGACAATTTCGGAGACGGATTTCTCCAGTGCGTCCCAGTCGCTGCGGGTGATCAGCGAGCTGGTGATGACGACGACGAGGAACACCGCGGCCAGCGTCAGCCGCAGGATGTCATTGGTACGGCGGGTCAGCGGTTGGAGCAGGCTGCCTGAGACAGCGATGTCCCGCCCGTCAACTCGCATATGGACATGATCTTTCGTTTTGTTGGTCAGCCGCATACGGCTCACCGACAACTTAGCGAGTGTTGGGTGCTGTTTGGTAGCCGCACAGGGGCGCCCGTCCTAGTCTCCAACCCCGAGTCGTCGGGCCAGCCCCGTCGCCCGGCGCGCCCGCCGCCCGATCGCGGCCCGAACCGCTGACTCCGGGCCGACTACCCGCACCTTCGCCTTGGCCCGGGTGACTGCGGTGTAGAAGAGCTCGCGCGTCAGTAGCCGCGACTCCTCCGGAGGCAGCAGCACTGTCACCTCGTCGGCTTGACTGCCCTGGCTCTTGTGGATCGTCATCGCATGCATGGTGTCGACCTCTGGCAGGCGGCTGGTCGCAAAGTCCAGCGACCCGATATGGGCGCGCAGACCCTCGGGTGAGGCAACCACCACACCGGCGTCGCCGTTGTAGATTCCCAGGCCGTAGTCGTTGGTGGTGACCAACAACGGTCGGCCGGCATACCACTGCGACCACATCGGCTGTCCGGTCTCTTCGGTCAGCCAGCTTTCGACCTGCCGGTTCCACTGCGCGACGCCGAATGGGCCTTGGCGGTGAGCGCACAGGAGTCGATGCCCCCCCAGGATCGCCAGCGCGGCCTGAGCGTCCCCCAGCAATGCGGCGTGGCGCAGCGCAACCGCGCGTTCGGTGAGAATGGTTCGCACATGATGGGAAGGGCGATCGGAATCGATCCACTCGATCGACGCATCGCCGGCTCGCAATAGCTCCAGTGCGACGTCTGAGTCGCCGGCGCGAATTCCCTGTGCGAGCGAACCGATCGATGCGCCGAACCGGTGCGGTGTCGTGAGTTCGACAACCCCGCCGCGTCCAAGTCCGTCGACCAGGTCGCCCAGCACGGCTCCGGCATCCACCGAGGCCAGCTGATCCGGATCCCCGACCAGTAGCAGCCGAGCCTCGGGCCGCACCGCTTCCAGCAGTCGCGCCATCATTGTCAAGGACACCATCGACGTCTCGTCGACCACGATGACGTCGTGGGGCAACCGGTTGTCGCGGTGATGCCGAAACCGCGACGATGTGTCCGGCCGGGGTCCCAGAAGGCGGTGCAGCGTCGTCGCGCGAAGTCCGGCTAGCCGGTTCCGGTCTACCGCGGCGAGCTCGCCGATCTCCCACTGCACCGCTTCGGTCAGCCTGGCGGCCGCCTTGCCCGTGGGTGCGGCCAGCGCCATCCGCGGCGGGTTGGCTCCGGCAAGGTCGGCCTGCTCGGCGATCGATGCCAGCAGACGCGCGACGGTGGTTGTCTTGCCGGTACCTGGCCCGCCGGTGAGGATTGTCAATCTCTGTGTCAGAGCAACTTCGGCTGCCGCACGCTGCTCGCCGAACTCGCCCGGGAAGAGCCGTTGCAGATCGGGTACCGGCTCGGTGGCTTGCTCAGTCGGCAAGCGCGCGGATATGTCGCGGCAAACCTGTTGCTCCTCGAGCCAGTACCGGTCGAGGTAGAGCAGGTCGACTGAGGAGTCCGACAGGAATCGGAGCACTGGCGGATCACCGGCGAGCGGGCTGGCCCGCACCGCTGCCAGCCATGCTGCCGGATCGGGCCACGCCACCTCCGGCGCGTCGGCCTGCGCGTGGTGCTCAGCCACCTGTTGCAGGTCGACGCAGACCGACCCGTTGCGTAGTGCTGCGACCAGTAGTCCGACCGCGAGTGCCACTGTCTGGTCAGTTTCGCCGGCTATTGCGCAAAGCCGCTGCGCGACATGGGTATCTGCTGGAATGAGCACGCCGGCATCGGCAAATTCTTGCAGTCGGTCGGTCACGACGCTCTCCCGGCGTCCAACAGATCTGAGACGGCTGCCACCAATGTGGCGGGCGGGAGCCAGCTGAACACGCCGGCGGGATGACCGTCGATGCGAGGGGTCTCTGGGCCGCACATGCCCCGTAGAAACAGGTAGAGCACCCCGCCGAGATGAGTTTCGGGGTCGTATCCGGGCTGACGCCATCGCAAGAAGCGGTGCAGCACAACGCTATACAGTAGCGCCTGCAGCACGTAGTCCGAATGCAGCATCGCCTCGACCAGGCGTGGCCGCTGATAGTCGGCCGCTGTCAGCAGCGTGCCGGTGCCCAGCCAGTTCGTCTTGTAGTCGACGACGATGTAGCGCTCACCGATGCGCAGAACTGCATCCACCGAGCCCGTCAGGTAGCCGCGCAGTGACTGCCGCCCGAGTGGGCTGTCCAGCAGACGATCGGCATAGCAGGCCAGTGGATCGTCGGCAGGCAGATGTTCACGCAGGAGCACGCCGACATCGGCGAGCCGGATCACAGGCGCGCTCACTCGTAAGTCTCCACCTGCGAGCGGGAGCTCGAAATCCAGCTCTCGTAGCCGATCTCCAAACCCTATCTGGCGCAGGGTCATGTCTGCTGCCAGCGGTCCCAGCGGGGTGTCATGCAGCGGCGCCATCGCCGCGGCCAACAGCTCGCCGGGGACATCGATTGGCCACCATGCCGAGTGAACCTCGATCTGGCTCTTCAGCTCGGTCACCAAATCGGCGGCGTGTGGATCCGAGGTCTCCAGGACGGCGTGCACCAGGGTGCCGAATTTCGCGCCCTTGGGCATGTCGGCCATTGGTGAGGTGAGGGGCGAGGTGATGTCGGAGCCACTGCCCGCGGACAGTGGCGCACGGCCGGACGTGTCGCTGGTCAGGGTCTCGACTTCGTCGTCGAGTGCGAGTACCTCCGGCTGGCTGGACACCCCGTCGGCCCCTGGGGCCTGCGCGTCTCGGATCAGACCTGAGTATGACGTCCGCCGCCACTCCGTATCGATGCGACGGTGGAAGTGTCGTACCGCGAGATCACCCGCAGTGCTGGGCAACTCGACGCCCATCGCGGGCGCGATCAACGACTCCTCGAGTACCGGACCGCCTTCATCAGCCCACTGGCGCAACAATGCCATGGCCTCAGGGTCGTCGACCCGAGGAGGGTCGCAGCGGTCGGGAACCAACGGGTCGCCAGGTTTTCGGCCGCGCAGCAGCCGGGACAGGCCGCCATTGGGTTCGTCGTTCGACGGTGCCCACCACGAGATGACCTGCGACTGCGCGCGGGTCATCGCCACGTAAGTGAGACGGATGTCATCGGCGGCAGCCTCGCGACGACTCTGTTGTGCCACCGAGGCGTAGTCGGGGCTGGATTGGCCACCGACGTGCAGGCAGCGGGCGTCGCCGTCGTGGAACATCACCACTTCACGGGTCTGGACGTTGCGATTGAACGCAAACGGCAGATATACCACCGGAAACTGCAGACCCTTGCTGACCCACACGGTCATGACCTGCACGGCGGCGGCGTCACTGTCGAGCCTGCGGTTGCGTTCGACGGTGCCACCGCGCTCCTCGCGCTGAGCGCGCAGCCAGTCGCGCAGCGCGGACAGGCTGAGGTGGTTGCGGTGGGCGGTGTCGTGCAGCACCTGGGTCAGGTGCGCGAGGTCGGTCATGTGTCGCTCACCGTTCACCCACGACAGCACCCGCTCACCCATGTGGTTCAGCTGCGCGGCCTCGAACACCGCGGCCACTCCGCGGTCGCGCGCTTGCTCTGCCCACTGACGCAACGTCTCGGAGATACGGTCTGTCAACGTATCGCGCTGTGCGGCAAGAGTGTCTGCGGTTTCACCGAAGAACATGGTGGTCGCCGCGGCCCGTACCAGGCCGGATCGGTGCGGCTGATCGAAGGCCTCCAATAGGCACAGCCAATCGTCGGCTGCGGGACAGGAGAACACATCGGAGTCGCCGGTGTAGACGGCTGGTATTCCTGCGGCCGCAAGCGCGTCGAAGCAGGCGTGTCCGTCGCGGTGGCTCTCGACGATCACCGCGATGTTGCGAGGTTGCAGGGGCTCCTCGCCGAACCTCGCCCCGCTGGCGAGCAGCGCTCCGATATCGGCGGCCATGTCCCGAGGGATGTGGCTGCGCAGTCTGCTGATGGGGATCACGCGGTCGGGCCGGGTCCCGAACTGGGCCCGGTTCACCACTCGAAGGCGAAAGGGTGCGTTGCGCGGTGCGCCCTGGAGTCGGTGCTGCTTGTGGTGTGCCTCCACCTTGCGTACCACGATTCGAGGGTCGCCGAGTTGGGCGCCGCGCATCACAGCCTGCAAGCTGTCGACCAGCGGGCCATCGCTGCGGTAGTTGGTACCCAGCGTTTTCTGTTCGCCCGCGGTCGATGCGGCGTGCAGGTAGGTAACGATGTCGCCGCCCCGGAAGGCATAAATCGCTTGTTTTGGGTCGCCGATCAGGATCACCGTGGACCGCCCGGTGAACGCGCGGTCGATCACCTGCCATTGAACCGGATCGGTGTCTTGGAATTCGTCGACCATCACGATCGACCAACGTCGCTGCATCCGCAGGCTGGCCGGTGAGTCCTGTTCCTCAAGCACTTTGGCCAGCCGTGAGAGAAGGTCGTCGTAGCTCAGGACCCCTAGCTTGCGCTTGCGCTTCTCCAACTCCGCGCAGACCGCCGCCGCGAACTCCATTCGCACCCCGGCAGTAGATCCCGGCGCCGGATTCAGCGGGCGCAGTTGCGTGTGCGCATTTCCGACCACCTCACGCGCGAGGGTCAGCGCATCGCTGTAGCTCAGCAGGGGCTGGTCGCTCGCCTGCCCGAAGTGCGCGAGGTAGACGTCATTGACGATCTCACTCACCAGATCTGCCAGGCTCTCGACCAGTTGGGCGCCCGAGTCGGTATCTCCGGCCACACCAAGTGACTTCAGCACGAGTTGACAGAACTGGTGCGTGGTCGCAATGGTCGCGGCGTCGAAGCCGGCGAGTGCGTCACGCAACCGCTGCCTGCGGTCAGCCACCTCCTGGCCCGTGCCGTCGAGTAAGTGGCTGATGACCGGGTTGTCTCTATCGTCGTCGCTGCGATTCTCGGGGTCCTCAAGTGCCCGCACCGCATCCCGGATCTGGTAGCGCACCCGCTCCCGTAGCTCCTGGCTGGCCGCGCGACCGAAGGTGATCAACAGCATCTTGTCCAGTGTTGCCACGCCCTCTGCGACGTAGCGCGTCACCAGGCCCGCGAGGGTAAAGGTCTTGCCCGTTCCCGCGCTGGCCTCCAGCACAGTCGTGGTCCGCGGAGCCGGCAAAGGACCGAGCAGGTCGAATGGCTGCATCAATCGGTCACATTCTCTTCGCGCGAGCGCTCATCGGTCACCGATCCCGCTCGGCGCGCAGCAGCGGCAGCCACAGCCGTGAAGCGTATGCACCCAACCGGGTCTGTTCGTGCTCGTGTTCCTCACCCGGTTGCACCGGGGTCATGAGCACGCTGATATCCGAGCCCTTGCCCCAAACCAGTTCGTGTGCGGGCTGCTCGTTCTCGCCTGGGAACCTGCCGGAGTTCCACTTGTACTTGGCCTCACGTTCGGGTAGACCGCGGTTGTAACGCGCTTTGGCCCAGGCATAGGACGTCCTGAGCGGCAACGGTATTGGCTCTCGGCGGCCCGCGTCATACATCGCCACGAGGTCGCTCAGCACTTCGAGGGCGGACTCTGGTGCACCCAGTACGCGCTCCTTGGGTCTGTCGCCCGACTTTGCCCTACCAATACATACCGCTGTCCAATTGCGCCCTTCATGACGAGCAGCCAACGCCACCAAGCGAATCCATGTTCGCAGGAGGTGCCTACCGTCCAGCTTCGAGTAGGTGACGGCCGTCATACATTCGTCGTAGAGTCCAGGGACCGTTCCGGTAACTCGCCGGCCGGCGCCGCCTCGAGTGAGGTCCGGGTTGATCTCGACGTCGACGTCGAGAGCCGTTGGCTCCTGCGTGCGATGGCGCTGCGCTGCGGCCGCCAGTGCCGCCGACCTTGCCGCGACTTTTTGGGCAGCACGCCATCCGAGGCGGCCCGGCGGCAGCGAACCGCGGCGCCACTCCGCCTGCAGGGCAGCCGCCGGGGCCACGCCCTGCAGCATGTCGCCGAGCAGGCGGTCGCCGACCTTCCACTCCTGCAAGGCATCGATGTGGACGGGGATAGTGTCCTCGATGGTGTCGACCTCCCACGGCAGCGTGTAGTCCAATGCACGGAAGTACCCCTTGACCGGATCGGAAAAGAAGCCGATGAGATCGTCGAGTGCAACGTCTTGAGCTGGCGGGAGCGGCAACCGGTCGCCGACTAGGTGCGGCCGCACATCGCGATGGCCCACGGCAATCCTGGCCGCGGTCAGTGCGGTCGGGTCGAAAGTGAAGGGCTTCCCCGGTGGCATTCCGAGACGGCCGGGCGTGACATTGTCGATGTCGAAGGGCTGCAACGGATGTTCGATGAGCACGCGGTCGCGGACCTTCGTTGCTGTGGTGATGTCGAGGGCGTCGAGCAGTTCGACCACCGGTACCGCCGGTGGTTTGCGCTGACCGGAATATTCGTCAGCTCCGTTGTAGGTGATGACCAACTTCTCAGTGGCCGCGCTAATCGCATCGAGTAACAACTGCCGGTCCTCGGAGCGGATGTCACGCTCACCGGTCATAGGGTCGCGGGCCAGAACGTCGTCACCGTCGACGGTGCCGAAACGCGGAAACACGCCGTCGTCGAGGCCGACTAAACACACCACGCGGTGCGGTACCGACCGCATCGGCACCAGCGTGGCGACGGTCAGAGAGCCGGTGCGAAAATTGGCACGAGTGGGCCGGCCGGCAAGATGCCGGTCGAGCAGCGCCTTGACGACGGACAGGCGAAGCTCGATATCGGCGTGTGTGCCCGCTTGCGCGAGAACATCATTCAGCTCGCGATCTAGCTGACTGCGCTGCCATAAGTCGTCCTCGGGCACCGCGGTCAGGGCGTTGATACCGCCGGACAGCCCGCACAGCCAATCGCGCAATGGCGCTGCTCCCGACAGGGATGCGACGGTGGTGGCCAGCAGTTCGACGTACTCGGCGAGCCGGCCCGCCAGCTCTACCCGGTTGCTGCTCACGTCGTCCAGTGGAAGCGTGGTGTCCAGCCATGCGCGTGAGTCGTCGGACATCGCGACCCCGGCCAACACCCGGTCTATGCCGAACTGCCAAGTGTTTTGCACGAAGTCGACACCGTAGGGGCGGCGATGGTCGCGATCGAAACCCCACCGGATGTTGGCCTCGCGCACCCAGTCGCCGATTGTGTCGAGATCGTCGTCGGTGAAGCGGAATCGAAAGCGAATCGGGGCGGCTGCGGCGAGGTTGAGCACCTCGCTGGCGGTGGCGCGCCTGCCGGCCAGCTCCAGCAGTTGGCGGGCGACCGCGAGCAGCGGATTGGTTTCGGTGAGTGCACGGTCAGCGAGCTTGACACGCAGCCGGTGGGCGGGATGGGCGCCCTGCATGACGCCGTCGAGGCCAAAACCCGCCACGATCAGCGGCGCATAGGCCTCGATGTCAGGGCACATGACCAGGATGTCGCGGGGCTCGAGGGTCGGATCGTCGGCGAGGAGTCCGAGTAGCACCTCGCGCAGGACGTCGATCTGTCGGGCGGTGCCGTGGCAGCTGTGCAGCTGCACGGATCGGTCGGCTGCGTTGTGTGACCGTCGTTCTCGGCGGACGGTGTTGGCCGCTATGTCGGACTGCAACCAGCCGAGAAGGGTATCGGGGTGTTCGGTCGATTCGGCCTGATGACTCAAACACGTGTCGGTGTCGGTGGGAAAGGGCAGGCTGCGTTGCAGTTCGCGCAGGTCGCGTCCGAGCGTGGCGAGCAGGGGGTGCCCGACTTTGCGGTGGGACCGGTCCTCACGGCGGGGAATGGCGCCGTGAACGTTCTTGCACGCGGCCCACAGATCGTCGCTGGGGTGCGGCAGCCAGAGGTGCAGATCGTGATGGGCGCTCAAGGCATGCAGAAGTCCGATCTCGTTGTGGGACAGTCGGGTATGACCGAAAAGTGACAGTCTCGTCGGAAGGTCAGTGGCAGCTTCCCGTAAGCGGGCGATGGTTCTCGCGTGCCGGATGTGTGGTGGGTCGGCGTCGACGTGACCGACCAGGGCCCGGAAGAGCTCAGGCTGCCATTGCAGATCGTGTTCGAGGTCTTCGGTGCGGCCGTCAATCCAGTCGACCAGCAGCTGCGGGCGCTGGCGGGCGTAGGAGGAGAACAGGCCGGCGAGGCGACGAGCGACGGCATAGCGCCGCCCCCGGCGCAGATCCTTCTCCTCCCCGTTTTCGAAGTGCCCGAGGTGGCCGGCCAGCGCGGCGCACCAAGGTGCGTCGAGGCAGCTGTCGATCACTTCGAGCAATGGCCACACCATCGAGTCCGGCGACCACGGATCATCGTCTGCCGTTTCGGTGAGCTCGTCGATCAGTGAGCGCGGATGCCGGAAAGTCACGCCGGCGCATACGCCCAGCACATGCGAGAGTCGCTGGCTGAGCCAGCGTTCCATCCCGCGGGCCGAGACCAGCACGAGTTCCTCTGCGAACGGATCGGCTCGCGGTGCGGCAAGCAGCCCGCCGAGGCCGTCGGCGAGCACATCGGTACGTTGAGCGCGATGCAGGTGAAGCGCCATCGGCCGCCAGACTACGACGCCGCCAGCCGGCTACTCCGTCTGGCTAGAGCACGTCTCGCTTCTTGAACATCACGTACAAGCCGATCACCAGTACCACGATGATCGCCGTACTGGCCACGAAGCCGCCAACAGTTTGACTGCCCGGATAGAGCACGTTCTGGCCGTAGAACCCGGTGATCGCTGTCGGCACGGCGATAATTCCCGCCCAACCGCTGAGTTTCTTCATCACGTTGTTCAGGCGGGCATCCTGCAGCGACAGGTTCGTCTCAAACACCGTGGTGACCATGTCACGAAGCGAATCGGTCCACTCTGCAACCCTCAGCACGTGGTCATAGAGGTCGGTGTATAGCGGGTCTAGCTCGGGCGCGGCCATCGCGTCAATTCTGCGATGTTGAATCACCGTCACCACCTCACGCATTGGCAGCACCACGCGGCGTAACGCGACCAAGTCCTTACGCAACCGGAATGTGTCGCGCTGCAATCCATTACGTGGCAATCGATCGCCAAAAAGATCGTCCTCGAGGCTTTCAATCGCGTCATCGAGGGACTGGACCGCGTCGAAATGACCGTCGACCACGACGTCGAGCAGGCCATGGACCAGCGAGCCGACTCCGTGCTCCTGCCCGCCGAGCTGGTCGAAGCGTTCCGACACCTCCTTCATGTCGAGGTGCGGGGAGAGCCGGACGGTGATTAATCCACGAGGCAGGATGAACCCCGAGATCCGGTGGACCTCCAACATCGACTCCGAGGTATCCGCCTGCGTTGGAGTTCTGACGGTGACCTCGTAGATCGTGAAGAAGGTGTGCGTCTTGTAGACCACAGCCTTGGTGCGTTCGGATTCGGCAATGGTGTCTTCTACTGCCCACGAGTTGAGGCTCAGCTCCCCGGCCAGTTTCTGGAGGATCTCGTGGTCGGCGTCGTAGATGTCGCACCAGACCAAGGTGCCGTCGGTGCTCAGGTAGTCCGGGATCGACTCGAATTCGAAGTCGTCCTGGGGTTTGCCATCACGCCAGATCCGGCCGTGGACGTGGGTCACTGGCCCATCATTGCAGCCCTAACTCGTCGAAAACGGCATTCCAGCAGCGAAATTGCGGGCAGATCTCTGCCCAGGAGCGGTCTCGGTTGGGGACCTTGCTAGCTGAGACTGAACTCTGTTGCCAGTCCGTCGATTCCGGCCCGGATCGCATCCAGCCCCGATTGGCGTGCCTTGAGTTTGGTTGCTACGTGCGCACCGATGTGCAATGTCGTCGCCACTTCCTGAGCTACCTGCTGCGCGCGGGTGACGACCTGATCGGCCTCGACGATCTCATCGAGCCAGCCGCCGGCGATCGCGTCGTCGCCGACGAACGTCGAGGCCAGCGCGGTCGCACGCTGGAACGCCGCCGGTGCCAGCCGCATCCGCATGATCTCGATGGCCGAGATCGGGATGGTCATGCCGATGGCCACCTCGATGGCCTGGCAGCGCGACTTCGGCGCACCCACCCGATGGTCGGCCGAGAGCAGCAGGAACGATCCCATCGCTACTGCGGGACCGGTCGCGGCGATGATCACCGGCGCCGGGAATGTCAGCGTCCTTAGCGACAACGCGAAGCCGCCCGCGAGCATCGCATGTGCGGCGGCGGCGTCGCCGGATTGGAACACCGCCAGGTCGAACCCGCCGCTGAACACCCGCGAATTACCTGCCAGTACGACTGCTTTGGCAGCGTCGGCTTCCGCTCGGTCCAACGCCTCGTTGATGGCGCCTTGCATCGCGGGCCCCAGCACGTTCACCTTGCCATCGTCCAGAGTGATGGTGGCCACGGAGTCTGCGAGTGCGTAGGAAACAGTGCTGGTCATGGTCCTCCTGTCGTGCCGAGTGAGGTGGATCGAACCTAGCAGCGTGGACCCCTGCGCTATCCAGGCGGGTTTGGCTTCCCGAAGAAAACAGGAGTCAGCGGCCTACCGGAACGAGTGGCCAGCCATCGGCGCAGCGCCCGTCAGGGCAGCGGCAACTCGACACCGGGACCCAGCGGATCCGCGTGCAGCTCAATAGTTTCGGGATCTGTTCCGGGTGGCACGTCGAACACCACCGCGATGTCGGCACGATCGCCTGGGCCCAGCTCGACCAGCGAGCCGCCTGCATAATACGTCGCCACGTCATCAATCGAATACACGGCGCCGTCGGCCATCAGCTTCTGGAAGGTGCCCAGGAAGGTCACCGGCTCATCGCTGGTGTTGGTCACCTCCATATTCACTACCGCAAACTCACCGGCTGCGGTCTTCTCGATGGGAAAATCGGCCGAGGAAACAGTGGGGGTGAACTCGACGGAGTCCACCGAGAAGGCCAGTGCGCCGTCGGTGGCGACATCGATCTCGGGGAATGCTGGCATAGCCGTCGGGTTTGCGGAGTCGGTTGGCGACTCGTCCTGGCCACCGTCCGCTGTAGTCGTCGTGGCCGGATCGTCGGACACGGTGAACTTCTCCGAACCGTCGTCGGCGATGAATGCCGCGTACACAGCGACGGCGACCAGCACCGCCAGCAACGCGCCGCACACCGTCAGGTACCGCATGAGGAGCTGCCGGTCGCCGCTCCCGGTAGCGGGTGGGCCAGGAGTGGGGGGCATCGCTGCAAATCGGGCAGGCTCGGTCGGCTGCGCGGGCGGTTGTGGCAGGTCTTCCGGTGCGCTGTGGATGCCGGCGCCCTCGGATGCGCTCGGAGGTTCTGGCGGCGGGGATGTCGGGGAAGACGCTGGAGGTTCTGGCGGCGGGGA
>JAHZKD010000108.1 GCA_022600605.1 Actinomycetes bacterium
GCTGGCTGGCGCGGCCGACGGCGCGGCTGCCGTAAGCGGCGGTGCAGCAGGGACCCCTAAGGCGCCTGCCGCCGGCGGTAAATCACAGGTGGAGACGGTGCTGCTGCGCATTTGGACGCAGTGCCTCGGGCTTTCCGACATCGACCGCAATGCCAACTTCTTCGAGCTAGGCGGCGACTCGCTGATCGCCATTAGCGTCGCGATGACCGCTGGCCACGAGGGGCTTGATCTCACCCCGCAGGATCTCTACGAAAACCAAACGGTGGCCGCGCTGTCCAAGGTGCTGACGGCCCGCTACGCCGAGGGCGGGCTTGCCGGGCAACCGCTCGACGACACCACCAATCCGCCGCTGCCGCCCAACGTGGCGTATCTGCTCGAGCACGGCCTACGCGACGTCGGCCGCTGGCGGACCCCGCTGATCCTGCACCTGCGCTCAGACGTCGGTGAGGAGGATGTCCGGGCGGTGCTGAGCGCCATCACCGCCGCTCACGACGTTCTACGGGTGCATATCGTGCAGCGCGCCGGCAATTGGGACCAACATATCGCCGAGGCGGGGGAGTTCACCGAATTGGTGACCCGGCGGCTCCCCGACGGTCCGGACGCTCCCGCGGCCGGCAGCTCCGAGGAGCGCGAGTTGGTACAAGCGATCCTCGACGAACAGAACCGAGAACACCAGTTGCTGCATTCACCGCTGACGGCGACGTTCATCCGCGGCGCCGATGGGGCCTCCTCGTACCTGGCGCTGAGTGTGCATGGCATCGCCGCCGACGTGCCCAGTGACTCGACCGCCCGTGACGTGCTGCTCACCGATATATTCACCGCGTTCAACCAGCGAATGTCCGGGGAGGCGATCGTGCTGGCGCCGGTCGCGACGTCCTGGCGGGAGTGGTCACAACGGTGCGCGGGCCTGGCCAGTCACCCTGCGGTCCTGGCGAGCCGCGACTATTGGCTTGAGTCCGCCGCGAAGTCCACCTTGAGCGTGGCGGGCCCGGAGTCCAATCAACCGCCGGGAGCCGATGACCTCGCGCGCCTGTCGTCGACCCTGTCGATCGCCGATACGGGTGAGGTCGACGACGCACGGCGCCGGTTGCGGCTGCCGGTCGAGGAAATTCTGCTGGCAGCGCTCGGACGTACCGTCGCGGCCACCGTCGGCGACGGCTCTGTTGCTGTCGACCTGGGTGGCCGGGGGCGCTCTGTGCTCAAGCCCGACGTCGACTTGCAGCGCACCGCCGGCTTGTTCACCGCCTTCCACCCCATCGCGCTTCCCTGTGCGTCTGCAGAACAGGCCAGTGCCAGGCAATTGCTGGACGACGTGCGGGACACGTTGAAGGCCGTGCCGCACTACGGGATCGGTTACGGTCTGCTGCGCTACTTGTACGCGCCGGCCGCACGCGCACTTGGCATCACCCGTCCCGCCGACATCCTGTTCTCCCATGTCGGGACCATTCCCGACGCACCCGCCGATCAACCTGCCGACGCACCGGTACGGTTGGACTCCGACACGGCGATGCCGATGCGCGATGCCCTGCCCGGCCTCGGCCATGCCTTGGAGCTGCGGGTATACCGGACTGCCGGGGTGCTCCATCTGGACTGGTGGTTCGACAGTCGCCGACTCGGGCTCACCGATGTGGAGTCCTTTGCTCAGCAATACGCCTCAGCACTGCTGGAGATCACGAAAGCCACACTGGCTGAAGAGGATACCGATCCGGCGGGCGACGAACTGGCTTTGGTCGATCTGTCATGACCATCGTCGGTCGGAGACGGGCAGAGCCTGTCGTGACGGTTACCGGGTAGGAGGAGCAGATGGTGAGCTCTGACACGGCGGTGATGGTCGCTGGAATCAAGAAGTCCTTCGGAGAGGTCGCCGCGCTCCGTGACGTCAGTTTTGAACTGAACCGCGGCGAGGTTCTCGGTCTGCTGGGGCCCAACGGTGCCGGCAAAACCACGACGGTGAACATTCTGTCAACCCTCATCACGCCGGACGGCGGCCGCGCAAGCATCGCTGGACATGACGTGGTGAGCGATCCCGCCGGGGTGCGGCGCTCGCTGATGCTGACAGGTCAGCACGTCGCGCTCGACGATCTGCTGACCGGTCGTGAGAACCTGCTGATGTTCGGCCGCCTTCAGGGCCTGACAAAGAAGCTGGCCAAAGTGCGCGCGGGTGAACTGCTGGAGCAGTTCGACCTCGTTGATGCCGGCGATCGGGTGGTCGGCAACTACTCAGGCGGGATGAGGCGCCGCATCGACATCGCGTGCGGGCTGGTGGTCCGACCCGAAGTAGTGTTCCTCGACGAGCCGACAACCGGGCTGGATCCCCGCAGCCGACAGGCCATCTGGGAATTGGTCACCGACTTCAAAGATGCCGGTATCGCTACGCTGCTGACGACACAATACCTCGAAGAGGCGGACCTGCTCAGCGACCGCATCATCGTGATCGATAAGGGCACCGTTATCGCCGAGGGCACCGCCGACCAACTCAAGGAACGCACCGGAGGCACCTACTGCGAGATGGTGCCGCGCCAGGCGAAAGACCTACCCAGGATGGGCAGGGCGTTGGGTTCGATGCTGCCGGATACGATCTGGGCGACTCTCACCGAGACCTCGGACCGGATCTCGATGCCCGCACCCGAAGGTCCCGCGACCCTGATGGAGGCGTTGAACCGGCTCAGCGAAGCGGGGATCGAACTGATGGACATCGCGTTGCGCAGGCCCTCGCTCGACGAGGTGTTCCTCGCTCTTACCGGCGGTGGCACCAGCGGCGCCGGACAGGACGAAACGGACACGTTCGAGGCTGCGGACGCGTACGCGTGATCGAGCATTCCGCTGTCTCGGCCGCCCCGCCTCCAGCCACAATTCCGCACGCCGCGCGCCCCAAAGCATCCACCCTCCAGCAGTGGTGGGTGCTCACGGTCCGGATGATCACCCCGACCCTGCGTAACGGAGAGCTCCTTACCCAGGTCATCGGCTCGATCGTCTTCACCGTCGGCTACTACCTGCCGCTCAAGCAGTTGATGGGCGCGGTGCAGCCGTTGAGCAGCTACGCCCAGTACCTGACCCCACTGATCGTGTTGCAAGCTATCTGGTTCGCCGCAGTGTCGGCAGCCTTCCGGTCGGCCACCGACTCCTTGCAGGGCATCAACCGACGGTTCCGGTCCATGCCGATCGCCTCACTGACGCCGCTGGCCTCCCGCATGACCGCCAGTATGTACCGCTGCGTTATTGCGCTGGTGGTGTCGATCATCTGCGGCTATGTCATTGGATTCCGCTTCTACGGCAGCATCGCGGATACGGTCGGCTTCGTGGGCCTGGCGCTGCTGGCCGGTGCGGCGCTGGCGTTGATCGGTGATCTGATCGGTATCGCCACCGAGAACCCGGAGGCCACCGCACCGCTGATGCTGGTGCCCCAGCTAACGCTGGGGTTGGCCTCGGTTGGACTGCAACCGGTCGAGAATTTCCCGGAGTGGATCCAGGGTTTCGTACGCAACCAGCCACTGTCCCAATGGGTATACGGATTGCAGGCCCTGGCCGGCGATAGCACGGACGCGGCGCGCGAGGTGACCTGGGCCGTGCTGGCCCCCGGCGTGGCATGGGCGGTGGGATTCATCGTGGTCGCACTTTCGCTTCACGCAATGGTGACAAGGAGACGACGCTGATGGCGCCCGCCGCCCAGTCGACCGGCCATCCTTCGTCACCACCCGCACCTCGCCGCAGCGGTGGCCGGCACCGCATCCAGAAGGTCTGGGAGAACTCGCCCTTGCGGCTGATCCCACAGACGTGGGTGCTTACCCTGCGGATCCTGCGCCGGTGGAGCCGCGACCCTGCCACGCTGGTGCAGTCGTTGGTCATGCCCTCGGGCTTTCTGGTGGCGCTCGATATTGTGCTGGGCGACGGCATCGAGCGGGTGACCGGCCACAGCGGCCTCTACGGCCAGGTTCCGCTGGTGGCCCTGGTCGGCGGGATGACCGGCGCCATCATCGGGGCGGTCAACATCATGCGAGAACGCGAAGTCGGCTTGCTGTCACGGTTCTGGGTGGTGCCGGTGCATCGTGGCGCCGGCCTGCTGGCCAGACTGACCGCCGACGTCGTCCGCATTGTGGTGATTACGCTAGTGGTTCTGGGCGTGGGGGTGGCGCTGGGTTTCCGTTTCGAACAAGGCGTTCCCGCGGCCATCGCCTGGGTGTTCATGCCCGCGATCTTCGGCGTCGCGCTGTCGGCGGCGGTGCTCACCCTTGCGTTGTACTCGTCCAACACGATCGTGCCGCAGGCCAGCGA
>JAHZKD010000109.1 GCA_022600605.1 Actinomycetes bacterium
ACCTGCTCGGCCAGTTCGGGGTGCGCTCGCCCCGAGAACAGCATCAGGTTCTTGCGATTGTCGGTCCAGTCGTGGCTCACGGGCTGCCCTCGGCTTCGTCGGATCGATGGGGGATCGATACTCCGGCCATCGTACGGAGCGCTGATACAACGACGCCGGTGGGTTACCCGAATGCGAACAAACGGCGAACGATTGCCTAGCGATCGTTAGGTTCGTCGTCGGCTGCTTCGGCTGCTTCGGCTGCCCGGGCCGCAGCGCTTCCCGGGCGCTTGCGTGCCACCCAACCTTCGATATTGCGTTGCGAACCTTTGGACACCGCCAGCGCGCCGGGAGGGACGTTGTCGCGGATCACCGTGCCCGCGCCGGTGTAAGCGCCGTCCCCGACGGTCACCGGTGCCACGAACATGGTGTCCGAACCGGTGCGTACATGGGAACCAATTGTTGTGCGTCGCTTGGTTTCTCCGTCATAGTTGACGAAAACACTGGAAGCGCCGATGTTGCTGTGCTCGCCGATGTCGGCGTCGCCGACATACGTCAGATGCGGGACCTTGGTGCCGTCTCCGATGCAAGCGTTCTTCGTCTCGACGAATGCCCCGAGCTTGCCGGCATCACCAAGGGCGGTGCCGGGCCGCAGATAGGTGAACGGGCCGACGACCGCGCCATCGCCGACCGCCGAGGATGAGCCATGGGTACGGACCACCTCGGCCCGGTCTCCAACCGTGACATCGGTCAAGGTGGTGTCGGG
The DNA here is from genome assembly GCA_022600605.1 of Actinomycetes bacterium. Taxonomy (GTDB): domain Bacteria; phylum Actinomycetota; class Actinomycetes; order Mycobacteriales; family Mycobacteriaceae; genus Mycobacterium. The sequence continues at coordinate 746 of JAHZKD010000109.1, forward strand.
TCCGATCTCGCAGTGTGTCCCAATGGTGGTGTCGCCCCGTAGCTGGGTGCCTGGGCGCACCACCGTGTCGCGGCCAATGCGGACATCGACGTCGATCCAGGTGGATGCCGGGTCGATGACCGTCACACCGGCGCGCTGATGCCTTGCGACGATGCGGCGGTTCAGCTCGGCGCCCAGTTCGGCCAGTTGAACGCGGTCGTTGACGCCCGCGACCAACGCGGTGTCCTCGACGTGCTTGCCCCGCACGATGTGCCCGTCGGAGCGCACGATCGAGATGACGTCGGTGAGGTAGAGCTCCTGCTGAGCGTTGTCGGACCGCAGCCTGCTTAGCGCCGAGCGCAGCGCCTGGACATCGAAGGCATACACACCGGCGTTGACCTCGGTGATCGCTTGTTGTGCTGGGGTTGCGTCGGACTGTTCGACGATTCCCAGTAGATCCCCGCCGGAATCCGTCCGCAGCACCCGCCCATACCCGGTCGGGTCGGCCAGCGTGGTGGTCAGCACCGTGGCGACCGCTGACTCGGCAACGTGTGCGGCGATCAGGCCGGCCAGTGTCTCGGCATCCAACATCGGAACGTCGCTTGAGGTCACGACAACCACGCCAGTGAAGTCCTCCGGCAGGGCCGACAGCCCGCATTCCGCGGCGTGGCCGGTTCCCTGCTGCTGTTCCTGGATGGCGATCTCGACCGGGCGGCCAATGTCATCAGCGATCGCCAGCGCCGCGGGGGTCACCTGCTCTCGGCTTCGCCCGACCACCACGACCAGGTGCCGGGGTGCCACCTCGGCCACTGCGTGCAGCGAGTGCGACAGCATGCTGCGCCCCGCGAGAGTGTGCAACACCTTGGGGGTATCGGACTTCATCCTGGTGCCGGCACCCGCTGCCAGGATCAGGACGGCGGTCTCACTCATAAGATGCCCTTCCCGCGCCAGAGTGCGCGTCCGCTCGCTCGCTCCGTCGCCAGGACTCGAACCTGAACTTTCTGAACCAAAATCAGAGGTGCTGCCGATTACACCACGACGGACTGATCACCCCGAGACTCTAGTCGAAGCAACTAGGCTCAAGGCCGTGGCGGCGTCAGATAAGGAAGTGCGTGCACCGCGCGCCAGGATGACCGGCAGCGAACGACGCCAGCAGTTGGTCGAGATCGCCAAGTCGCTCTTTGCCGAGCGCGGCTTCGACGGCACCTCGGTTGAGGAGATCGCGCTGCGCGCCAACGTGTCCAAGCCGGTGGTCTACGAACACTTCGGCGGCAAGGAAGGGCTCTATGCGGTCGTCGTCGACCGCGAGATGTCAGCCCTATTGGACGGGATCACCGCCTCGCTGACAAAGAACCGGTCGCGGGTGCGCGTAGAACGGGTCGCATTGGCGCTATTGACTTACGTAGAGGAACGTACCGACGGCTTTCGCATCCTGATCCGCGATTCGCCGGCGAGTATCACTTCGGGTACCTACTCAACGCTGCTCAACGACGCCGTCAGCCAGGTGGCCTCGATCCTGGCGGGAGACTTCTCCCGCCGCGGGCTGGATCCCGACCTGGCACCCCTGTATGCCCAGGCGCTCGTGGGTTCGGTGTCGATGGCCGCGCAATGGTGGCTAGACGTGCGCGAGCCCAAGAAAGAAGTGGTGGCCGCACACCTGGTCAACCTGTGCTGGAACGGGCTCACTCACCTGGAATCCGACCCGGTGCTGCACCAGGAATAGCTGGTAGGCCGGCGAGGTCCTCCTTGGCGCCTCGGCGGGGTGAGTGCCGCCGGCCGCGACCGCCCCGGCCGGTGCCTACGATGGATCCCATCATGACCGTATCGGGGACCATCGATGTCCACACCCCGATCGCGGGTCTGGTCGACCTAGCTCTGCGTGACCCCTCCTTGCAGGAGGTGGCTCGTCGCGCGGCCGACCGGCCTGCCGATCTCAATCTCGTCGGCCCGGCCGGCGCACGCCTCTATGTGGCTGCCGCGTGCGCTCAGTCCGTTCCACTGCTGGTCGTCACCGCCACTGGGCGGGAAGCCGACGATCTGGTCGCGGAGCTGCGGGGAGTGCTCGGCGACGCGGTTGCCCTGTTTCCGTCCTGGGAAACGCTGCCACATGAGCGGCTATCCCCCGGGGTGGACACCGTCGGCGCTCGGATGATGCTGCTGCGCCGCCTCTCCCATCCCGACGACGCGCGGCTGGGCCCCCCGCTGCGGATCGTAGTGACCACCGCACGGTCGCTGCTGCAGCCGATGGCCCTACGGCAGCGCGGCGACGAGGAGGAATTTGCGCCCGTCGAGCTGACGGTGGGCGCCGACCTCGGAGTCGACAGCGGCTTTGACGGGGTCATCGCGCGGTTGGTTGACCTGGCCTACACCCGTGTTGACATGGTGGGTAAGCGCGGTGAGTTCGCCGTGCGCGGAGGCATTCTCGACATCTTCCCGCCGACGTTCGAGCACCCTGTGCGGATCGAGTTCTGGGGCGACGAGGTATCCGAGATGCGGATGTTCTCCGTCGCCGACCAGCGGTCCATATCCGAGATCGACATCGACACGGTGATCGCGGTGCCCTGCCGTGAGGTGCTACTCACCGCCGCTGTGCGTGACCGTGCTGCCGCACTGTCGGCCACGCACCCGGTCCAGGAGAACAGCGTGCCTGGAAGCGTGCCCGACATGTTGGCCAAGCTGGCCGAGGGCATCCCGGTCGACGGGATGGAGGCACTGCTGCCGCTGCTCAGGCCAACCGATCTGGCAACGCTTCCGGAACATCTGCCCGATGGGGCCGCGCTGTTGATCTGCGACCCGGAAAAGGTGCGTACCCGTGCCGCGGACCTGATCAAGGCCGGGCGTGAGTTCCTTGAGGCCTCATGGTCGACCGCCGCGATAGGTGGCGGGGTGCCGATCGATCTTGAGGCGATGGGTGCGTCGGGATTCGTCGGCTTCGACGCCGCACGCGAGGCTGCCTGCAGTGCCGGGCGTCCGTGGTGGACGTTGAGTCGCCTCGACGACGGCTCCTCCGCGACGGTGGTCGGCATCCGGCCGGCACCCTCGGCGCGGGGGAAGGCTCACAACGTCGAAGAGATTTTCGCGATGCTGCGCGCGCACGTCAGTCTCGCCGGATCCACCCCGAATTACGCAGTCGTCGTCACCCCGGGCACCGGCACCGCGATGCGCGTCGTTGAGCAACTAGGCGAAGCGGACACTCCTGCAGCGATGTTGGAGCCTGGTGCCGCGCCCCGTGAAGGCGTGGTGGGCGTCCTCAAGGGTCCGCTGCGTGACGGTGTGGTGATCCCGGGCGCCAACCTGGTCGTGATCACCGAGGCAGACCTGACCGGCAACCGTGCCGCGGCCGCCGAAGGCAGAAGGCTGGCTGCCAAGCGCCGCAACGTCGTCGATCCGCTGGCTTTGACCGCCGGCGACTTGGTTGTTCACGATCAGCACGGCATCGGTCGGTTCGTAGAGATGACCGAGCGGGTGATCGGTGGTGCTCGACGGGAATACCTGGTACTGGAGTACGGGTCAGCCAAAAGGGGCAGCAGCGGGAATAGCACCGACAAGCTCTACGTACCGATGGACTCGCTGGACCAGCTGTCTCGCTACGTCGGTGGCGAATCACCTTCGCTGTCCCGCCTGGGCGGCAGCGACTGGGCCAATACGAAGACCAAGGCCCGCAGAGCGGTCCGTGAGATCGCCGCCGAGTTGGTCACGCTCTACGCCAAGCGCCAGGCCTCCGCCGGCCACGCGTTCAACCCCGATACCCCTTGGCAGACGGAGATGGAGGATGCGTTCGGATTCACCGAGACCGTGGATCAGCTGACTGCCATCACCGAGGTGAAGTCCGACATGCAGAAAGCGGTCCCGATGGACCGGGTGATCTGCGGAGACGTCGGCTACGGCAAGACCGAGATTGCCGTACGGGCGGCGTTCAAGGCGGTGCAGGATGGCAAACAGGTCGCGGTGCTGGTACCGACGACACTGTTGGCCGACCAGCACCTACAGACGTTCACCGCCCGGATGGCTGGATTCCCCGTCACGGTGAAGGGGCTGTCGCGCTTCACCGACCCCGCCCAGTCCCGAGAGACCCTTGAGGGGATGAAGGACGGTTCGGTAGATATCGCCATAGGCACCCATCGGCTGCTGCAGACGGGCGTGACCTGGAATGACCTCGGCCTGGTGGTCGTCGACGAGGAGCAGCGATTCGGGGTCGAACACAAGGAGCACATCAAGTCCATGCGGACCCATGTGGACGTGCTCACGATGAGCGCGACGCCGATTCCGCGCACGTTGGAGATGAGCCTGGCCGGTATCCGCGAGATGTCGACGATCCTGACACCGCCCGAGGAGCGTTACCCGGTGCTGACATATGTCGGCCCGCACGACGACAAGCAGGTCGCCGCGGCGCTGCGCCGCGAGATGCTGCGCGACGGGCAGGTGTTCTACATCCATAACCGGGTGCGCACAATTGACCAGGCCGCCGCAAGGGTGCGGGCATTGGTGCCTGAAGCCCGGGTTGTCGTTGCACACGGGCAGATGCCCGAGGAGCAACTCGAACGCACCGTGGAGGGGTTCTGGAATCGCGAGTACGACATCTTGGTGTGCACGACGATCGTCGAGACCGGCCTGGACATCTCGAACGCCAACACGTTGATCGTGGAGCGTGCCGAAACTTTCGGCCTGTCTCAGTTGCACCAGTTGCGCGGTCGTGTTGGCCGCAGCCGTGAGCGCGGCTACGCGTACTTCCTCTACCCGCCGGAGACTCCCCTGACCGAAACGGCCTACGACCGGCTCGCGACGATCGCCCAGAACAACGAATTGGGTGCGGGTATGGCTGTCGCGATGAAAGACCTGGAGATCCGCGGCGCCGGCAACGTGCTGGGTGCTGCGCAGTCCGGGCACGTGGCCGGCGTGGGCTTCGACCTTTATGTGCGTCTGGTCGGTGAGGCCGTAGAGGCATACAAAGCGGCGTACTCCGCTGGTTTGGACGGGGAAACCGTTGCCGCGGCACCGGAACCGAAGGATGTTCGGATTGATCTGCCGGTCGACGCGCACTTCCCGCCGGATTACATCGGCAGCGATCGGCTGCGACTGGAGGCCTACCGACGGCTGGCCGCGGCCCCGGATTATGTCGCGGTTGACTCGGTGATCGAAGAGCTCGTCGACCGGTATGGCCTGCTGCCAGAACCGGCCCAGCGATTGATTGCGGTCGCGCGACTGCGGTTGTTGGCGCGCGCGCACGGCCTCACCGAGATTGGGTCCGTGTCGGCGTCAACTCTGCGGATTTCGCCGCTGACGCTGCAAGATTCGGCGCAGCTCAGACTCAAGCGGCTCTATCCGGGAGCTAGCTATCGGGCCACCACGTCGACTGTGCAGGTGCCGATTCCGCGGTCGGGCAGCGGGGTGGCAGCGCCGCGGATCCGCGATTTTGACCTGGTGTCGTTCGTGGCAGGGTTGGTGCTGGCCGTCGACGGGCTTCCGCACGAGGAAGTTGATATAACGAAATTCGGAGCTACCACGCGCGAATGAACGACATCGATTGACATGAGGCCGAGATGATTCCAAGAAGATGACGGTCGTCCTGGTCGACCCGCGCCGCCCGACGTTGGTGCCCGTTGACACGATCGCGCTGCTGGCAGGTGACGTCCAGTACACCGAGGAGTTGCCGGTCAAGGTGCCGTGGTCGCTGCCGTCGGCTCGCCCCGCCTACGACGGCGTCCCTGCTGCGGTGCTGCTGTCCTCGGATCCCGACCATCCGTCGGTGGTGAGCAGAAC
>JAHZKD010000110.1 GCA_022600605.1 Actinomycetes bacterium
GGCGATCTTCGGTGAGATCGTCGGCCTCGGTGGGTTCACCTCGGGTCAGCGATTCGGCCTCACGTTCTTGCCGGCTGGTCTGACCGGGCTCATCGGCGATGTCGTCGTCGTTGATCGCGCCCCTGGAAAGCTCTGTCGGGCCATCGGTATCGGTGTTTTCCATCGACGTGTCGCGGGTATCGGTGCTGTCCGATGTGTCGTCGGTGTCGGTGGAGGTCGATGTGCCGCCGGTATCCGTTGAGGTTGACGTGCGGGCGCTATCGGTTGAAGTGTCTCCGGTGTCGGTTGAGGTGCCGCCGGTGTCCGCTGCCGCTTCACCCAGACCGCCAATGAAAATCCCCAACCCGATACCCAGCGAAACAGCAAGGCCAGCAACGCGATTCGTATCTCCTCCGGCTACCATGGAAGCCCCCTTAGACGACTAAAATGTTAGCCCCGCAGTAGGGGGGGTGTGGGTGAATCGGTGGATTCGTTCTCGGCAATCGACCCCTGGTCCTACTCGAATGGACCGGGAGCAGCGTTGCGTTCGGCGGACGCGCCCTGCGGGTAATCTTTAGTGCCATGACTGCTGCAGCGTTCGCGGGGGCTTCATGAGCACAGGGCTGTTCGCGCTCCTCGACGATGTCGCCATGTTGGCGCGGCTCGCGGCGGCTTCGGTCGATGACATCGGCGCAGCAGCGGGGCGCGCGACGGCGAAGGCCGCGGGGGTAGTCATCGACGACACTGCGGTGACGCCGCAGTACGTCCACGGCGTGGCCGCCGAACGCGAACTACCGATCATCAAACGCATCGCCATCGGATCCTTGCGAAACAAGATCGTCTTCATTCTGCCTGCCGCACTGCTTCTCAGTCAGTTCGCGCCCTGGTTGCTCACCCCGATTCTGATGCTCGGAGCAACCTATCTTTGCTACGAGGGCGCCGAGAAGGTACTGGGAAAAGTCCTGCGACGCGACGCGGGCGATGCGCAGCGCCTGCCGGCCGCCGTCGTCGGCGCGGACGCCGAGCGTTTCATGATCACCGGTGCGATCCGCACCGACTTCATCCTGTCGGCCGAGATCATGGTGATCGCCCTCAACGAAGTGGCCGACCAATCGTTTCTGCCGCGGCTGATCATCCTGCTGGTAGTCGCCGTCATCATCACGCTGGCGGTGTACGGCGTGGTCGCGGGCATCGTGAAGATGGACGACATCGGCTTGAGCCTCACCCAGCGACCCCTGGGGTTCGTCAAAAAGGTGGGCCGTGGCCTGGTCGCCGGCATGCCCAAGCTACTTTCCGCGCTGACGGTTGTCGGCACGGTGGCGATGCTGTGGGTTGGCGGGCACATCCTGCTTGTCGGGACCGACGAACTCGGATGGGATATGCCCTACGCGCTCGTCCATCATGCTGAGGGATACGTGCACCACATCGCTGGAGTTGGCGGACTGCTGGCCTGGCTGGTTAACACGGCCGCCTCGGCGGTCATCGGGCTCGTCGTCGGCCTCGTGGCGGCCGCTGTCATGCATGTGTTGCCCTTCGGCAGCAAGAATAAGCATGCGACTGCCTGACCTGGCCAGGGGAGCGCGGCGCGTGCCTAAGGCTCGTCGATGAGCTGGTAGGGCCGGCGCGTCGTCGACCCGCGGCTGACGTGGCGATGGCGTCAGTCCAGCTCCAAGCTCCCGATCCGCTGCCCGTCGTGCAGGCCCAGCATTGCCGGGACCACCTCGCAGGTGACCAATCCGTCGTATTCGGTCAGTTCGTCCACAATCGCGTAACTCGCCGCGATGTTCGGTGAGGTGTCGACAATCAGCGTGCTCACCGGCACGTGGCGGGCCACTTGCAGGAAGCGGTCGCCGTGTGGCCGCCGGGCCCCAAGGTATCCCCACATCCCGCGCAACACGGTTGCCCCGCTTGCGTGGTGTGAGGCCTTGAGTCGCTCAATCAATGCTCGATGGATTGGCTGACCATCGAACCGGGTGTCTTCAGATGTGCGTACCGTCAGCTTCTGGTACGGGCCGGCGCCCGCCAGCTCTTGGGGGTCGGCCAGCCGCTGGCCGCGGTTCTTACACACCAGCACCTGGTCGACCGTGAACAACAAATCGGGCAGAATCCCGCGCAGTTCTTCGACCGCTTCGGCCGTCTGCGCGAGGGTGCCCACCCCGGCGATCAGCAACGGTACCTCGGAATTGCTGCCGAAGAACTGCGCCCGACGGCGCTGGCCGGCCACGGTGCCGTCGACACCGAGGAGCACTTCGGCTGCGGCGAATCCGCTACGGTGCAGCACATCACAGACCGCCATGTAGCCGGGGCGCCCGGCGATGCGATGTTTGCGGCCAAGGAATACCGACAGGCGCACATCCTTGGGTTGATCCGGCAGTGCGCTCGGCAGGCCGTAGTCGCGACGCAGGGTGATCACCCCGCGACTGGTCATGGCCGCCACCGAGTCGGTCAGTGCGAGAATCTGCTCGGGGCGATCGATAGCGTAGATGGTCACCGGTGCGTTGTCGGCCATGGTCAGTGAGCGGTCGCTGAGCGCGACGTTGGAGACGCCGAAACCGGCAATGCCGCGTAACAACACGCTGGCGGCGATTCCCTGGTCGTGGAACAGCTTCAGCATCTCGTCGGCCAGGATCCGGTCCCGGGTGCGTTCCCGTTCGGCGAAATAGGCTGTCAAAGTGAGAGTTTCGCTGCTCACAGGCTCGCCCCCAGGGTCTGGCCCAGCCACGCCGCGGGCAATCCCAGCGCGATGCTCATCACGATGTTGGCTACCGCAGACCAGTTCTGGCGCTCCTCGGTCAGGCGTTGCGTCTCGAACATCCAGGTGGAGAAGGTGGTGTAGGACCCGCAGAAGGCGGTCCCGGCCAGTATTGCCACGTGCGGGCTGAACGCCAACCCTGCGACAAAACCCAGCAACGCTGCGCCGCTGATGTTGACGACGAACGTGCCGACCGGAAACCGCCCCGACGCCCGCCCGGAGACCTCGCGGTCGACGACGAAGCGCAGCATCGCACCGAGCCCGCCGATGGCGAACACGCCTACCCAGACCAGTGCCGTCATCGACGCACCCGAACCCGGCGCACCATGGCGGTCCCGAGGTAGACGGCGAACAATCCCGCGACAATGCTGGTTGCGAGGTAGGCGGTGGCCAGGCCGTAGTGGCTGTGCTCGAACATCTTGAGTGTCTCGACCTGCATGGTGGAAAACGTCGTGAGACCTCCGCAGAACCCGGTGCCCAGAAGGGGACGGCGGTAGCTCGACACCGGTAGGCGTTCCAGTAGTCGCGTGACGAACACGCCGAGCAGGAACGCGCCGATGATGTTGGCGATGAAGGTTGGCCACGGCCATTGGCCTGGATCTGGTGCGGCGAGTTCTTCGAGGCCCGCCCGCGCCAGCGTGCCCAGCCCGCCTCCGGCGAACACCGCGGCGAGCTCCCGCCGGTCGTAGGCCATCACAGAATTATGCACGTCCGGCGAAAATGATCCACGGTTCTTTGACGGAGTTAGACGTAGCAGAATCAACGTCATGGCGAACCCCCGTGCCGGTCAGCTTGCGCAGCCTGAGGACCTCATCGACGTCGCTGAGCTGGTGACGGCCTATTACACGGTCGCCCCGGATCCGGACAATGTCGATCAACAAGTCGCATTCGGCACCTCGGGGCACCGCGGATCGAGCCTGGATGCGGCCTTCAACGAGGCACATATCCTGGCCACCACGCAGGCCATAGTCGAGTATCGGGCTTCGCAGGGCACCACGGGCCCGCTATTCATCGGGCGGGACACCCACGGGCTGTCGGAGCCGGCGTGGGTCACAGCGCTGGAGGTGCTGGCCGCCAACGATGTTGTCGCGATGATCGATGCGGCAGATCGCTACACGCCCACACCGGCGGTCAGCCACGCAATTCTGGCATTCAACCGTGGCCGCGGCACCCAAAGCTGTGATGCGCTCGCAGACGGAATAGTCGTCACACCGTCGCACAATCCGCCCCGCGATGGCGGGTTCAAGTACAACCCACCCAGCGGCGGTCCGGCCGACGCCGACGCCACCGGCGTCATCGCCAATCGAGCCAACGAACTCCTGCGCGACGGTCTCGAGGGTGTCAAGCGGGTGCCGCTGGCCAAGGCTCTGAAGACTGCGCAGCGCCACGACTACCTCGAGGCCTACGTGGCAGATCTGCCCAACGTCGTCGATGTGCACGCAATCAGCGCGCAGGGAATCCGCATCGGTGCCGACCCGTTGGGCGGGGCCAGCGTCGACTACTGGGGTGCCATCGCCGAACGCCACAACCTCGATCTGACCGTCGTCAACCCGCTCGTGGATGCCACGTGGCGATTCATGACCCTGGACACCGACGGCAAGATCCGGATGGATTGCAGCTCGCCCAACGCCATGGCTGGGCTTATCCGAACGATGGTCGGCAACCCGGACGCTTATCAAGTCGCCACGGGCAACGACGCTGACGCCGATCGCCACGGCGTCGTCACCCCCGACGGTGGTCTGCTCAACCCGAATCACTACCTCGCAGTGGCGATCGACTATCTATTCGCCCACCGCCCGCAGTGGGCGGCCGGGACCGCAGTCGGCAAGACGGCAGTGAGTTCGTCGATCATCGACCGGGTAGTAGCCGGCTTGGGCCGCGACCTGGTGGAGGTGCCGGTAGGTTTCAAGTGGTTTGTTGACGGTCTGATCGGCGGCACCATCGGCTTCGGCGGCGAGGAGAGCGCTGGCGCGTCCTTCCTGCGCCGCGACGGATCAGTGTGGACGACCGACAAGGACGGGATCATCCTGGCTCTGCTGGCATCAGAGATTCTCGCGGTGACGGGTTCGACGCCGTCGCAGCGGTATGCGGCCTTGACTGAAAGGTACGGGGCGCCAAGCTATGCGCGTATTGACGCACCCGCCAGTCGCGAACAGAAGGCGCGGTTGAGCAAGCTGGCGCCCGAGGAGGTCACCGCCACCGAGTTGGCCGGCGAACCGATTACCGCCAAGCTGACAACCGCGCCTGGCAATGGTGCGCCGCTGGGCGGCCTGAAGGTGACGACAGAGAACGCGTGGTTCGCCGCGCGGCCGTCGGGAACCGAGGACGTGTACAAGATCTATGCCGAATCATTTTGCGGTCCTGAGCATCTCGATGAGGTTCAGGATGCGGCGCGGGAAGTGGTGAACAAGGTCATCCAAACGGGCGCGACGTGAGTTCGCGCGCGGAGGGCGATTGCCCAACTGCGCCCGAACAAGCCAAACAGCGGCTACCGCGCGAAGTATGGCTGTTGGCGGGCGCCAACGTGGCGGTCGCACTGGGATTCGGCGTGGTGGCTCCGGTGTTGCCGCAATATGCACGCCACTTCGGGGTCAGCATCAGCGCGGCGACGTTCGTCATCACCGCATTCGCGTTGATGCGGCTGTGCGCGGCGCCGCCTGCGGGCTGGTTGGTCCAGCGACTGGGGGAACGGCGGGTCTACATCAGCGGCCTGCTGATCGTGGCGCTGTCGACGGCAGTCTGCGCGTTCGCGCAAACATATTGGCAGCTCCTGCTGTTCCGGTCGATCGGTGGCATGGGCTCGGCCATGTTCACGGTGTCAGCGCTGGGGCTGATGATCCGGATTTCGCCGCCGGAGGCCCGTGGACGAGTCGCCGGGTTGTTCTCCTCTGGGTTCCTCATCGGCTCGGTAGGCGGACCGGTGCTTGGCAGCCTGACTGCCGGTTTCGGGTTGGCGGCGCCGTTCGTCATCTACGGCGCCGCGCTGATGGTCGCCGCGGCGGTGGTGTTCCTGGGCCTGCGCAACTCCGCGCTGGCAGCTCCGGCGGCGGACGAGGAGGCCCCCGTATCGATCCGCGTGGTGCTGCGTCATCGGGCTTACCGGGCGGCGCTGTTCTCCAATTTCGCGACGGGATGGGCGACATTCGGTCTGCGGATCGCGCTGGTGCCGCTGTTGGTGATGGAGGTCTTTAATCGCGGACCAGGTATCGCTGGCCTCGTACTGGCCGCTTTCGCGATCGGCAACATCTCGGTCGTGATCCCTAGCGGCTACCTGTCGGACCGAATCGGCCGGCGAAAGCTGCTCATCGTCGGGCTCACCGTGTCGGCGGTCTCGACGATCCTTGTGGGGTTCACGACCTCGCTGCCGATATTCCTTGCGGCCGCGTATGTCACAGGTGCGGCTACCGGTATCTTCATCTCCCCGCAGCAGGCGGCGGTGGCCGACATCATCGGCAACAAGGCCCGCGGCGGCACAGCGGTGGCGACGTTTCAGATGATGGCCGACCTCGGTTCGATCGTCGGATCCCTCGTTGTTGGGCGGGTGGCTCAGCACGCATCCTTCGGGTGGGCCTTCACGGTGAGCGGTGCGATTCTCGGCGTAGCCGCGGTGGGCTGGATCTTTGCTCCCGAAACCCGCCCGCGCACGTTCGCAGCGCATACCCAAGCACGCCCGCTGGGGCCGGCAGCAGGCGGTGAAGTGCCGTGACCTGCAGTTTTGAACGCCAACCGCAGGTGGTGTAGCTTCGATGAGCACAAGTTCACGGGGCTATGGCGCAGCTGGTAGCGCACCACACTGGCAGTGTGGGGGTCAGGGGTTCGAGTCCCCTTAGCTCCAC
>JAHZKD010000111.1 GCA_022600605.1 Actinomycetes bacterium
ACGGGCGTTAACGGTAGCCTGACCAGCTATGCCGCGTTCTTTCGACATGGCCGCCGAATACGAGAGCACGGTCGAACAGGTCCACCGCGCGTTCAGCGACGAGAAGTATTGGCTGGTGCGCCTCGGCGATTCCGGCTCAGACGAAGCCACGCTCGACACATTTGACGTGGGTGCCGAGGGGGGAATCCGCATCGCCACCACCCAGACCCTGCGGGCTCACCGGCTCCCGGCGGTCGTCACGCAATTCCATCGCGGCGACCTGAGTTTCCTGCGGGAGGAGACCTGGACACCGATGGTCGACGGCCGCGCGACCGCGGTCGTCGTCGGGACGATCCCCGGCGCACCCGCCCGCTTGATCGGTCACACGGTGTTGGCCCCAGAGATCTCCGGGCCGGGCTCACGCATGGCGTTGAAGGTCACCGTTGAGGTCCGCATTCCACTTGTGGGCGGCAAGATCGAGGAGTTCATCGGTAGCCAGCTCCTCCATCTACTGGTCGCTGAGCAACGCTTCACCACCGTGTGGATCGACGAGAACCGCTAGCTCAGCACCTAGAATCCGGTGCCATGACCCGGCGTTCAGGCGGCCCACTGGGCGCAATCACGCGGGGCACAACGGGCCACAACCGGCTGCGTCGCAGCGACCGCTGGCTGGTACACGATCCGCGGGTCCGCAACGTATTACAGTCCTGCACCGATCCGCTCGTCGTCGACCTCGGCTACGGCGCTCTACCAGTGACTACGTTGGAGCTGGCGATGCGGCTGCGAAGCGTCCGCAGCGACATCCGCGTCGTCGGCCTCGAGATCGAGCCCCAGCGGGTGCGGATCGGCCGTGCTGCTGCGACGCCGGGGGTCGACTTCGCGCTGGGCGGTTTCGAGTTGGCCGATCACCGGCCGGTGCTGGTCAGAGCGTTCAACGTGCTGCGCCAGTACCCCGAGAGCGCGGTGCCAGACGCGTGGGCGACGATGCGACGGGGATTGGCCCCGGGCGGCCTGATCATCGACGGAACCTGCGACGAGATGGGCCGCCGCTGTTGCTGGGTACTGCTCGACGCAGCCTCGGTGGTGAGCCTGACACTGGCGTGCGACCCATTCGCCATCGAACGCCCATCCGACCTGGCTGAGCGCCTGCCCAAGGTGCTGATCCACCACAACGTGGCGGGTCAGCCGATCCACGCGCTGCTGCAGGCCGCTGACCGCGCGTGGGCCAGCGCTGCCGGCCATGGGGTGTTCGGGCCGCGAGTGCGGTGGCGTGCGATGCTGGAATTGCTTGTTGCAGAAGGTGTCCCGGTTAAATCGCCGCGGCGCAGCCTCCGTGATGGAGTGCTCACCGTGCCGTGGGCAGCCGTCGCCCCGGTCGACTAAGCAGGATCGCCGCCGCACTCGGGCAGTTACGTCGTGCCCACGCCAACCCTGGCGGGCACAAGCTCCTCTTCCGGGGTGAACGCATCTGCGCCCTCCAGTGCATCGTCGAGATCCTGGGCCACCTGGATGTCCAATCCCCGCAGCTGGGCACTGGGGGTCATGAGTGCAACCGCCAGGTAGGCGACCAGTGACGCACCAAACGCGATGAACGTCGGCCAACCGTCGAACGTGCCGTCAAAGATCCCGTTGTCGATGTAGAAGATGGTGTTGTCGACGCCAAAGATCGTGGGCGTCATCGCAAAGAGCACGAGTCGCACCGCCAGCCCCACCACGATGGCCGCCATCGCCGCGGCCATGGTTCCCCTGCGCCACACCAGCCCGAGCACGAACGGCACGATCAGGCACGCCAACAGCAGGTCGAAGGCAAGGGTCAGCAGAATGCCGGTCTGCTTGACGTACAACGCGAACAGAATCGAGATAATCGTCATCGGGATCATCATCACCCTGGTAGCCCGCAGCAGCGGATCGGCCTTCCCCGCGACGTGCACCCGACGCACACCACCGATATTGCGCACCGCAACCGCGGCAGTGGCAAGGATGGCGCCGTTGGCGGTGCTCATCGACGCACCAACGATGCCGCACAGCACGATGATCGTGAGGAACAGCGGAGCGTACTGATCTAGCAGCACGAACAGCACCGGGCCTTCAGTACCTTCGGGCAGGATGGCGGTCGAAGCGAGCGCGATGAGCGCGAACGGGATACCGATCGTCGCAGCACCCGCCGCGCCGACGAAGCAGGCGCGTCGGGCGATCTCTGGACTCTTGGCAGCAAAGATCCGCTGCATGAAGTCGATCGCGACAATGTCACCGATACCGAGGGCGATCAATGTCGCCCAGTTGATGGTGGCGCCCTGAGCGGGGTCGGTGAGCTGACCCATGTCGAAGGGACCCATGCCTTCGGGGATCGTCAGCCCGTAGGCCACCGTCACCCAGATGACGGTGGCGATGGAACCGATCAGGATCAAGCTCATCTGAACGATCGCGGTGTAGGCGTCGGCGATCATGCCGCCGGCTCCGGTGTAGGCCACCACGATGCCGGCGATCGCGATGACGCCGACCCAGTACGGGATCCCCATGAAGTAGTTGAACAGGTAGCCACCAGCCACCAGGTTGCCCGCGACCAAGATGCAGAAAGCGAGAATCAGCAGCGCCGAAGACGCTTTCTCGACCGATGGGCCGAAACGCAGCCGGTAGTAATCCGGAAGGGTGGTTAGCCCCATCCGGTTCATCGGTTTGGCGAAGAACACACCGGTAAGCACCAGGCACAGAGCCAGGCCGAGCGGCAGGGAGGCACCAGCCCAGAAGCCGAACTGCGACGCCAGATCGGTGTTGCCGAGAGTCGCGTTGGTATCGACCGCCTGGCCCATCAGGGCCGCACCGACCAACCACAGCGGCAACATGCGTCCTGCTACCAGGAAGTTCGAGCTGTCGCCGCCGACTTTGCGCGCGACGATGAAGCCAACGAGAGTGACGACAGCGATGCTGACGCCGACACCGAGAAGAATCATGCTGGAGCCTCCTCAAAGAGCACCGGAGCCTCCCGGGCTTTTATCCCGCCGTGGAACGTCCCGGAACCGCCGCCAGGTCGCCTGCGTCTCTCGGACCAGACCCGAATCCGGTAACCGGGTCGGCGGAACCCTAGACGCGCCCCACACGCTTTAGTGAGTCCAAGCCAGACAAGACCTAAATCATTACGGCAAGTCGCGTGCGGCGTTAACGCTATGTTTCCGATATCGCTGGACAGGAATTCGCTTCTCTGCCAACAATGAACCGCAGGGGCCGCCGAAACCGGCTCTCCGGACGAGGTGCCCACACGCCGGGCGGACTCCGGTCAGTCGACAAGACGGCGCCTTAAGGAGCAACCCCGTGACGAACGAGCCGGACCCCAATCTGCCCAACGCCCAGGGCGCCTGGGCTCAGCAGGCCGAGGCCAAACTGCCCGATCGCCGCCAGCGCGAGGAGATCGAACGAGGTCTGAGCTTCGGTCTGGAGGCGGCCCCCACCATCAACGACCGGACCATCTCGACCTTCGTCCGCGGTGAGAAGCCACACTTCGCCGGCGAGCGCGGCACGTTCCTGAAGTGCCCGTTCATCGAGGATGTCAACCAGGTCGACGACGCCGAGGTGGCTATCTTCGGTGTACCGCTCGACGCAGGAGCCACCTACCGGCCCGGGACTCGTTTCGGCCCGCAGGGCATCCGGCGCTCGACGAACCTGTTCGGCACCTACAACTACGAATCAGGTGTCGACCTGCGCGAGCAGCTCAACATGGTCGACATCGGTGACGTGTTCACCATCCCGGGCAACCTGGAGAAGTCCTTCGATCTAATCAGCCAGGCGATGGCGCACGTCGCCCAGAAGGGCGTCATGCCGATCGTGCTTGGTGGAGACCACTCCATCGGCTTTCCGACCATCCGCGGGTTGGCCCCGTACATGGATGGGAACATCGGCATCATCCACTTCGACCGCCACGTCGACACCCAGGAAACCGATCTCGACGAGCGGATGCATACCACCCCGTGGTTCCACGCCACCAACATCAAGAACGCGCCCGCGACCAATCTGGTCCAGATCGGCATCGGCGGCTGGCAGAGCCCGCGCGAGGGTGTGAAAGTGGGCCGGGAACGCAAGTCGACGGTGATCACCGTGGGCGACGTCGAACGGGTCGGCATCGAAAAGATCGCTGAGACGGCGCTCGAGATCGCCTGGAAAGACGCAAAGGCGGTGTATCTGTCGTTCGACATCGACGTCATCGACGCCGGCTTCGTGCCCGGGACTGGCTGGCCGGAGCCCGGCGGCCTGCTTCCGCGCGAGGCGCTCAATCTAGTCAAAATGGTCTCCGATCCCGGCCAGGCCGGCATCGAGGTCGTGGAGTGCTCGCCGCCCTACGATTGGGCCGAGCAGACTGCCCTGATGAGCTCGCGGGTGATCCTCGACAGCCTGGCCGCGCAGGTCCGCACCGGCAAGCTCGGCAACAAGTCGGCCTCGCTGGTCCGGCCGGCCTGGGGGCCGTAGCAGGGGCAGCACCAGATGAATTGAAACCCGGGGAACTGACGTAGCCTCTTGGAGTGCAGGCTAAGCGGACACAGTTCGCCAGTTGCGGCGACACCGACATCGCCTACCAGGTCTTCGGCGACGGCCCCACTGACTTGTTGATGTTCTCGGGTCCGCCCATCCCCGTCGACTCGATCGACGCCGAGCCCTCGATGTTCCGCTTCCATCGGCGCCTCGCCTCCTTCAGCCGGCTGATCAGGTTCGATCAACGCGGAGAAGGTTCCTCGTCACGTGCCCCGCTGGACGCTATCGGGCCAGAATATTGGGCCCAGGACGCATTGTCGGTACTCAATGCGGTCGGGTCCAAGCACGCGACGATCTTCGCTTCGGCATATTTCGCAGCCAGCGCCTTTGTCCTGGCAGCCGAACACCCCGATCGGGTACGCAGCATCATCATCGTCAACGGCGCGGCGCGCACCTTGTGGGCACCGGACTACCCCGTTGGCGCCCGGGCCAAGTCGGCCGATCCGTTCTCGACGGTCGGGTTGGAGCCGGACGCGGTAGAGAAGGGCTTTGATGCCCTGAAAGCGGTTGCACCGTCAATGGCCGGCGACAACGGGTTCCGCGCGTGGTGGGATCTGGCCGGTAACCGGGCAGCATCACCGAGCATGGCGCGGGCAGTCCTCAAAGTCTTGGCCGAAGCCGACGTGCGCGACACACTCGAACACATCACGGCACCGGCATTGATCATCCATCGGGACAGCTCGGAATTCGTACCAGTCGGGCATGGACGCTATCTCGCTGAGCACATCGCCGGGTCACGCTACGTCGAGCTCCCGGGAGCGGATGCGTTGTACTGGGTCGGGGACACCTCCGCGATGCTGGATGAGATTGAGGAGTTCATCACCGGCGTCCGCAGCGGATTCGAAACCGCACGTGTGCTGACCACCATCGTGTTCACCGACATCGTGGGTTCGACCGAGCGCGCCGCTGCCCTCGGCGATGAGCGTTGGCGTGATCTGCTCGATCAGCACGACCAGATCCTCCGTCGCGAACTTGCACGATTCGGAGGACGAGAAGTGAACACAGCCGGGGACGGGTTCGTGGTGACATTCGCCAGTCCCAGTATTGCCATCGAGTGCGCGGAGGCGATCGCCGATGCGGTTCGCGCCATCGACATCGAGGTGCGCGTGGGTATGCACGCAGGCGAGGTCGAGGTGCGCGGCAGCGACATCGCCGGGATGGCCGTGCACATCGGTGCACGCGTCGCGTCTCACGCAGGCCCTGGGGAGGTACTGGTCTCATCCACCGTGCGCGAAATCGTCACAGGATCGCACCGCACATTCACCGATCGCGGTGAATACCAGCTCAAAGGCGTTTCGGGTCGTTGGCGGCTGCATGCACTGGTTCGCAATGTGAGACTCAGTCAATGAATCTCTGGGGAATCGGCGAGGCCCACCGGCCCACGCCGGTTGAAGGCTTGCCAAACAGCAGCACTCTGGCGTAGGAGGGACGAATGGGCACCGACCTGCGTGTGGCGCTGGCCCAGATCCGAAGCGGCACTGACCCCACCGCCAATCTTGACCAGGTCGAGGAATACACGGTGCGGGCCGCGGAGGCGGGCGCATCACTCGTGCTCTTCCCTGAAGGAACTATGTGCCGGCTCGGGGTTCCACTCGGCCCCATCGCTCAACCCCTGGACGGGCCGTGGGCTTCCGGCGTGCGCGCAATCGCACAGCGCGCCGGCATCGTCGTGGTTGCGGGCATGTTCGTCCCCGCGGATGACGGGCGCGTCACCAACACTCTGCTGGCGACCGGCCCCGGGGTGGAAGCCCGCTACGACAAGATCTACCTGTACGACGCGTTCGGGTTCGCAGAATCCAGAACGGTGAAACCGGGGCACGAGCCGGTCATCATCGAGGTCGACGGCAACTCGGGACCTGTCGCTGTTGGTCTGACCCTGTGCTACGACATCCGCTTCCCCGAGCTCTATGTCGAACTGGCCGAGCGCGGCGCCGAACTCATCACCGTGCACGCGTCCTGGGGCACCGGGCCGGGCAAGCTGGACCAGTGGACGCTGCTCGCGCGCGCCCGCGCGATCGACACCACAGCTGTGGTCGCCGCGGTCGGCCAGGCCTATCCCGGTGACGAGATCGCCAAGCTCGGGCCCACCGGGGTCGGCGGCAGCGTCATGGCCTCCGCGCTCGGTGAAGTATGCGCCGAGGCGGGCGCCGACCCGCAGTTGTTGGTCTGCGACGTCGACCTCGAAGCGGCACGCACGGCCCGCGAGACGGTCGCGGTGATGAGCAACCGCTCGGAGTTCACACATCTCCGTAAGGCACAATCGCTGAGGTGACCGATCCCTGGGCCCGCCAGCCACAACAGCAGCCCGGCCCGCCGCAACCACAAACCCCGCCCAACCCAGCGCAGGGCCTCCCAGCCAATCCACCCGGGGATCTCCCGCCCGACCCAGGGCAGGGTGTCCCGCCTAACCCAGGACAGGATCTCCCGCCCAACCCAGGGCAGCCCACGCCGACGTCCTCCGTACCCCCGCAGGAGCCTTCCGCGTTGAAGACGAATATCAAGAAGATCTTCAGCGACCCGATGTCCACCGTCCTGGTCATCGTGATCGTGCTGGCGCTGGTCTGCGCCGGTCTACTCGCCGGCGAGTTGTATGCGCGCAACCGCGGCGACTCAGTGGTCGCCAAGGTGGTACAGTGCATCGTCCAGGATGACGCCACCGCCTCGTTCGGGGTGATGCCGCCCTTCCTGCTGCAGCATATGTCTGGTCACTACACGAACATCCACATCCAGACCGCTGGAAACCAGGTGCGTGAGGCCAAGGGAATGAAGGTCAATCTGGACATCAAGGACGTCCGCTTGACGAAGTCCGCCACATCGAGTGGCTCACTGGGCTCCCTGGTAGCCAACATCACCTGGTCCGCCGAGGGCATCAAGCAGACGATTCAGGACGCAATCCCTCTGGTCGGAAGCTTCGTGACGGGCGTGACGACCAACCCGACCGACGGCACGATCGTGCTTGAGGGGGCGCTGGGAAGCATCACCGCGCACCCTGCGGTTGTCGACGGCGGCATCGCACTTCAGGTGCGGAACGTGACCGGTCTGGGCTTCACGTTGCCCCGTGAGGTTGTACAACCGGCGCTGGACGCGTTCACTGAACAGCTGACCGAGGACTACCCAATGAACATCCGTGCCGACTCCATTAGCGTCACCGACACCGGTGTGGTGAGTCAGTTCTCGACGACCAACGCATCGATCCCGAAGCAGACCGACGACCCCTGCTTCGTCGGCCTTTAGGTCAATCGAGCCCGTCGAGCACCGCACGTGTGCCCGATAACCCGAGTCGTGTCGCTCCCGCGCTGAGCATCGCCAAAGCGTCGCTAGCCGTGCGGATTCCACCGCTGGCTTTGACGCCGAGCCGCCCGCCGACGGCGTCGGCCATCAGTTCGACGGCACGAGTCGACGCTCCGCCGGCAGGGTGAAATCCAGTCGAGGTCTTGACGAAATCGGCGCCCGCATTTTCGACGACCCTGCAGATGTCGACCAACATTGGCTCACCGCGCAACTCCAGCAGGGCCGCCGATTCAACGATGACCTTGAGCACCGCCCGCGGCACCGCATTACGCACGGCCGCGATATCGGCCCGCACTAGGTCGAGTTCACCGGCGGTGGCCGCACCGATGTCGATCACCATGTCGATTTCGCTCGCCCCCGCCGCCACCGCCAAGCGGGCCTCCTCGGCCTTGACTGAGGACAAGTGTTTACCTGAGGGGAACCCGACGACCGAGGCGATCACGGGGCCAGCGACAGGGCCCGTGGCGGGGCCGGTGACGGGGCCAGGGCCCGTGGCGGGGCCGGTGACGGGGCCACTGTCCAGCGATCCAGCAGCGGACACCATCGTCGGGGAAACGCACACCGCATAGACCCCGAGTGCGGCTGCATCAGCGAGCAGCCCGACAATATCGGCGTCGGTGGCCTCCGGTTTGAGCAACGTGTGATCGACCAACGCCGCCACCTCGGCGCGGGTGTAGGAACCCATCAGAAAGGCTCTTCAGTGCCACCCGGGTTGCACCCGGTTGACAACATCTCCTCATCGCCGACCTCAGGGCGCCACGGCTCCAGATTCCAGCTGCTCTTGCCAGGCTCAAACAGTTCGGCGAACCTCCAGTGGCAGATGAACTGTTCTCTCATGCCGGGAATGGCGGCGTCAGGAGAAAGCGTGAGCACCTCGGCCCAGGCCTGGTTGGCCTGGGAACGGGTGCCCGGCCTGCCGGAGAGGTCCCGTGCCGAAGCGGTTGGGTAGACCCGCAGACTGGACAGATCGCCCCATTTGGCCCACGTGACGTGGTCGACGTAAGGCGGCGGTGCCACCGCCGGCGTGGCCGATGCACCGGCCGCCGCCACGATGGGCAAGGCGCAGGCAATCAGCGCAGAAGCAAGCAGGCGCCACATCAGCGCGACTTGCCTTGGATCTCGAGGATCTTGGGCCGCACGTCGACGAGGTAGACGCCGGAGGCAACCGCTGCGATCGCGACACCCATGACACCGAGCACGAACGCTAACAACACGCCGCCGCCGAGAATCACCAGCCATACCGGCTTGGTCAGTTTGTCAGCTGCGGTATAGGCATCCGGTCGCTGGATCGCGGCATGCACGAATGCATACACCGCTGTCGCCAGGACAGCTACTTGCAAAGCTAAGAGGACGTAACTCACCAGACCTTGGAGCTCCACGCTCGACAGCCTAGGCGGGTTACGTCCCCTGGTCGACTTCTTCCACCCCGCTGAGGCGCGCCCATGGCGGGCGCGCCTCAGCCGAGGGCTACTTCTGGGTGACCTTCTTGGCCGGGGCTTTCTTGGCCGGGGTCTTCTTAGCTGCGGTCTTCTTGACCGCGGCCTGCTTGGCCGGAGCCTTCTTAGCCGCGACCTTCTTGGCCGGAGCCTTCTTAGCCGCGGCCTTCTTGGCGGCGGCCTTCTTGGCGGGAGCCTTCTTAGCCGGAGCCTTCGCCGGCAAATCGACACCGACCAACTTGGCGGCGCGTTCGCCGACCGCGCGGGTCTGCGAGGCGACGTTGCCCAGAGCTTCCTGAGTCAGCTCGACGGCCTGGTCGGTGTATCCCTCGACGCGGTTGGCAGCCTCTTCGAGCGCCGGCTGGTTACGCAGGCGCACCAATGCGGCCTCACCACGCGTGATCAGCTTGTTGTACGTCGACTGCGCGGTCTCGGCGTAGTTCTCGGCAAGCTTGCGAAGCTCCTCAGCGGTCAGCCTGTCGCGGATGTCATCTACCTGCGACGGCAGCTCTTCCTGCAGCTTGCTGATGCGAGCGCGGCTCCCCTCGACGCGAGCCTCGGCATCGGTGCGAGCATCGCCGGCACGGTCACGCAGCGTCGCGACAATCTCATTGACACGCTCCAAGGCCAGGTCGGCAGCGCCGACGGCCGCGAGCAGCGGGGCCTTCAGGTCTTCGATTTCGATCTGGTTCTTCTCAGCCATGGTTAGTTCCTTTCGTTTCACGGTGTGGGATCGGTCGTGAGTGATTGAGTCAGTTGCAGACGGCGCTGGAAGCCGCCGTAATCTTGTTCAGTCGTCGGCTCCTCATCTGCCTCGCTTACTCTGATCCCCGGTGCCGCTGCTGCTTTTGCAGCCTCGATAGCCGCGGCTTCGTTCTGTTGACAGAACGACGTGTAAATATCGAGCAGAACCTGCTTCTGCCGCTCGCTAATCGCTGCGTCGGAGATGACGGCGTCGCGGACCTCGCTGGTCTCCGAGGGCTCGAGAATCCCGGCCCGGATGTAAAGCACCTCTGCGGAGACCCGCAGCGCCTTGGCGATCTGGCTCAGGACGTCGGCGGAGGGTTTACGCAAACCCCGCTCGATCTGGCTGAGGTAAGGATTGCTGACTCCGGCCTTCTCGGCCAGCTGCCGCACTGACACCTGCGCAGCCTCGCGCTGGGACCGGATGAAACCCCCGATGTCCTGCGCAGCGCTGGACACAACAGCGGCAAGATTTTCATCCTGCGGCATGGCTGCCTCCTCGCTACGTCGGGTATCCGATCAGTGACATCCGAAACCGTACGGCGGGGTGCTAACTTTTGCAAGCACTAGTTAGCGCAGGTCAGAAGAGTAAGTGCGCTACCGAGTAGATGACAAGGCCGGCGAGCGCACCGACCACGGTGCCGTTGATGCGGATGAACTGCAGGTCACGGCCCACATGGAGCTCGATTCGACGGCTCGCCTCGTCGGCATCCCAACGCTCGATAGTCTCGGTAATAATCGCTGTGATCTCCGTCCCATACTCACTCACCAGGTGTTGAGCGGCACGCACGATCCAACTGTCAACCTTGTTGCGCAGTTCGGAATCGTCGCACAAGGACTCTCCGATGTGCATCGCCGAATCGGCGATACGCGCCCGCAACGTCGAGTTCGGATCGTCGACGGACTCGATCAGGATGCGCTTGGCCGCAGTCCATGCGGTCTCGGCCGCGTTGGCCACCTCCTCGCGAGCCATGATTTGCTCTTTGACGTTCTCCGCGCGCTGGATCGTTGCCTCATCGTTCTGCAAGTCGACGGCGAACTCGAACAAAAACTTGGTGGCTGAACGACGCAACTCGTGGTCGGGATTACGACGGACCTTGTCGGTGAAGTCCATCAGTTCACGGTGGATCCGATCGCCGATCAGGCTGTCGACCCAGCGCGGCGACCATGATGGAGAGTCTCGCTCAATCACCCGTTCGATGACCTCGCCCGCTTTCAGGGACCATTCGAAGGCTCGGTCAGCGAGCAGCTGGATCAGCGCTTCCTGACGGCCTGCCTCCAGCAGAGAGGCCAGCACCCGACCGATCGGCGGGCCCCATTGCGGCTCGGCGACCCGCTTGACGATCATCCGGTCGAGCACCTGCTGGATATCCTCATCGCGGAGCATCTCGACCAGCACCCGCAACACCGTCGACGCTTCCGTGGCGACACGCTCGGCGTGCGCTGGTTCCGCGAGCCACTTGCCGGCCCGGCCGGCTACCTGCGCGTCGCGCAGTTTGGTCGCCACCACCTCTGGCGACATGAAGTTCTCGCGAACGAAGTCGCCCAGGCCCTCGCCGAGCTGATCCTTCTTGCGCTTGATAATCGCTGTGTGCGGGATGGGGATACCCAATGGGTGCTTGAACAGCGCGGTGACCGCAAACCAGTCGGCCAGTGCGCCGACCATGCCGGCCTCGGCGGCGGCCCGGACGTAGCCGACCCAGGGCGCAGCACCATGAGATTGCGCCCAGGTACAGACCAGGAAGATCACGGTGGCGCCAAGCAGGAAGCTCACGGCGACGACCTTCATTCGCCTCAGGCCTCGCCTGCGTTCGGCGTCGGCAACCGAGTCGGCTCCGGTAAGCGCTTCGGCGAAGCTGCCACGCCTGCGCGGCCCTGGAGCCGGTCCGCCGGCGACATTCAACCCTGGAGCCGGACCGCCGGCGACATTCAACCCCTGAGCCGGTCCGCCGGCGACATTCGACCCCTGAGCCGGTCCGCCGGCGACATTCAACCCCTGAGCCGGACCGCCGGCGACATTCAACCCTGGCCCCGGTCCGCCGGCGACATTCGACCCCCGAGCCGCGCCGCCGGCGACATTCGACCCCCGAGCCGGACCGCCGGGGACATTCAATCGGTGTGCCACCGCTCCATCATCTGCTATTCAGGCGACTACCGTTTGCGATGTGGCCGACCTGCCTGTCCCGCCGTCCCGAGCGTGGGCCCCCTCGCCGTTATCATCTACACGGACTAGGGAATGGAATACCTCGAACGTGGCCAATCAAACCCCGCCTGGGTCGGTCAAGACCGATGGTCGAAAACGACGCTGGCATCAGCACAAGGTGCAGCGACGAAACGAGCTTGTCGACGGCACCCTGGAAGCTATCCGCCGCAACGGCAGCAGCGTCAGCATGGATGAGATCGCCGCGGAGATCGGGGTATCCAAAACCGTGCTCTACCGCTACTTCGTCGACAAGAACGACCTCACCACCGCAGTGATGATGCGTTTCGCGCAGACCACCCTGATCCCCAACATGGCCGCTGCGCTGTCGTCGAACCTGGAGGGCTACAACCTCATCCGTGAACTCACCCGGGTATACGTCGATACGGTCGCCAACGAGCCCGAGCCCTACCGGTTCGTGATGGCAAACAATTCGGCGAGTAAGAGCAAGGCCATCGCCGATTCCGAGCAGATTATCGCCCGGATGCTGGCGGTGATGTTCCGCCGACGCATGCTCGAAGTCGGGATGGACACCGGTGGTATCGAGCCTTGGGCCTACCAGATCGTCGGTGGCGTGCAGCTCGCCACTCATTCGTGGATGTCCAATCCACGAATGAGCTCCGACGATCTGATCGACTATCTGACGATGCTGTCGTGGAGCGCACTGTGCGGAATCGTCGAAGTGGGCGGCTCACTGGAGAAGTACCGGCAGATACCTCATCCGGCGCCTTCTCTTCCGCCTCGGCTGCTTGACTAACGGCATGAGCGAGCTGTCCGACTTGCCGTCGTTGTGGTCGCACGAACCTCATGTCGAGTTGATGTTCCGCCCCGGCGACAGGGTCGGTGACATCGACGCACGAGCTACTCCCGGGTTCCGCGGCAAGAAGGCCGACGCTCCCACGCTGCAGGAAGAGCGAAATGTGCGCTTCGCCGGACTGCAGGAAATGCTCTACGCCAACAGCCGCGCCGGCGACACCAGGTCGGTGCTGCTCGTATTGCAGGGCATGGACACCGCGGGCAAGGGCGGCATCGTCAAGCATGTTGTGGGTGGCGCCAATCCGCAGGGTATCCAGTACACGAGCTTTGGCAAGCCGACAGCAGAGGAACTGAGCCACCACTACCTATGGCGGATCCGAAAGGCGCTGCCCACCGCCGGACACATCGGTGTCTTCGACCGGTCTCACTACGAAGATGTCCTGATCGTGCGTGTGCACAACTTGGTGCCACCGCAGGTCTGGGAGCCCCGCTACGACGAGATCAACGCCTTCGAGCGGCAATTGGTCGACGACGGTATGGCGCTGGTGAAGGTGGCGATGTTCGTCTCGCTCGACGAGCAGAAGAAGCGATTGGCCGAGCGGCTTGAACGGCCGGACAAGTACTGGAAGTACAACCCCGCTGACGTCGACGAACGGCTGAAGTGGCCGCTGTACCAGCAGGCGTACCAGGCCATGTTGGATCGGACGTCAACGGACTATGCACCGTGGCACGTCGTGCCCTGCAACCGGAAATGGTACAGCCGTCTGGCCATCACGGAGCTGCTCATCGAAGCGCTGAAACGCCTCAATATGAAGTGGCCACCGCCGGATTTCGACGTGGAGGCCGAGAAGAAACGATTGGCGTCCGCCTAACCCTGGACGCCCTAGCATCTAGGCGCCTAGGCCTGGATGCCGTAGGCCTAGATGCCTTAGCCGCCTCTAGCCCTTGACCAGCGTGAACTGTCCGACGTTGGTGATCCCGCGACGGAAGAAGTCCGCGCAACCCGTCAGATAATGCATGTACCGGTCGTACACCTCGGGTGACGTCATCTCGATCGCCGCCGCCTTATTGGCCTCCAGGTTGGCTGACCACATGTCGAGTGTGCGGGCGTAATGCGGCTGGAGCAGATGGGTGCGCTCCAGAGTGAATCCCGATCCCGCGGCGAGCTTCTCGATGTCTTCGACTGCCGGCAGACGGCCACCCGGGAAGATCTCGGCCTCGATGAATTTCATGAATTTCAGATCACTGATCGTGAGCTTGATCCCGTTGTCGCGGAAAAACTTCTGGTTGTGTGCCAGAATGGTGTGCAGCAGCATACGACCGTCGTCGGGCAGGACGTTGTAGGCCTTCTCGAAGAACAACGGGTACCGCTCGACCTTGAACGCCTCGAACGCGCCGATGGACACGATCCGGTCCACCTTGTCGTGGAACTCCTCCCAGCCCTGCAGCCGCACCTCGACGGTCCGCGAGGTCGGGATACCGGCCAGCATTTCCCTGCTGTACGCGGCCTGATTCTTGCTCAGCGTGATTCCGATGACGTTGACGTCGAACTTCTCGATAGCGCGGCGTAGCGCACCACCCCAACCACAGCCGACGTCGAGCAGCGTCATTCCTGGCTCGAGGTTCAGCTTGCCCAGGGCCAGGTCGAACTTCGCGATCTGCGCCTCGTCGAGCGTCATGTCTTCGCGTTCGAAGTATGAACACGTGTACCCCATGGTCGGCCCGAGGAACAGCCTGAAGAACTCGTTAGATACGTCGTAGATCGATTGCGATTCCTCGTAGTAAGGCGAGAGTTCCGGCGTGACACCCGACATACAACAACCCCTTGCCAATTATTCTCTACTCGTCGACCAGTTCGCGGTTGGATGGCAACGCAGGCGTATGAACGTCTGCGCACCCGGCTGCACGCTGAACCGGCACGTCATGCTTAGTTAAAAGGTTAGCTAACACTGAAGCCAATTCCAAAGTGACACTCTAGCCTGCGCCGGTTCGCTCAGTAACGGTAGAAGCCCTCGCCGGATTTCTTGCCCAGCCGTCCAGCCTCGACCATCCGCTGAAGCAGCGGCGGCGGACTGTAGAGCGGCTCCTTGAACTCGTCGAACATTTTGTCCGCGATCAGCTTCAACGTATCGAGGCCGACCAGGTCGCTCAGGCGAAGCGGCCCCATGGGGTGTGACAGCCCGGCGACAACGGCGGTGTCGATGTCCTCCACCGTGGCCACGCCTGCCTCAGCCATCCTGATCGCCGACAGCAGGTAGGGCACGAGCAGTGCGTTGACGACGAACCCGGACCGATCGGTACACCGCACAACCTGCTTGCCCAGAACCTCGCTCGCGAACTTCTCGATGCGCGCGGCGGCTTCATCGGTGGTGACCAGCGTGCTGACCAGCTCCACAAGTGGCAGTACGGGGACCGGGTTGAAGAAGTGCAGACCCAGCACGCGGCCGGGATTCTGGGTCGCCGCGGCGATCTTCATGATCGGGATACTCGACGTGTTCGACGCCAGCACCGCGTCCGGATCGCTGATCACTGCGTCGAGCTCTGCGAAGAGCTTCGCCTTGACGTCCTCGTCTTCGATGATTGCCTCGATGACCAGTTGGCGATCAGCCAGATCGCCCAGGCTGGTGGTGAACCCGAGGTTGGCCAGCGCGGCGTCGCGTTCGGCATCGGAGAGCTTGCCCTTGGCGGCCGCGCGATCCAGCGATGAGGCGATCCGGGCTTCGCCCGCGGCAGTCAGCTTCTCCGTCGGCTCGTAGACCAGAACATGCGCACCAGCCTTAGCGCACACCTCG
>JAHZKD010000112.1 GCA_022600605.1 Actinomycetes bacterium
CCGGGACGCCAACCGGGAGGAATCGGGACGCTTGCTGCGCCAGGCACTGGCGCAAATGGACTCCACAGACAAGTATTGATCGTATGGGCATTGCGAACTGGATCGAACAGCGCGCCGGATCCCGGCTGCTGATGCTGCACGACAAGATTTACCAGAGCACCGACGGACGCATCGGACATCGCATTCCACTTCCGGGAGCCCCGCCGAGCCTGCTGCTCCACACCGTCGGGGCGAAGACCGGCAGGCAGCGGACGAACACCCTGTCCTACTTCCCCGAAGGCGGGAACTACTACGTCGTCGCCTCCAAGGGAGGTGATCCGAAAGCCCCCGGCTGGTATCACAACCTCAGGGCCGACCCCGACATCGAAATCAATATAGGGCCAAGGAGATTCGCGGCAACTGCAACGCCCGTACTCGCCGATGATCCTGACTATCCACGGCTGTGGGCGTTCGTCAACGAGAGCAACGGGGATCGGTACAACGCTTACCAGAGCAAGACCTCGCGCAAGATCCCGCTGGTCCGGCTGACACCGAGAAGTTCCCCCTAAGTTTCGGCGTGGTTATCGGCGGTGAGCGACGATCAGCACGCCGAAATCGCCAGAGAAAAGACCGCGTCCATCATCGCGGGGGTGAGCTGACCCGTGAAGGTGTTCTGCTGGCTGGGGTGATAGCAACCGAGCAGCTGTACCGGGCCGCCCGGCGTGGTCAACTCCGCGCGCGCGGCGTGGCCGAACTTCGGTGCGGGCGAGCCCGCAGATCCGCCCGTCCTGCGAATCATCGCCAGCACCGCCTGCCAAGCGAAACCGCCTAGGGCGACGATCACGTGCACGTCGGTTCCTATCAGGCGCCATTCGGCGTCCAGCCACGGTGCACAATTGCTGCGCTCGGCCGGCGTCGGCGCGTTCCCCGGGGGCGCACACCGCACCGCCGCGACCACACGTACGTCGTTGAGCGTCAACCCGTCCGCGCTGTCGGTGCAGGTTGCCTGATTGGCCAGCCCGCTGCGATACAGGGACCCGAACAGGAAGTCACCGGAGCGGTCGCCGGTGAACACCCGGCCGGTGCGGTTGGCGCCGTGGGCAGCCGGGGCGAGGCCGACGACGAGTATCCGCGGTCGCGCCGACCCGAATCCCGGAGCTGGCCTGCCCCAATACGGCTCGTCTGCATAGGACCGCCGTTTGACAACGGCCGTCTCCTCCCGCCACTGGACCAGCCGGGGACAAGCACGGCACACCGACACGCGTGCGTCGATCTGCGCGAGGGTTCTGGCCGCCGCCATCGTCGTCACCTGGGCGGGCGTTGAGGCTATCGGCGTGTGTGCGGTCGCGGGGTCACCCGGCCACCCCGAACCCGGGCGCACCGGGGAATCGAACTGGCCTCCGATACGCGGGTGGGGCCGCGGGCGCAGCGGTGGGCGAGACGACGTCACACCTCCACTCTGGCCCACCATCGCCGTACCGAAAAAAACCGCTGGTCGACACATCACACCCGCTGCTACATTCGCCGCGATACCCATGAAGCAAGCCCGTGCGTCGCTGAGCAGCCGCAGCCGCAGCCGCAGCCGCAGCCCGATGATGCTGATTCTGTTCGCCGCGCTGATGGCGGGAGCGGGCAACGGCATTTCGATCGTCGCCTTCCCCTGGCTGGTTCTTCAGCGGACCGGGTCCGCGCTCGACGCCTCGGTCGTCGCGATGGCCGGCACCCTGCCGCTGCTGGCGGCGACCTTGATTGCCGGTGCTGCCGTGGATTTTCTCGGGCGCCGGCGGGTGTCGATGATCTCCGACGCTCTGTCCGCAGTGTCGGTGGCAGCGGTGCCGGTGTTGGCCTTGGTGTTCGGGGCCGACATCATCAACGTGGCGGTGCTGGCGGCGTTGGCGGCGCTGGGAGCCCTGTTCGACCCCGCCGGAATGACTGCCCGCGAAACGATGCTGCCGGAGGCCGCAAACCGTGCAGGCTGGACCCTCGACCACGCGAACAGCGTCTACGAGGCGATCTTCAACCTCGCCTACATCGTCGGGCCCGGCATCGGAGGCCTGCTGATCGCGACGCTCGGCGGCGTCAACACCATGTGGGTCACCGCAGGGGCGTTCGTATTGTCGATTTGCGCCATCGGGGTTCTGCGTCTTGAGGGCGCGGGCACGCCTGATCGTGCGGTGCGCGCCGGTGGAGTGCGGACCGGGATTGTCGAGGGTCTGCGCTTCGTGTGGAACAACCGCGTGCTGCGCACGCTGGCTTTCGTCGACCTGGCGGCCACCGGGCTGTTCATGCCGATGGAGAGCGTGTTGTTCCCGAAGTACTTCACCGACCGCGACGAGCCCGTACAGCTGGGCTGGGTCCTGATGGCGCTGAGTATCGGCGGGCTCGTCGGCGCGCTGAGCTACGTAGTCATATCGAAGTACATGCGCAGGCGGACCGTCATGCTGACCGCGGTTCTCACCCTCGGCGTGGCCATGACCGTCATCGCCTTCCTGCCGCCGCTGCCGGTGATCCTCCTACTGTGCGTTGTGGTCGGCTTCGTCTACGGGCCAATTGCGCCGATCTACAACTACGTCATGCAGACCCGCGCGCCCCAGCATCTGCGTGGCCGAGTCGTCGGGGTGATGGGATCGCTGGCCTACGCCGCGGGACCACTGGGTCTGATCCTGGCCGGTCCACTTGCCGACGCGGCCGGATTGCACACCACGTTTCTGGCCTTGTCGCTACCGATGCTGATGCTGGGCATCGTCGCGGTATTCCTGCCGGCGCTGCGCGACTTGGACGAGCCACTGCGCGATTTGGACGAGCCACTGCCGACACCGCCCTAGGATTGCGGCGTGGAGTCCGATCCAGACACGCTAGCGAGCCTGATCTGCGCACTTCCAGAGGGCACAGTCGTCACCGATCCCGACATCCTCGAGGGCTACCGGCGCGACCGCGCAGCAGATCCGACTGCGGGCATCCCGCTGGCGGTGGTTCGGCCGCTGCGAACCCAGGACGTACAGACGGTGCTGAGGTGGGCCACCGCGCACCGGATCGCAGTCGTCCCGCGCGGCATGGGCACCGGCTTGTCCGGCGGCGCGACGGCGCTGGACGGCAGCATCGTGCTGAGCACCGAGAAGATGCGTGACATTACGGTCGACCCCGTCACCCGCACCGCCGTCGCACAACCGGGCTTGCTCAATGCGGAGGTGAAGGCGGCGGTTGCCAAGTATGGAATGTGGTACCCACCAGACCCGTCGTCGTTCGAGATCTGCAGCATCGGCGGCAACATCGCCACCAATGCCGGCGGCTTGTGTTGTGTGAAGTATGGCGTGACCACCGACTACGTGCTCGGCCTTCAGGTTGTGCTGGCCGACGGCACCGCGGTACGCCTTGGGGGACCCCGCCTGAAAGACGTTGCAGGCCTGAGTCTGACCAAGTTGTTCGTCGGCAGCGAGGGCACGCTGGGCGTCATCACGGAGGTGACGCTGAAGCTACTACCCGCACAGCACCGGGGGTGCACGGTCGTGGCGACGTTCGACTCGGTGGCAGCCGCCTGTGATGCTGTGGCCACGGTGACCTCCAAGATGCGACCGTCCATGCTGGAATTCATGGACGCGGTAGCGATCAATGCGGTGGAGGACAAGCTCAAGATGGGTTTGGACCGTACTGCGGCTGCGATGATGGTCGCCGCCTCCGATGACCGAGGGCCGGCCGGCGCCGAGGATGCCGAGTACATGGCCAGCGTGTTCGCCGAACATGGTGCGACAGAGGTGTTCTCGACCAATGACCCCGACGAGGGTGAGGCGTTTGTCGCTGCGCGCCGATTCGCGATCCCCGCCGTGGAGGCGAAGGGGGCGTTGCTTCTCGAGGATGTCGGCGTTCCGTTGCCCGCACTGGCCACGTTGGTATCAGGGGTGCAAAAAATAGCTGAGCAGCACGACCTGATGATCTCGGTGATCGCGCACGCCGGCGACGGCAACACCCATCCGTTGATCGTCTACGACCCCGCCGACGCCGCGATGACCGATCGGGCCAACAGGGCGTTCGGCGAGATCATGGATCTAGCGGTGGGCCTGGGCGGCACGATCACCGGGGAGCACGGGGTCGGGAGGCTGAAACGGCCGTGGCTGGCCGGCTACCTCGGCCCCGAGGCGATGGCGCTCAACAGTCGCATCAAAGCCGCGCTCGATCCGGACAACATCCTTAACCCGGGTGCTGCAATCTGAGCCCGCTGTTGACATATTCCGGTGATATGTCGTACATATAAGACATGTCTGTACTTTTGTCTCAGGGCTCGCCTACCCAGTTCCAGTTGGCAGACGCCGCTACCTGGTCGGATCCGTGGCCGATGTATCGCGCCCTACGCGACCACGACCCCGTGCATCACGTAATTCCCGCAGACCGGCCTGAACACGACTATTACGTGTTGTCCCGGCACGCCGATATCTGGGCCGCAGCCCGTGACCATGAGACGTTCTCGTCGGCCCAGGGCCTGACCGTCAATTACGGCGAACTGGACCTCATCGGGCTCGCAGACAACCCGCCGTTGGTCATGCAAGACCCGCCCGTGCACACCGAGTTCCGCAAACTGGTGGCCCGCGGTTTCACACCCCGCCAGGTTGAGGCGGTCGAACCCAAGGTCCGGGAGTTCGTTGTTGAACGCATCGAGGGGCTACGCGCCAATGGCGGAGGGGATATCGTCGCCGAACTCTTCAAGCCCCTGCCGTCGATGGTGGTCGCGCACTACCTCGGCGTGCCTGAGGAGGATCGAGGCCAATTCGACGGCTGGACAGACGCGATCGTGGCGGCGAACACCGCTGAGGGCGGGATCGGTGCTGCACTGGACACGCTCGGCGACGCGCTCGGCGGAATGATGGCCTACTTCACCGCCTTGATTGAGCGGCGGCGAACCGAGCCCCTGGAAGATCCTGTCGATACTATTTCCCACCTGGTGGCCGCCGGAGTCGGCGCAGACGGGGACATCGCCGGTGTTCTGTCGATTCTGGCGTTCACGTTCACCATGGTCACCGGAGGCAACGACACCACCACCGGCATGCTCGGCGGCGCAGTGCAGCTGCTGCACCAGCGGCCCGAGCAGCGACGTCTGCTGGTCGAGCAACCGGAGCTGATACCCGATGCGGTCGACGAGTTTCTCCGGCTGACCACGCCGGCGCAGATGCTCGGCCGAACTGCGACCCGAGATGTCACCGTCGGCGATGTCACCATCCCCGAAGGACGCCGGGCAATGCTCCTCTACGGGTCGGGCAACCGAGACGAACGCCAGTACGGCTCGAACGCGGGCGAACTCGATGTCACCCGTCGGCCGCGAAACATCCTTACCTTCAGCCACGGCGCACACCACTGTCTGGGCGCCGCTGCCGCCCGGATGCAGTCGCGGGTGGCGCTCACCGAGTTGCTGGCCCGGATCCCGAATTTCGAGGTGGACGAGACCGGGATCACTTGGGCCGGTGGTAGTTACGTGCGACGACCACTGTCAGTGCCTTTTTCGGTGATGACCTGATGGCCGGCGACTGGTTAGCAGTGCGCCGCACCGAGGTGGCCGCCGACCGTATCCTGAACGCAGCAGGCGAGCTGTTCGGCAAGAAAGACGCAGCGACTGTCGGCATGCATGAGATCGCCTCGGCTGCAGGCTGTTCGCGCGCCACACTGTACCGCTACTTCGAGAACCGCGACGCCCTCCACACCGCCTATGTGCACCGGGAGAGCCACCGGGTCTACCGGGAGACGACCGAGCAGATCTCGGCGGTGGCGGACCCACGGGAGAGGCTGATCGAGGGAATACTCACCTCACTGCGCAACGTCCGCGAAAGGCCGGCCCTGGCATCGTGGTTTGCCGCCACGCAACGGCCGATCGGCGGCGAGATCGCCGAACAGTCTCAGGTGATTGAGTCGCTCACAAAGGCGTTCCTAGCCTCCCTGGGGCCCGACGACCCCGATCTCGCCGGGCAACGTGCACGCTGGCTGGTCAGAGTGATGACCTCACTGCTGCTGTTTCCCGGTCACAACGAAGCCGACGAGCGCAGCATGCTCGAACAGTTCGTCGTCCCGGCTGTGCTGCCAGTTCAGCGGGCCGATCAAGCACTCTGATTCCGCGTGTGAGGCCAGCTCGGCAACTACTACCTGACCCGGGTGAATCGGTGCAGCAACCAGGCCAGCGGAACGGTGAACGCCAACGTCACCGAGAACAGCAGCCAGACCGAACCGGTGTAAATCGGAAACCCCAGAATCTGCACCATCACCAGCTCCATGATGATCAGGTGAATCAGGAAGATCTCGTAGGAAATCTCACCTAGGAAGACCATTGGGCGACTACCCATCAGCCGCACATACAGACCGTGTCGTGTCTCCTCTCCCTTCAACGCCAACGGCGCAACAACCAACGTAGCGATCACGGCGTAGAACGCGGTCTTGAACAGCGCCTCGCGCAACTCCGCAGGTGAGGTCGTCGGCTCTCCGGCGATCGGCGTCGACACGATGAGGTAGCTCACGATCGCCAGCGGGACACAGGCCAGCGCATAGGCGCGCACCCCTAGCGGCTGCAGTGCTGCCAGCACCATTCCACCGACGAACCAGGCCAGGTATACCGGCAACCAGAGTCTGGCACCGTCGGGCAGAAAATCCGTGTTGTGTACCAGGATCAACCAGGCAGGCGACACCATCGCAAGGCCGGCCAGGCCGGCCAGCAGCAGCCCGGGCCGCCATCGCCGTCGGCAGAGTAGTACCAGCAACAAGTACGCCAGAAGCGGCAACGCCACATAGAATGCGACCTCGACTGCCAGACTCCACATCTGGGTAAGACCTTGGTGCAGATAGGAATACAGATAGTTGTCGGTGTAGATCTGGCTCAGGGTGAGGTTGCGGAACAACCCTTCCCAGGTATGCCCGGGGTTGGGGCCGGCCATCCGGAAGTGGTACAGCAAATAGGCCGCGACCACGGTGATCGCGTAGGCCGGCATGATGCGGCGCACACGGTGCCACGCGTAGCGACGCACCGACGGCGCAGGACCACCGGAGGCGGCAGCCTTCACCCACGGCAGGAACAACAGGAAACCCGAAAGCACGAAGAAGATCGGCACCCCGATCTCCATCCGCGAGTACACCAACCCGACGTAGCCTTGCGGATACTTGCCTGTGGTGTATGCAGCGTGGGTCAGCACTACCAGTAACGCTGCGACAGCGCGGATCCCGGTGAGCGAGTCGACACGTCCGGTCGCGGTGACCGACTCAAGGCCACCCTGGGCATCAAGTTCCCTTGATTCAGCCATTGGGCCGGGCCTCAGTTGGACTTTCGGCGCGCCTTAGGCCCGCGCTCGGGTTCCAGGTGGATCAGCTGACCCTGGATCCTAGTGTGCTCCAGCGCCTTCAGAGTCTGCCTGGTCAGCTTGGCCGGCAGTTCCACCAGCGAGTGATCCACCTTGATCGTAATGTGGCCGAAATCACTGCGGTGCAGCCCGCCCTCGTTGGCGATAGCACCGACGATTGCGCCGGGAGCGACCTTATGCCGCTTGCCGACCGCGATACGGTACGTCGCGAGGTCGCTGCGTCGCGCACGGGGCTTGCGCGGTGGGCCCCCTTCACGCTTCTGGCGGTCGGCGCGCTCGCGGCGCTTCTCCGGCGGAGGCTCCGTCATCAAGAACTCTCCGCCGTCGCGGCTCAGCAACGCCAGAGCCGCGGCGATGTCGGCCAGCGGCACATCATGGTCACGCTCGTAACCCTCAATCAGCTTGCGGAACAACTCGATTCCCGGAGACGCCAAGGACTCGGTGATCGAGTCACGAAACTTCTCCACCCGTTGGGCGTTGACGTCATCGACCGATGGCAACTGTCCCTCGATGAGTTTCTGTCGGGTCACTCGCTCGATGGAGCTGAGAAGATGCCGCTCGCGCGGCGTGACAAACAACAACGCAGTCCCCGAACGACCGGCACGCCCGGTACGTCCGATGCGATGGACGTAGGACTCCGGATCGTGGGGAATGTCGTAATTCAGTACGTGTGAGATGCGCTCAACGTCGAGCCCGCGCGCGGCGACATCCGTGGCGATGAGGATATCGAGCTTGCCATCCTTGAGCGCAGCGATGGTCCGCTCGCGCACGGCCTGGGGGACGTCACCATTGATGGCGGCCGCGGAAAAGCCTCGGGCGCGCAGCTTCTCGGCGACCTCCTCGGTGGCCTGCTTCGTACGGACGAACACGATCATGGCTTCAAACGGCTCTACCTCAAGCAGTCTGGTGAGCGCGTCCATTTTCCGCGCCCCCGCCACCTGGATATAGCGCTGTGTGATGTTGTCGGCTGTCGCGGTCTTGGATTCGACCTTCACCCGCACCGGATCGTGCAGGTATTTGGTAGTGATCTTGCGGATGGCCGGCGGCATGGTCGCCGAAAACAGTGCGACCTGCTTGTACTCCGGGGTGCCTTCGAGAATGCGCTCAACGTCTTCGGCGAACCCCATTTGAAGCATCTCGTCGGCCTCGTCAAGGACCATGTAGTCGAGATGCGAGAGGTCCAGACTGCCCTTCTCCAGGTGATCGATGACCCGGCCCGGGGTACCGACGACAACCTGGGCGCCGCGCCTGAGCCCGGCCATCTGGGGGCCGTACGGGGACCCGCCATAGATCGGCAGCACGTTGACCCGAAGATGCGCACCGTAGCGACTGAACGCCTCGGCGACCTGCAATGCCAGTTCGCGCGTGGGCGCCAAAACCAGCGCCTGGGTAATCCGGCTGGAGGTGTCGATCTTGGACAGAATCGGGATCGCGAACGCCGCTGTCTTCCCGGTTCCGGTCTGGGCTAGTCCCACCACATCAGAGCCGTCAAGCATGGCCGGGATGGTTGCCTCTTGGATGGGTGAGGGCGTCTCGTATCCGACGTCGACGATGGCCTGCAGCACCGAAGGGTGAATCTGCAGGTCAGCAAAGCTCAGGTCGCCAGCCCGATCAACACTGTCGGGCTCGGCGTTCGAAGACGTCATTGAGGTGGCAGTCTAGTGCCAGCCCCTGCGTTGTCCCGCCAGCGCGCCTTCGACCACGCCAATAACGGGGCCGGTACGGTGCGCACTTGTGAACAGGACCGCGACAATCGGCACCTGGGTGAGTGCGCTGGCGGCCCTCGCGGTGCTGACGCTCACGGGCTGCGGCTCGGGCGACTCGACAGCGTCCAAGACGCCGCAGCCGACAGGGGGTTCGACAGGGGGTTCGACACCGTCCCCGTCCTCGCCGCCGGCCTCACAGTCGGCTACCGGGGAAACCGGCACGTCAGCGGCCGAGGATCCATGCGCGATCGACCTGGCCGCACCCGAGATCGCCAAGGCGGTGTCCGCCCTGCCCCGCGACCCGCGCAGCAACCAAGGCTGGAACCCCGAACCGCTCGCCG
>JAHZKD010000113.1 GCA_022600605.1 Actinomycetes bacterium
GGCACTCTACCGTTTGGCCGCTGTTCCCGTTGCCCCGTTGCGCTGCAACCGCTTTCGCGGTTACCTCCATCGCTGCGCTATCATCATCGCGGATTCCATTGTCTACCAACAGCATACCCACATGCTACCACCATCACCGTCGCAGTAGGAGATCGCGGCCCCGGTGTCGCGGGCAGGGTCATCCCCTGCCCCAGCCGCGCCGAGGGCCCGCGCCCACAAGCGCTTGGCCGGCCACCACACCGCCAGCCGCGACACGCTGGACCCCAACCCCACCAGACCTACTATCAACGCCGTGACGCTCAAACGAACACCACGCGGATACGAAGAAATCCCACCCACACACTGCACCACATGCCGAACAGCATTCACCCCCGGACGCGTCCAAGTAGGCACACACCACTGCCGCTGCCACACCCCCGGCCTACACCGCACCCACCACTGCACCACCTGCGGACACCACACCTACACACCACCCCTGGGCCCACACTGCCGACCAGCCACCCTCGACAACCGGTAACCACCAGAGAACACCGCTGACACAACAGCCAAGCGCGGGTAACCTCGCCAACCATCTACCAGCACGCCAGAACCACCGCTGTCACACTCATCGTGTGACAGACAACCAAACACCACCCGCCCAGACCCCTGAACTGTGTCCCACACCCTGTCTAGTCTGCGGGACAACCATGAAATCAACCCAGCTCAACACCCACCAACCCACCGGCGGCGTGGTAATACACATCTTCGGCAACTACGGCTCCACCGTGTACGACCCCATAAGCGATACACAATGGCTCCAAGCGACCCTCTGCGACCCGTGCCTAACCTCGGCCATCACCAACAAACACATTCTCCACCTCACCCCCACACACAAAGACCCACCCCCGACAACGTCGCGGTGCACTCAGGTTGCAGTTCCAATAATGGGGCCAACAGGAACCCGACTCAGGTCGCGGTCAGGCGCTGTCGTCGGGGTGCGGCGAGCACCCTGGGCCGTGCCGGCGTCTCGGTGTCAGACCCGCACGCGTCGCAGGCCGGGGGTTGACCACTGAAGCGGTCGCACTCGCCTGCGAGCTGGCAGTCCACGCTCATGACACCACCTGGCCATCTGCGGCGGGCAGTGGGTCAAGGCTCCAGGTGTAGTCGCCTGACTCCGCCCGCAATCGCCCGTCGATCACCCGGAATCCGAACAGGCTGTCATCCTCCCCGTGAAACCTCACATAGGAGCCATCGGTGGCGAACGCCGCCAGGATCGCCAGCAGCTTCTCGGTGCGCGACAGATACTTGTCGCAATGACCGCCAAGGATGAAGTCCTCGGACCCTCCCTCTTCGCAGCCCTCAAAGGACGTCATCTCTTCGACCGCATCAGCGAGCGTTGAATGCCCGCCATCCGAGGCCGTCGAGTAGAACTGGCCGCCAAGGCCGGCATTGACGACCGACAGCGCGGCGTTGACCGCCGCCAGCGCGGCAGGCACCTTCTCGGCCGGAATGCGGAAGTCGCTATCGACTGTGTTCGCGTAATACCCCATCGCAACTATCCCCTTTCTTGGGAGTTCACGGGCCTGCCCGAATGGCCTGCCCCATTTACATCTCCGACGCTACCGCAGTGCACCGCAATATTCGCCGATTGTCCACGGCCCCAGGCCTTTACAGTGCGGTCTGCGCGTCCCCCCGCGCCCGGCCAGGTGGGCCGCACCCAGCGGCGCCCGCAGTGACTTCCGCACAGATGAACCCCATCATTAGGCTGCCGTCTCAGCGACGTCCTGGCTGCCCTGTGGTTCGCGCCCCGCGCGCAGAATCTTGTC
Source organism: Actinomycetes bacterium (assembly GCA_022600605.1). Lineage (GTDB taxonomy): Bacteria > Actinomycetota > Actinomycetes > Mycobacteriales > Mycobacteriaceae > Mycobacterium. The sequence continues at coordinate 1,806 of JAHZKD010000113.1, forward strand.
CGCAGCGGTAAACACCGCCTGGATATGCCGATCGGTGACCTGCTCATCGCCCAGCCAGCCCTGGATGTAGGCCCGCGACTCCTGGGGCGCCCACTCCGTGAGCCCGAGTTCATGGGCGAGCAGATAGGCCACCGTCTCGGCCTGAAACTCCCCAACGCCGCGGCTGCAGCGCCTTTCGCCGTCCGCGCACTCGCTGGTGTGGCCCAACATCACGTGCGCGACCTCATGCAGCAACGTCTTGAGGCGGTACTTGGCCACCGGAGACACCGCCACGCTACGCCCAAAGGAATACCCCTGGACGTTCCCGTCGAGCACAGTGAAGTCCACCAACGCAATCCCCAGCGCCGAGAGGGCGCGCTGGCTGTCCCATTCGGGGGACTCTGGCCATGCGATCTCCGGCCCCACCGTGTTGGAGTAGGGGAAGGTGCTGCGCTTCGGCTGAAAACGCATCGCGACAATCACCTTCTCACCGGTCTCCTCATCGATCTTGCGGATCGGACGCGGATGCAGCACCGCGCGCCCGCCGCCCTTGACCGGAATCCGGCCCAGCTTCCTCCAGACGCTAAAGGGCGCACACGGCTCAGCCACCCCCTGCGACCACAGCAGAATCTGGTTCCCCAGCGAATAGTTATAGAACCGGCAATAGGTGTTTCCGAGCTGTCCCGGCATCGTCAACGCCTCAGACAGCAACACCTGCCAATCCACCTCTCCATCACCACTGAGAGCTGGCGCCTCCCGACGCTCCTCAACAACTACAGAAGTCATGCCACTCCCCTTCCCGGGAATCCAGGGCCTGCCCCAAACGGCTTGCCCTACACCACAAACACTAACCCACGCCACCGACAAAACCTGCGCCTACTGACACTGGGGGCAAGGTCATCTGACCCACGCCGCGAACCGGCTCCCTCTCCGCGGGCGATCCTGCCAATCGACCCATCGCCGACGTCCCCGGGGCGGCAGCGCGAAGGGTAGCGAAGAAACACAACAACCCTTGACGGTGTATAGCATTGGAGTGTTACTCTTGACATGTCGCAAGGGATAAGCGGCGTGGTGGACAGCGGCATCGCAGACATTGTCAAGTGGGCGAAGTCGCAAAGCTGGACTGTCGACGATGACACGAAGGGATATACCCGGTTCTACGACCCTCAAGGCAACTACGTGGTGAATTACCCGGTCACGCCGAGCAATCCGCACCGACGCATGGCTGACCTGGAGGTGGCGCTGCGCAGGGCCGGACTGCAGGTACCACCACCAAGCAAGAATGAACAAAGGGCCCAGCGCAAGAAAGAGCAGAAGGGCCAGGACGGAAAGGGGAAGGGACAGTGACCGACTGGGTTATTAACGTCACCTTCGATGTCGACCCTGACGAGGCCACGATGGATGCGTGGCAGACCGTCCTCGATGAGAGCGGCTTCGATGGGTCGCTATCCCGGTCCTCCAAGTTGCACCAGGCCATAGTGACGGCGTACCTGCCCGTCGCCGACATGATCAGGGCCACCTGCATGGGCTATGACCTCGCTGTCGAAATTGTCGGACACGCGCCGGTCGGCGTCGAGACGATCACCGAGGATGAGCAACAGCGGCGTGCAGCTGCCCCGACGATGCCCGAGCTGATGTCGGCCGCCGAGATTGCCGACGAGCTCGGCGTGGCGCGCCAACGTGTGCATCAGTTGCGCTCCACTAAGGCCTTCCCGGCGCCGCTGGCCGAGCTGCGCGGTGGTGCGGTATGGGATGCCGCCGCGGTTCGCAAGTTCGCTCAAGAGTGGGACCGCAAGCCTGGACGGCCCGCCAAGCGCACTCGACCCGACCCCCTGAAAACCTAGAAGGTCAAGAGGGTCGCAAGGGCCAGGGTTATCGCTACCGCCTAGCCCGACACGCCCAACCTAGGCCGCTCACCCGAGCGCTTCCACCGCCGATGGTGAGTATCTGCTCATAAAGCGTGCTCCCGTTCTGAGGTTCAGCGTCGGCGTAATCGCCCCGCCCACACCAGGCGCATAGCGCCGTCGAGGCGCAAGAACGTCTCCACGGCCCGAGTTCCCAACATAGGAGTGCTCCATGAGAGCAGCCGGGATCACGACCCGTAGCGCCGCTCGATGTGCGCGGTTTCCTCAATAGCCCGCAGCCGGGCCTCGTGGCGCTCTTCCTCCCGCGCGCACCTCAGCCCCAGCAGCCGGCGGTCACGCCCGCAGGCGGGCCCCTCGCTCAAAGAATCCAGCTGGGCTTGGGTGATCCCTGTCGGGCTACCCAGGCGATCGCGGGTGCACACGACGACGTTACCGCGCAGCAACGGGACGCTGCGGGCATCGAAATTGGTGTGCGCGAATAGGATCTCGGTGGCCACGTGGTTGATGCGTTCATGCCACGCCCGGGAGGGAAACCAGAAATCAAACATGTCGCTGCTGGTCAGTATTTCTGGATGCGGGTCGCCGACCAGGACAGCGATGTCCTCACCGCTGCGGGCCTCGGTGAGGTACAGACTTCCGTCGTCGCGGGCGAGCAGTACACCGAACACGGTTGGGCGATTCCTTTCTTCACTGTCGAATGTCGACCGTAGGCCAGGTGGCCCAACCTCGACAACCGCCCAACCACGAGGGGACCGGGTCTACGCGCTACACCCCATGATCAACCCCGAAGCGCTGCATACTGAGCAGGTGGCTGATCACAACGTGCTGGGCGGCCCACTACAGCCGTGCGGCACAGATCCCCTCACCGGCTTCTACCGCGACGGCTGCTGCTCAACCGGGCCCGAAGACCGCGGCCGACACACCATCTGCGCCGTCGTAACCCCCGAGTTCCTAGAACACCAACGCAGCATCGGCAACGACCTGACCACACCGATGCCCCAATACCGATTCCCCGGCCTCGTGCCAGGCGACCGCTGGTGCGTCACCGCACTGAACTGGCTTCGGGCCCACCACGACGGCTGCGCCGCCCCCGTGGTATTGGCCTGCACCCACGAACGCACCCTCGACGTGGTGCCCTTAAAGGCACTCCGCGAACACGCCGTCGACGTACCCGACGACCCAGGCGACCTGTAGAACCGGCACGCCGCTCTGGAAGAGCGCTACCTGCGGCGGCGGTGTATTTCGGCAGATGTCACACAGGCCTCGTAAAATCGCCCTATGAACGCGTACTCCTCGGCTGGCGGCCTCCCACTGCCGCTGTAGCCCCCGCCCCACGGACAGCCGTGGGCTCGGCGGGGGCCTACCCCGTCCGAGGAGACCGTCGTGTCCCGTACCGATGCCCACGCCCCCTACGCCGTCCGAGTCGTCCGCCGCGAGATCGCAGTGCTCGCCGACCACGACTGCGCCGGCCAAGAGTGCGACCTCCCCGCTCTCGAACCCGGCTGGGCCGATACCCGCACCCGCTGCCGTTGGGAGTTCGCCTACACCGGAACCAGCATTTGCTCATGCTGGATGTGCCACTGGCCATCGAAGCCACGCCCTCGGCGCTCCGGCCGCGCAGCACAGCGAATCGCACTGCGCGCCGTGGCCCGTCATTGGAACGGTGGAGATGCCGACACCGCGTTCAGTGTGTGACCGCTGGATGACGTCACCAGCCATTGCAGGCACCGGATCGAGGCGTCAGATCACGTCCGTCACGCCACTGCCAAGCAACAGCAAGACGGTCGCTCCCCACCAGATCGATCGCCACGATGGCAGGCTAAATTCCCAACGTTGGCGGGGCGCGACCGAAACCTGGCCGCGGACCTAGCCTGATGTGGTTAACCTGCGTACCGGGCGCTTCGGTGCACCTCGGTCGGAGGGAGGTTGGGTTTGAGCAAGCTGGGCAACTTCGTGTGGGGGATCGCCGATCAGCTGCGCGGGGTATACAAGCCGCACCAGTACGGCGGGGTGATCCTGCCGTTCACCATTTTGCGCCGGCTGGACTGCATCCTCGAACCCACCCGCGACGAGGTACGGACACTAGCCGGCAAATACACCGGCGGAGCGCTCGCTGTCCAGGTGAAACGAAAGACCGGGCTCGGGTTCCACAACACCAGCGCCTTCAATTTCACCCGGCTTCTGGAAGATCCCGAGGGGCTGCAGGCGAACTTGATGGACTACATCACCGGATTCTCGGCCAACATCGACGTCTTCGAGCGATTCAAATTCGAAAACGAACTGGCCACCCTGGACGAGAAGAACCGGCTGTACCTGGTGACCTCGAAGTTCGCCGAGGTCGACCTGCACCCAGACGCCGTGCCCAACGCCGAGATGGGAGACCTGTTCGAGCATCTGATCTACAAGTTCGCTGAGGCCTCCAACGAGGAAGCCGGCGAGCACTACACCCCGCGCGACGCCATCCGGCTGATAGTCGATCTGCTGTTCGCCGAAGACAGCAAGGCCCTGCTGGAACCCGGCACCGTCCGCACCATCTATGACCCGACCGCCGGTACCGGCGGCATGCTCTCGGTCGCCGAAGCCCGTCTGCTGGAACGCAACCCGGATGCCCGGCTGCGGTTGTACGGACAAGAGATCAACGACCAGTCCTATGCGATCTGTAAGTCCGACATGATCGCCAAAGGCCAAGACACCGAAAACATCCGCCTCGGCGACACCCTCGAGGATGACAAGTTCTGGGACCGTACCTTCGACTTCTGTATGTCCAACCCGCCCTATGGGGTCGACTGGAAGGCCTCCAAAGACGCCGTGCACAAGGAAGCACTTGCACAAGGTTCCCGGTTCTCTCACGGTCTGCCGTCGGTCGGCGACGGCCAGATGCTTTTCCTGTCCCACCTAGCACACAAGATGCGGCCCGCCCATGAGGGCGGCGGACGCGCCGGCATCGTCCTCAACGGCTCACCACTGTTTAACGGCGCCGCCGAATCCGGACCGTCAAGGATCCGCCAATGGCTACTTGAATCGGATCTCGCGGAGGCGATCATCGCGCTACCGACAAACATGTTCTTCAACACCGGCATCGCCACCTACATCTGGATCCTCGACAACACCAAACGCCCCGAACGGCAAGGCAAGATCCAGCTGATCGACGCGACCTCGTTCTGGACAAAGATGCGTAAGAACCTGGGCGCTAAAGGCCGGGAGATCGACGCGGCGGCCCGCGACCGCATCCTGGGCCTCTACGACGCCTTCGACGAAGCCGACCGCGACCTCTCGAAGGTATTCACCGCCAACGACTTTGCCTACTGGACCATCACCGTCGAACAGCCATTGCTTGATGACGACGGCAAGCCGGTCACCGACCGCAAGGGCAACCCGAAACCAGACAGAAAGAAACGCGACACCGAGAACATCCCGTTCACCTACGGTGGCAACACCGACGGCGACGCCAGCCGGGTCGAGACGATCAAGGCGTACCTCGAGACCGAGGTCCGCCCCCACGTCCCCGACGCCTGGATCGACACCAAGA
>JAHZKD010000114.1 GCA_022600605.1 Actinomycetes bacterium
GAAGCCTTGCTCCATGCGGTAGCTGGCGTTCACTTTCTGTACGTCGATGAGGTTCAGCGCTTCCTTCGCGGCGCGGATCACCCGGGTGTCTTTGGCGGCGATGTCGCGGGCGACCCGCAGGGCGGCTTCGTCGAGATCCGCCCGGGGCACCACCTCATGCACTGATCCGAACTGGTGCAGCGCGTCGGCGTCCACGGTGGCTGCGGTGAAGAACAGCCTTCGCATCATGTGTTGGGGTACCAGGCGGGAAAGGTGGGTAGCGGCGCCCAGCGCGCCTCGCTCGACCTCGGGAAGGCCGAATGTCGCGTCATCGGAGGCCACGATGACATCGGAGTTGCCGACTAGGCCTATACCGCCTCCGACGCAGAAGCCGTTGACCGCGGCCACGACGGGCACCTCGCACTCGTACACCGCTCGGAAAGCGTGAAAGCAGCCGCGGTTGGCATCGATGAGCGCGGTGAAGCCGTCGGTCTTCTGCATCTCCTTGATGTCTACGCCGGCATTGAACCCGCGGCCCTCGGCTCGCAGGATCACCACGTGGGTGCTGTGGTCGCGGCCTGCGGCAGTGATGGCGTCGCCGAGTTCGAACCAGCCGCGCGAGGGGATCGCGTTGACGGGGGGATAGTCGACGGTGACCGAGACAATGCCCGGCTCCACGGTCTTTGTGGCGATGGACAACGGGGCTCCAGTTGACTCTCGATGTGGGGGCATTACCTGAGCAAGCACTTGCTTGGTACGCTAGCACAGTGACCAATCCCCCCGATAGCGACCTACAAGCCATCCGGCTGGCGTTGGCCGGCCGGATCGTGCTCGTGACCGGCGGGGTGCGCGGCGTCGGCGCTGGCATCAGCAAGGTCTTCGCCGACCAGGGCGCCACCGTGGTGACTTGTGCACGTCGGCCAGTGGAAGGTCTGCCCTACGCTTTCCGTTCTTGCGACATCCGTGACGATGGCTCAGTCAAGGCGCTCATCGAGGAGATCGTGGCCGACTATGGGCGCCTCGACGTGGTCGTCAATAACGCAGGCGGCTCGCCCTACGTGCTCGCCGCCGATGCCTCGACCAACTTCAGCAGGAAGATCGTAGAACTCAACCTGCTTGGGACGCTTTCCGTGTCGACGCACGCCAACTCCGTGATGCAAAGCCAGGATTCCGGCGGTTCGATTGTCAACATCTCCAGCGTGAGTGGACGGCGGCCGACGCCGGGCACCGTTGCCTACGGTGCGGCGAAGGCGGGTGTGGAGAACATGACCAGCACGCTGGCGGTCGAGTGGGCCCCGAAGGTGCGGGTCAATTCGGTGGTTGTGGGCATGGTCGAGACCGAGCAATCTGACACGTTCTACGGTGACGCCGATTCGATCGCCGCGATCTCGCGCAATGTGCCGCTGGGCAGGCTGGCGAAACCGGCCGACATCGGTTGGGCTACAGCATTTCTAGCCTCAGATGCGGCGTCCTACATCAGTGGGGCGTCACTGGAGGTGCATGGCGGCGGCGAGCCGCCGCACTACCTATCAACGACCACCGCCGATCTCAAATAGGCGAAGGTGGCTTAGAAAAGGAGTAAGCGATGGGACTGCTCGACGGCCGTGTGGTCATCGTGACGGGCGCCGGTGGCGGGATAGGCCGGGCCCACGCCTTGGCGTTTGCCGCGGAAGGTGCGCGCGTGGTGGTCAACGATATCGGGGTAGGTCTGGACGGTTCGCCAGCCGGCGGCGGAAGCGCTGCGCAGGGGGTCGTCGACGAAATCAAGGCGGCCGGTGGTGAAGCTGTCACCAGCGGAGCCAACGTCGCCGACTGGTCGCAGGCCGAGGGTCTCATCCAGACCGCCGTCGACAATTTCGGCTCACTGGAGATCTTGGTGAACAACGCTGGGATCGTTCGCGACCGGATGTTCGCCAACGCTAGCGAAGAGGAGTTCGACGCAGTCACTGCCGTCCACCTGAAGGGACACTTCGCCACGATGAGGCACGCCGCTGCGTATTGGCGGGCCAAAGTGAAAAGCGGCGAGGCGGGTCCTGACACCCTGGATGCCCGCATTATCAACACCAGCTCGGGAGCTGGGCTCCAAGGCAGTGTGGGACAGGCTAACTACAGTGCCTCGAAGGCGGGAATTGCCGCGCTGACGCTGGTCGCTGCGGCCGAGATGGGCCGCTACGGTGTGACGGTCAACGCGATCGCGCCGGCGGCGCGCACCCGAATGACCGAGACGGTTTTTGCCGAGATGATGGCGACCCAGGATGCGGAGTTCGACGCGATGGCGCCGGAGAACGTCTCGCCTTTGGTGGTGTGGCTGGGCAGCGTCGAATCGCGCGGCGTCACCGGCAAGGTGTTCGAAGTCGAGGGCGGCAAGATCCGCGTCGCCGAGGGGTGGGGGCATGGTCCGGAAATTGACAAGGGCGCCAAGTGGGACCCGGCTGAGCTAGGACCCGTGGTGACCGACCTGCTGGCCAAGGCGCGCACGCCGATACCCGTATACGGCGCCTGATCTCAGAGCACCCCCACCGTCAGGGCCCCACTGCTGGGGCGCCACCTCGACCGGTAGCACTCGCTCAGGCTGGATCGCAGATGAGAATTGGGATCTTGCGGTCGGTATAGGACCGGTAGTTGGCGAAATCCGGATATAGGCCATCAAGCCTGGGCCAGTATTGCTCTCGTTCATCGTCTGTCGCGTCACGCGCGATCAGCTGCAGCGTTTCGTTCTTGATCTGAAACGAGATGCGGGGGTTGGCCTGAATATTCAAGTACCACATGGGGTTGGTGGCGCGGCCGCCCTGCGAGGCGACCAGGATTACGCGGCCGCCCTCACGTAGGAACAGCAGCGGGCTTTCCCGGGTTTTGCCGGATTTGCGGCCGACAGTGGTCAGGATCCCGACCGGTGGGGGAGCGCTGAAGCGGTTGGAGCCGCCGCGCCACTTGGATCCGAGGCGGCCGCCGGTGGCTTTGAATGCCCACGTGTTGAACCGCGACATCCACTTGATGGAGGTTCGGGTCGCCTCCGAATTGAGTCCTTCGATCTGCTTGGGGCTCAACGGGCGGGGGGGTTTGGCCATGGGAGATCCTATCGCGTTAGAAATGGGCGAATGTGGGCTCGGATGTGGTGAATCTGAGCCTGTCCGGCGGGGTCGTTGGCCGGAATCAGAAACGTCTCGTCGATGTGCGCACCGACACGACGTCCGGCCAACGTCGGCTTGGTCACTAGGTCGAACCGTGCCCGCACCGTATCGCCGGCGATGGTGAACTCCGGCACTGTCACCGACTTGATCACGCGGTATTGCATGCCGCGATCAAGACTGCGGCGCAGGTGATTTCCCGAGAAGCCGGTTTTTAGGCCGACCTCGACTCGTGTGCATCCAGGCGCGAACGGCACCGCGGCGGCGTCATGGGTTACCAGGGCATCGATATAGGCTTGAGCCGCAGCGATGCGGTCAGCGTCGGCGAGCGACATCTCAGATCCGTTCGATGATCGTTCCGGTGGATAACGCTCCGCCAGCGCACATGGTGATCAGTGCGGTGGTCTTGTCGGTGCGCTCCAACTCGTGCAGGGCGGTGGTGATGAGTCGGCTGCCGGTACTACCCACAGGATGGCCCAAAGCGATGGCGCCACCATTGACATTGACGGTATCCATGTCGGGCTCGTGCACCCTGGCCCAAGACAGTACGACGGAGGCAAAGGCCTCATTGATTTCGGTGATGTCGATGTCGCCGATCTTCATCCCAGCCTTGTCCAGCACTTTCGCGGTCGACTGAACGGGGCCGTCGAGATGGTAGTACGGCTCGGCGCCGACGAGTGCCTGACTGACGATGCGGGCCCGCGGCTTCAGTCCCAGCGCGCGGGCTTTTTCTTCATCCATCCACAGCACTGCTGCGGCGCCGTCGGAGATCTGCGACGACGTACCCGCGGTGTGAATACCGCCCTCCATAACTGGGTTCAGCGAGGACAGACCCTCCAGCGTGGTATCGCGCAGGCCCTGATCGCGGGTAACGAACGCCCGCTCGGAGGTCGGTTGCTTGTTCTCGTCGAGGACTGGCGCCTCGATGGGGCTGATCTCGCGGTCGAACCTGCCCTCGGCCCACGCCTGCTTGGCCTTGCGCTGCGAGTCGAAGCCGAGCTGGTCGATGTCTTCCCTGGTGATACCGCGGCGCTTGGCGATCCGCTCGGCTGCGGTGAACTGATCGGGTAGATCGATGTCCCACGACTCGGGGCGAATAATGCTGCGATCCGGGCCTGCGTTGGCGCCGAGGCCGACGCGGCTCATCGCCTCAATCCCGCAGGCGATACCCACATCGATGGCGCCCGCTGCAATCAGTCCCGCGACCAACCCGTTGGCCTGCTGGCCGCTGCCGCACTGGCAGTCGACCGTCATCGCACCCACGTGATCCGGCAACCCGGCCACCAACCAGCCCACCCGGGTGATGTTGTTGGACTGTTCGCCGAACTGAGTCACACAGCCGCCGATGACCTGTTCCACGTCGCCTGCTTCGAAGCCCGAGCCGATGCTCGCCTTCTCGACAAGCGCCCGCTGGGTGGCTCCGAGTAACTCGGTAGCGTGCAGGCCCGACAGCCATCCCTTCCGCTTGCCGATCGGGCTGCGGGTGGCTTCAACGATGACAGGGTTACCCATTCCGTCAGGCTAGAACACGTTTCATAAGCCTGACAAGCCGCGATACTGTCAAGCCTTTGATCTGCGCAGGAGGCATGTTTTACTGGCACTAGAACACGTTGCAATTGAGGAGTGCACACTGTGACTGCCCCTGAGGGTCTATCCGCCAAGATTAGCGCTGACTTCGATTTCCTTGATCCTGACCTCGGCCGTGACGGTCTGCCGGTGGCTGAACTCGCGGAGCTGCGTAGGTCAGAGCCGATCCACTGGGTTGAGGTTCCCGACGGCGCCGGCGGCTTCGGCGACAAGGGCTACTGGTTGCTCACCAAGCATGCCGACGTCAAGGAAGTCTCGCGGCGCAGCGACATCTTTTCCAGCTGGCAGAATGGCGTGATCCCGGTCTGGCCGAAGGACATGCCCTACGAGAAGATCGAGATGCAGCGCAGCGTCATGCTCAATATGGACGCACCGCACCACACCCGGCTGCGCAAGATCATTTCGCGCGGGTTCACGCCGCGGGCCATTGGACGGCTCGAGGAGGAACTCGCCCAGCGCGCTCAGAGCATCGCCAAGACGGCAGCCGCCGAGGGCAGCGGCGACTTCGTCGAGCAGGTGTCGTGCGAATTACCCCTGCAGGCCATAGCTGGTCTGCTTGGGGTTCCCCAGGAAGACCGCGACAAGCTGTTTCGGTGGTCTAACGAGATGACCGGTGCCGAGGATCCCGAGTACGCCGACATCGATCCTGAACAATCGTCGCTGGACCTCATCGTGTACGCGATGGCGATGGCCGACGAACGCGCGAAGAATCCGACCGACGACATCGTCACGGATTTGATCAAGGCCGACATCGACGGCGAGAAGCTCTCTGACGACGAATTCGGTTTCTTCGTCATCATGCTCGCTGTGGCCGGCAACGAGACCACCCGCAACTCGATCACTCACGGAATGATCGCCTTCGCGAACAACCCGGATCAATGGGAGCTGTTCAAGAAGGAGCGCCCCGCTACCGCCGCCGACGAGATCGTTCGCTGGGCCACTCCGGTCACATCGTTCCAGCGCACCGCAACCGAGGACACCGAACTGTCCGGCGTGCAGATCAAGAAGGGCCAACGACTGGCGATGTCGTACCGTTCGGCCAATTTCGATGAGGAAGTATTCGAGGACCCCGATAAGTTCGATATTCTGCGCGACCCGAACCCGCACGTCGGGTTCGGCGGCACCGGAGCCCACTACTGCGTTGGGGCCAACCTCGCGCGGATGACCATTAATCTCATCTTTAACGCGGTTGCCGATCAGATGCCAGATCTCAAACCGATCGGAGAGCCGGAACGGCTGCGGTCCGGATGGCTCAACGGAATCAAGCACTGGCAGATGGACTACACGGGCACCGGCAGCCCCGACTCCCGCTGAGTGCGATCAGATCAAGGAGGGCTCGGGTGGATTTCAGTCCCGATGAAGGGCAGCAGGCTGTCGCCGATGTGGTGACCTCGGTGCTCGACCGTGATAACAGCTGGGATGCCATGGTTGCCGGCGGGGTAACTGCGCTTGCGGTACCCGAACGTCTCGGCGGTGACGGTGTGGGTTTTGCTGAGATCGCGACCGCCTTGACCGAGATCGGCAGACACGGCACGATCAGCCCGGCGCTGGCCACGCTGGGAGCCACAGCGATCCTGCTGGACCTAGCCTCGCAGTCTCAGCAGGACAGGTACCTGGCGGGCACGGCGAAGGGCTCGCTCCTGACGTTTGCGCTGAACGAGCCCGGCGAATCGCTGCCGCCCCATCCCGGGGTGCGATTGACCGATGGCAAGTTGAACGGCACCAAAATCGCCGTAGGCTATGCGGGACAAGCTGATTGGATGGTAGTCAGCACTGACAACGGAGTCGCGGTTGTCTCCGGCAAGGCTGACGGACTGACACTCACGAAGACGCCGGCCTCGAACGGTTCCGAGGAGTTCGTCGTGTCGTTCGTTGATGTCGACGTTGCCGATTCCGATGTCCTGGAGGGCGCCACTGCCCATCGGGTCAACCAGCTCGTGCTGGCCGCGATCGGCGCCCTGTCCGCAGGCTTGGCAGCAGGAGCACTACGGCTCACCGCAGACTACGTCGCTACCAGGGAACAGTTCGGTCGGCCGTTGTCGACATTCCAGACCGTGGCCGCACAGCTTTCCGAGGTCTACATCGCTTCTCGGACAATCTCTTTGGTCGCGACATCGGCTGTGTGGCTACTCTCTGCCGGCCTTGATGCCGATGACGATCTGGCCGTGCTGGGCTATTGGCTCTCATCGCAGGCTCCGCCGGCGATGAGGATTTGTCACCACCTGCACGGCGGCATGGGAATGGATGTCACCTACCCGATGGACCGCTACTACTCTTCGATCAAGGATTTGACCCGACTGCTGGGCGGCCCCTCGCACCGCCTCGATCTGGTGGGAGCGTAATGCACATCGACTTGACACCCGAGCAGCGGCAGCTGCAAGCCGAACTGCGGCAGTACTTCTCGACTCTCGTCACGGCCGAAGAGGAAGCGGCGATGGAGTCCGACCGGCATAACGAGGCCTACCGCGCGGTGATCAAACGGATGCGCTCAGACGGCAAACTCGGGGTCGGCTGGCCCACGGAGTATGGGGGCCTTGGCTTCGGCCCGATCGAGCAGCAGATATTTGTCAATGAGGCCAACCGGGCCGACGTTCCACTGCCGCTTGTCACCCTCCAGACCGTGGGGCCGACGTTGCAGGTATATGGCACGGAAGAACAGAAGAAGAAGTTCCTGCCCGGAATCCTTTCCGGCGACATACATTTCGCTATCGGCTACTCAGAACCGGAAGCGGGCACCGATCTCGCCTCGCTGCGCACAACCGCGGTGAGGCACGGCGACGAATACATCCTCAACGGCCAGAAGATGTGGACAACCGGTGCCCACGACGCCGAATACATCTGGCTTGCGTGTCGAACAGACCCGGAGGCCGCTAAGCACAAGGGAATCTCGATCCTGATAGTTGACACCAAGGATCCGGGTTTTTCCTGGACCCCGATCATCTTGTCCGACGGCGCCCATCACACCAATGCGACTTATTTCAACGATGTGCGGGTTCCCGCCGACATGCTCGTTGGTGAGGAGAACGGCGGCTGGAAACTGATCACCACCCAGCTCAACCATGAGCGAGTCGGCCTGGGCCCCGCCGGCCGCGTCGCCGGAATCTACGATCGGGTGTTTACGTGGGCGTCCAAACCGGGCTCCGACGGCGTCACACCGATCGAGCACGGCGACGTGCAGCGACTGCTAGGTCAGATCAAGTCGATCTGGCGGGTCAACGAATTGCTGAACTGGCAGGTAGCGGCATCGGGTGAGACCATCGACGTCGCCGACGCGGCCGCGACGAAGGTGTTTTCGACCGAACGCATCCAAGACGTCGGCCGGCTGGCCGAGGAGATCGTCGGAAAATATGGCAACCCAGCCGATCCGGATACCGGTGAATTGCTGGACTGGCTGGACAAGATGGCCAAACGCAACCTAGTGATCACGTTCGGCGGAGGTGTCAACGAGGTGATGCGCGAGATGATCGCTGCCGCCGGGCTGAAAGTGCCGAGGGTTCCGAGGTGAATGGCGGTCAGCATATGGGCGTAAAGCAGAAAGATGTCGAAGACATCAAGGCTGCTGTGGAGCGAGTGAAGGCTGAGGGGAAGAGCACGCCACGATCCGCCCGGCACCCGGTAAATCAGCCCATGGTCGACCACTGGCTGGACGCTATGGGCGACGAGAATCCGATCTACGTCGACGACGCTGCCGCTAAGGCGGCTGGACATCCCGGAGTCGTCGCCCCGCCCGCGATGATCCAGGTGTGGACGATGATGGGTTTGGGCGGTGTGCGTCCCGATGACGATCCGCTCGGCAAGACCCTCGAATTATTTGATGAAGCAGGCTATATCGGCGTGGTAGCGACCAACTGCGAGCAGACTTATCACCGTTATCTGCGCCCCGGTGAGGAAGTGAGTGTTGCCGCGGAGTTGACCGACGTTGTGGGTCCCAAGCAGACTGCGCTGGGCGAGGGATTCTTCATCACGCAACGGATCACCTGGCATTGCGGCGACGACGAGGAGAACCCGGTCGCTGAAATGATGTGGCGCATGATGAAGTTCCGTCCCTCAGCAGAGGATGCAGAGGATGCAGAGGATGCAGAGGAAGGTTCTGCATCATCACCGGTGCCCGACGATCTCGATGCCGACTCGATGATGCGGCCCTCGTCGTCGAAGGACACCAAGTTCTTCTGGGACGGGGTACGCGCGCACGAACTGCGGATCCAAAAGCGGCCGGACGGCAGCCTCCAACATCCGCCAGTGCCCGCGTTGTGGCAGTCCGCCGATCATGTGCCAGACGCAGCCGTCGACTACGTCGTCGCCAGCGGGAAGGGC
>JAHZKD010000115.1 GCA_022600605.1 Actinomycetes bacterium
ACCACCCACGACACCAAGCGTGGAGAGGACGTCCGCGCGCGCATCGGGGTACTCTCGCAGGTCCCGTCACTGTGGGTCGAGCTTGTCCAATCCTGGGAGACCAGCACCCCCTCCCCCGATCCACTCACCGGACTGTTCCTGTGGCAGAACATCTTCGGAGTTTGGCCTACCGACGGAGCGGTCAGCACCAATCTGCGCGAGCGCCTGCACGGCTACGCCGAGAAAGCCATCCGGGAGGCCGCGGTCCACACCACGTGGAACGATCCCGTGCCGGAGTTCGAGATGGCGGTACATACATGGCTGGACTCGGTGATAGACGGTCCAGTCGCAGATGAGTTAACCGCGACCGCGGCGAGGCTGGACAAGCATGCCCAGGCCGACGCCCTCGGCCAAAAGCTCATCGCGTTGACGGCCCCCGGAGTTCCGGATGTCTATCAGGGCACCGAGCTTTGGGAGGACAGCCTTGTCGATCCGGACAATCGACGTGCGGTCGACTACTCCGCGCGGCGCGACCAGCTGGCGACAATGGCGCGGTCAAGAACGGCTGCACACCCCAAATTTCGGGTTGTCCGCGGGGCGCTCCAGCTACGACGCGAACAGCCCGACACGTTCCTGGCCGGTGGATACCGCCCGCTCACGGCCGACGGTGCACTCAGCGCACACATCGTGTCCTTCCTGCGAGGCGACACGGTGCTCGTAGCCGTCAGCCGGTGGACAGTTCGGCTGACCGACAGCGGCTGGGGTGACACCACGCTGACGGTTCCCGACGGAACCTGGACCGATGTGCTGACCGGGGCCACCCGGGTCGGCCAGGTTCCGGCCCGCGCTTTGTTCGACGAACTGCCCGTCGCGTTACTGGTGCGCGCCAATGCCTGAGCACGAACTGCCCGTCGCCTTGCTGGTGCGCGCCAATGCCTGAGCACGAGCTGCCCATCGCCTTGCTGGTGCGCGCCAATGCCTGAGCACGAGCTGCCCGTCGCCTTGCTGGTGGGCGCCAATGCCTGAGCACGAGTTCGCGGCCTGGGCTCCACGGCCCCACCGCGTCCGCCTTGACCTGGACGGCGCACTATACGCGATGACCCGCGGCGATGACGGTTGGTGGCACGCCGTCGTCGATGCCGAATTGGATGCTCGCTACGGCTTCGTTCTCGACGACGACCCCAAAGTGTTACCCGACCCCCGCTCCCCCCGGCAGCCCGAAGGCGTGCACGGGCGCTCTCAGTTGTGGCGGCCGGCACCTGACTCCTGGACCGACGATGACTGGCAAGGCCAATCCGTCGAGGGGCGCGCGATCTACGAACTGCACGTCGGAACGTTCACTGTCGAAGGCACTTTCGACTCGGCCATAGAAAGACTGGACTATTTGGTCGCGCTTGGCATTGACTTCGTCGAGTTGATGCCGGTCAACGCATTCAGCGGTACTCACGGCTGGGGCTATGACGGCGTGCTCTGGTACGCGGTGCACGAGCCCTACGGCGGCCCCGATGGACTCGTCCGTTTTGTCGACGCCTGCCATGCGCGCGGGCTCGGCGTACTCATCGACGCGGTGTTCAACCACCTCGGCCCGTCAGGGAACTATTTGCCGTTGTTCGGTCCCTATTTGTCGACCGGAAGTAACCCCTGGGGCGAGTCGATCAATATCTCCGGCGCCGGCGCTGACTCGGTGCGGCGCTACATCCTGGATTGCGCGCTCCGCTGGATGCGTGAATTCCATGTCGACGGGCTGCGGCTGGATGCAGTCCACGCACTTGTCGATACCACCGCACACCACATCCTTGAAGAACTCTCTGCCGAAACGGATTCTCTGGCAATGGAACTCGGCCGGCCGCTGTCCCTGGTTGCAGAAAGCGATCTCAACGATCCCACGCTTATCACTCCGCGAGACCGTGGTGGTCTCGGCATGACCGCGCAGTGGGACGACGACATACACCACGCAATCCACGCCGCTGTGTCCGGTGAGCGTCAGGGCTACTACCAGGACTTCGGGTCTCTGCGGACGCTGGCACAGACTTTGCGGCACGGGTACTTCCACGCAGGTACCTACTCGTCGTTCCGGCATCGCCGACACGGCCGTCCCTTGGATACCACCACGATTCCGGCGACCCGACTACTGGCCTACACACTGACCCATGACCAGGTGGGAAACCGGGCGATCGGTGACCGACCATCGCAGAACTTGACCACCGGCCAGCTCGCGATCAAAGCTGCGCTCGCTCTTGGATCTCCCTATACCGCGATGCTTTTCATGGGCGAGGAGTGGGGGGCGTCATCGCCGTTCCAGTTCTTCAGCTCTCATCCCGAGCCCGAGCTGGCCCGGGCAACCGCAGAGGGCCGTAAGCGGGAATTTGCCGACCACGGGTGGGATGCCGATGAGATCCCCGACCCCCAGGACCCCGCGACGTTCCAGCGGTCAAAGCTGAACTGGGACGAGATCGATGATGGAGACCATGCGCGGTTGCGACGCTTCTACCAAGATCTACTCGGCCTGCGCCGCAACGAGCCCGATTTCGACGACCCATGGCTGGATCACTTGCGGATCGACTACGACGAAGATCAGCGATGGTTGGTCATGCATCGGGGCAAGTTCGCCATCGCCTGCAATCTCGGTAGCGCATCCGTCGACGTCCCCGTCACGGGCGAGGTAGTGCTGACGTGTGGTGAGCCCGCGGTCGGCGCCGACGCCACACGGCTTGCAGGGCACTCTGTCGCGATTCTTCGCAGCGTCAACTAGCCTCGATTTTTCGTGCCGGAGGGGTTCGGCGGTGCTGAGCCACGGAAGGCGCTGAGCGATAGCGTTTTTGAGTTTGGGGTGTGTTTGGCCTACCCGTGTCGCCGGGTTGGTCGGGCTTTCCGAGGGCCGGGGGTCTTTCGGGTCGTCGGGACAAGGTGTTGCTTCTGGTCAGGGGAAGGCGGCTCGCAGGCGCTGCCAGGCGGTCGCGATG
>JAHZKD010000116.1 GCA_022600605.1 Actinomycetes bacterium
CAGAGAACTTCATCAGGCCTCGCGCGCCCACGCCGGCTTGATGAACACCCCTTCTGCCTCCACAGTGACTCCCTCGGCGTCCTTGAGGCAACCCCGCGCGAAGGTCTTGACGTCGTCGGAGCGCTCGACAAACGCCTCGGCGCGTAGCGGTCCCAACGGCGTTCCGCGCCGATAGCGCAAGCTAATTGTCCCGGTGAACCTCGGCTGGGTGAGCCCGTGGCTGGCCACCTCGCCGAGGATGTGGTCGAGCAGCAACGCACAGATGCCGCCGTGCACCCATCCCGGCGGGCCTTCGTAGGCGGGCCCCAGCGTGAACTCGCTCCAGCAACTTCCGTCGGGGTCGTGCTCGATGATCATCGGTGGGGCGATCGCGTTGCGCAGTCCCACGGCGGGATTCGCCCAGGCTAGCGGGCGCCCCGTGTGTGCATGCCGCAGCGTCGACGTCGCATGGCGCTGCTCACCTTCCAGCAGTGCCGCCGCGGCCTCTAGGTGCTTCAGAGCCTTCCGCACCGTGGAATCGTCAACCGCCGTGTGAATCCCGACGTCGATGAGCTTACGCAGCGCATCGGTCAGCGGCGCGTAGCTCGCCCGCTGCCGGTCGTATTCCTCGGCACTGATGACGTCGAAAGCGAAATCCACCCTTACCCTCCAAAAATCCTCAGCACGACGGCTTTTGCCCGCCGGGTGATCCTCAGATAGTTGTCCAGGAACTCGCCGCCATCCCCCTCGGGCCAGCCGGCCGCAACAGCCACCGCGTTGAGCAATCGACCCGGTCCCGGTAGCTGATCGGTGGGTTTTCCTCGTACCAGCACCAGCGCGTTGCGCGCACGGGTGGCTGTAAGCCACGCGTCGCGCAGCAACTCGACATCACTCTGCTCGATCAGCTCAGCCGCGCCGACGGCGTTGAGTGTGTTCAGCGTCGACGTGGTGTGCAGCGAAGGCATCTCATGCCCGTGGCGCAGTTGCAGCAATTGCACGGTCCACTCGATGTCGGTCAAACCCCCGCGACCCAGTTTCGTGTGCGTGTTCGGATCCGCTCCGCGCGGGAGGCGCTCGGCGTCGACTCTGGCCTTGATGCGCCGGATCTCCTGCACCGTCTCGGCCGACACGCCGCCGGGAGGGTAGCGGGTCTTGTCGGCCATCAACAGGAAGCGCTCACCGAGCTCGGGGTCACCCGCGACCCGATGTGCTCGCAACAGCGCCTGAACCTCCCAGGGCTGAGCCCACTGTTCGTAGTAGGCGGCGTAGGAGGTCAGCGTGCGCACCAGTGGGCCACTGCGTCCCTCTGGGCGCAGGTTGGCGTCGACTTCCAGCGGCGGGTCAGCGCTCGGCGTGCCTAGTCGCGTCCGGAGCTGTTCGGCTACCGTGACTGACCAGCGCACCGCTGCCGACTCCTCAACCCCCCTGTTGGGTTCACATACGAACATCACGTCAGCGTCGGAGCCGTACCCGAGTTCACCGCCACCGAGGCGGCCCATCCCGATGACCGAGATGCGTGCCGGCGGACCGGAGTCGGGGGTGTTGGCACGGATGGTCGCCTCCAGCGCCGCCTCCAATACCGCCACCCATACCGACGTGAGCTGTGTGCACACCTCGGTAACCTCCAGCATTCCGAGTAGGTCGGCCGACGCTATGCGGGCCAACTCCCTGCGGCGCAGTGAGCGCGCCGCCGTGATCGCCCGCAGCGGATCGTCGTGCCGGGCAGCCGAGGCCACCAATGATCGAGCCGCCCCATCGCTGTCGACGTCACACAGCTTCGGTCCGTTGGGCCCGTCGGCGTAGAGCTGGATCACCTCGGGAGCCCACATCAGCAATTCCGGCACGTATGCAGAAGTTCCGAGCACGTGCATCAGCCGTTTGGCCACTGCGCCCTCGTCGCGCAACATCGCCAGAAACCACCGTTGGTCGGCAAGTTCGTCAGAGATCCTGCGGTAGGCCAATAGCCCGGCATCTGGGTCGGGGGTATCAGACAGCCAATCCAGCAGCGTGGGCAATAACACCTGCTGGACACGGCCACGGCGTCCGCTGCCGCTAGTGAGCGCGGTTAGGTGGGTCAATGCGCTTTGCGGCCCCTCATACCCCAGGGCGCCGAGCTGCCGTTCGGCAGCTTGGGCGCTCAAGGCTGCCGAAAGACCCGGTGCGGCTTGACCGACCGACTCCAGCAGCGGCTGGTAAAACAGTTTGGCGTGCAACCGCGACACCCGGCGTCTCTGGCGTCTGAGCTCCTCGCGCAACACCCCCAGCGCATCGTGGCGGCCGTCGGGGCGCACGTGCGCCGCACGCGCCAGCCAGCGCATGGCTTCCTCGTCGTCGGCCTCGGGCAACATATGAGTTCGCTTGAGGCGCTGCAATTGAAGCCGATGTTCGAGCAGCCGCAGGAATTCGTAGGACGCGATCAGGTTGGCGGCATCGTCCCGGCCGATATAGCCGCCGAGTCCCAGTGCCGCCAACGCGTCGACGGTGGAGGCTACCTGCAGCTCATCGTCGTTGCGCCCGTGCACTAGCTGCAGGAGTTGGACGGCGAACTCGACATCCCGCAAACCGCCACTGCCCAGCTTGAGCTCTCGGGTCCGGATGTCGGCGGGAACCAGTTCCTCGACGCGCCGGCGCATCGCCTGCACTTCGGACACGAAGTCATCGCGTTCACACGCGGTCCACACCAACGGCATCAATGCCTCGATGTAGCGGCCGCCCAGGTCGATATCTCCAGCGGCCGGCCGCGCCTTCAGCAGTGCCTGGAATTCCCACGTCTTCGCCCACCGCTGGTAATAGGCAATGTGAGATTCGAGGGTGCGTACCAACTGACCCCGTTTACCCTCCGGCCGCAGCGCGGCGTCTACTTCGAAGAACGCGTCGTTGGACAACCTCATCATCTCGCCGGCGACCCGCGTCGCGACGCTCAGGCTGTCATGCCCGCCGTCGTCGGCGACGAAGATGACGTCAACGTCGCTGACGTAGTTCAGTTCCCGCGCTCCGCACTTACCCATCGCGATAACGGCAAGTGCGGGTGGCGTCGCATCGCCGCAGACCGATCGCGCCGCCACGTTCAACGCCGCATCGAGCGCGGCGTCGGCGAGGTCGGAGAGATGCTCCCCCACGGCGGTGAACGGAATCACCGGTTCGTTCTCCACCGTCGGGGCCAGGTCCAGGGCGGCCAGCACTAGCAATCGGTTGCGGTACAGAGTGCGCAGCGGCGAAATGGCCGCCGCGGTATTCGTTGCTTTTTCAGCCTGTTCGGTGAACACTTCCCGCAGCTCACCGGCGGAGGGGAGCGAAACGTTGCCCGCCAGCAGGTGCCACGAGCTCGGGTTGGCGATCACATGGTCAGCCAGCGCCAGCGAGGAGCCGAGCACCCCAAACAGCCTTCCCCGCAGACCGTGGTCCCTGCTCAGCGTGTCGTCGAGTTCGTCCCACTCGCTACCCATCGCCTCGCGAAGTCGAACGACCGAGCGCAGGGCGGAATCGGCGTCGGGGGCGCGTGAGAGCGCCCACAGCAGCTCGACATGGGTTTCGGTATTCCACCCGAGCCGGTCCAGATCGGCTTGCGCCTGCGGTTCAACCAGCCCGAGCCGACCGACGCCGGGCAGTTTGGGGCGGTGCGTCGCGGGTTTGGGCACACGGGTGAATCTACAAGGACAGGTAGGTCTTCAACTCGAACGGCGTGACATGGCTGCGGTAGTTCTCCCACTCGGTGCGCTTGTTACGCAGGAAGAAGTCGAAGACGTGCTCACCGAGTGCTTCGGCTACGAACTCCGAGCTCTCCATCTCGGCAAGCGCGACACCTAAGCTGCCGGGCAGCTCCCGGTAGCCCATGGCGCGACGTTCCTCGGGGGTCAGGCTCCACACGTCGTCCTCGGCCTGTGGGCCCAGCACGTAGCCCTTCTCGACGCCGCGCAGACCCGCAGCCAGCAGCACGGCAAATGTCAGGTACGGGTTACAGGCCGAATCGGGGCTGCGCACTTCCACCCGACGAGACGACGACTTGTGCGGGGTATACATCGGAACCCGAACGAGGGCTGAACGGTTGGCCGCACCCCAGGACGCCGCCGTCGGGGCCTCACCGCCGTGCACCAGTCGCTTGTAGGAGTTCACCCACTGATTGGTGACGGCACTGATCTCGGGGGCATGCTCAAGAATGCCCGCGATGAATGACTTTCCGACATCGGAGAGTTGCTGCGGATCATCAGCGCTGTGGAAGGCGTTGTTTTCACCCTCGAACAAGCTCATGTGCGTATGCATCGCCGAGCCGGGGTGTTGGGCGAACGGCTTGGGCATGAACGTGGCGCGCACGCCGTCTTCGAGAGCAACCTCTTTGACGACGTACCGGAACGTCATCACGTTGTCTGCCATAGAGAGGGCGTCGGCGTATCTCAGATCGATCTCCTGCTGGCCCGGGGCGCCTTCGTGGTGGCTGAACTCCACCGAGATACCCATTTGCTCGAGCGCGTCGATCGCGTGGCGACGAAAGTTCGGGGCCGAGTCGTGCACCGCTTGGTCGAAGTAGCCACCGTTGTCTGCGGGTACGGGTTCGGTGCCGTCGTAGGGGCCCGGCTTCAGAAGGAAGAACTCAATTTCGGGATGGACATAGCAGGAGAAGCCGAGATCGCTGGCCTTGGAAAGCTGGCGGCGCAACGCGTGGCGGGAGTCGGCCCATGAGGGTGAGCCGTCGGGCATGGTGATGTCGCAGAACATCCGGGCCGAGTGGTGGTCACCAGTGGTCGTGATCCACGGCAGTACCTGGAACGTTGAGGGATCTGGATGTGCCACCATATCGGCTTCCGACACCCTGGCGAACCCCTCGATGGAGGATCCGTCGAATCCGATGCCCTCCTCGAAGGCGCCCTCCAGTTCGGCCGGCGCGATAGCGACCGACTTGAGGTATCCGAGTACGTCGGTGAACCACAACCGGACGAAGCGTATATCGCGTTCTTCCAGCGTGCGCAGCACGAATTCCGTCTGTCGATCCATGCTGAAAGCCTAGTTTCCGGCTGTTAATTCTGTGTTACGGCGCTGCTCAGCATCGCGTACCCGGAGGCGGGACAGTCACATCGATGAGATAGCGCGTTGCGATGTCGTCAATGCAGGCGTTTCCACTGAAGACCACGGTATGTCGGGTTCCTTCGAAGGTGAGCAGCGTGCCGCCGAGTTGCTCGGCCAGGTCAACACCAGCCTGGTAGGGCGTGGCGGGATCGTTGGTGGTGGACACCACCAGGATCGGCGGGAGCCCGGCGGCCTCGATCTCGTGGGGTGTGCTGGTCGGCGGTACCGGCCAGAAGCCACAGGTCGGTATGGGCGCAAGTCCGGTGAAATCGCCATAACTCAAGAACGGCGCGGCCTCACGGACACGCTCGTCCTGCTCGACAAGCGTGGCTCTGTCGGTGATCGCCGGTTTGTCGGCGCAGTTGACGGCGATACGTGTATCCGTGGCGTTCGTGTAATGACCTTCGGCGTCACGGCCCATATACAAATCGGACAGCATGAGCATCGTGTCACCCTTGCCCTCGGTCATGCCTTCGAGAGCATCGGTCAGGTACTGCCACAGGTCAGGCGAATACAGGGGCAGGATCGTTCCCACAATCGCATCGCTGTAGCTCAGACCACGCGGATCCTTGGTCTCAAGGGGCGTCTCGACCAGCGGATCCACCAATGAGCGGTACACATCTACGGCCTTGGCCGGGTCAGTCCCCAACGGACAGTCCGA
>JAHZKD010000117.1 GCA_022600605.1 Actinomycetes bacterium
CCAGTTGGTTGACCGGAGCCCCTACCCCTTGTACCAACGCTGTGATCTGAGTTGAGTCCAAGACACCTGGTGCATAGACGCAAGGCGCGCCGACCTCGGCGAATCGCTTGAGTCGGTGCGAGGCCATCGCGAAGCCGTCGGGCTGCCGGTAGAGCACTGCTTCGCATCGGGCGGTAATGACAATCTCGTCGCCGGCCGCCTCGACCGCTGCCGCTACGCGGTCCACGGCCAAATCCTCTTCGTAGAAGCCCCGTTCGGCGTCACCGGTCCAGTCTTCGATGCTGCAGCCAGCAGCGCCCGTATCGATGCAGCGCCGAACGTTGTCAGCAACAGCGGACGGATCATCGGCGTAGCCGTTTTCAAAGTCGGCACTGACCGGGATACTCACGGCCGCTGCGATTTCAGCGATATTATTGAGCGCTTCATCGAGAGACACTTCGCTCATTGCGTCCGGCCGCCCGAGGCTGAAGGCGAAGCCGCCACTGGTAGTCGCCAACGCCTTGAAGCCTTGGTGCGCAAGAATTTTTGCGGAACCGGCATCCCAGGCGTTGGGCATGATGAACGTCCCGGTCTCATGCAAGGCGAAGAATGCCCGCGCCTTTTCTTGGCTCGACATCTAGGAAGTTCCTTCGCAGGCAACGACCCTTTCATGCCAACGTGGTGCGCCGCGGACGGCCAACACCATCCACGACATGAGCACTGCGCTGAACGCGACCGCAGGGGCAACCGAGACCAGCTCCACCGGATATAGCACGCCGATGAGGTAGTGAGCGATGAAGCCCTCCGGCGGCAACCCTGCCATCCCGGCTCCGGCTCGGGCCCACCTTTCCAGGGCGGTTAGCGGGCACGGCAGCCCCAGCGTGATGCTGGCAATCCCCCACGCCACCGCTGGTATGTGCAACACGATCGTGCGCGGCAGGCGCCACGCGAGGAATCCGCCGGCAACCAGATAGCCGAGATATGCGAAATGCGCCGTCACCGTGAGGCCGACCACGCAAACAAAGGCAACCATCGAGCCCTCCTACAGTCCGATCATAGGTAAACACCGCGCCAATCTGCCAAGATCTCCGCGTGCCTCGCCGTCTGCTTGCCACCGCGTGCATCCTGGTTGCGCTCACTGGCTGCCAATCGGGACTTCGACCGCCGCCGCCCGCCGCAAGCCACGAAGCCGAAGCCATCTTGAGCATCGTGCGCGCCACGATGGAGAAAGGGCATCTGAAGTCGGTCATTGTCCGCGTGACCCGAAATGGAGAGGAGATTCTCACCCACGCTGCCGGCGAGTCCATGAGCGGTGTCACCGCCACGACTGACATGCATTTCCGCAACGGGGCGGTGGCCATCTCCTATGTGGCCACCCTTCTCTTGCTACTGGCCGAGGAGAACAAGGTCAGCCTCGACGACAAGCTGTCCACCTGGCTACCCGAGGTCCCCCATTCCGAGCAGGTGACCCTGGGTCAGCTGGCCCAGATGACCTCCGGCTATCACGACTACGTGCTGGGCAACACGGAGTTCGAAGACGCGATGTACACCGATCCGTTCCGCGCCTGGACCACACAGGAGCTGCTCGATTTAGCGGTCGCCAAACCGCTGATCTACAAGCCCGGAACCAACTGGAACTACGCGCACACGAACTATGTGCTGTTGGGGTTGGCCTTGGAGAAAGCCACCGGCAAGCCGATGGCCAAGCTGTTGGCTGAAAAGGTTATTGGCCCGCTGGGCTTGACCAACACGGCGGCCTCTCTGACGGCCGAAATCCCATCACCGGTGCTACACGCCTTCAGCTCCGAGCGACGTGCTTTCTTCGACATCCCTGACGGTGCAACGTTTTACGAGGAAACCACGTATTGGAATCCATCGTGGACGATGACCCACGGTGCGATCCAAACCTCCAACATCTACGATCTCGAAGCAACGGCCGCAGGGGTCGGGTCGGGACGGCTGCTAAGCGAAGACTCCTATCTCAGGATGATCTCTACCGATCTGCGCGGGAAGACCCGTGCGCAGCCTGGCTGCCATACATGTTTTGCCCAGACCGATTACTACACATATGGATTGGGAATCATCATCTCCGGTGACTGGGTAATGCAGAACCCGTTGTTCGCCGGCTACGCCGCCCTGGCGGCCTACCTTCCGCCAGAGAAGGTCGCGATCGCTGTGGCAGTCACCTTTGAACCGGCGGCGTTCGATGCAGATGGCGATTACCACAACGAAGCCGATACGTTGTTCCGGAAGATCGCAACCCAACTCGAGCCCGACCACGCACCTCCGTCTAGGCCGGCCAAATGACTCCAAAGACGAAGGAGGCGAGGGGGAGTCCGGCCAAGCTGTGACAGAGTGAAATCATGTCCAGATCACGTTCGTCCTTCAGCTTCGCCGGCGCCGGTGCGCGGGTGCTGCGCTCGCGCCGGCTTATGCGCGCTCCCATTTGGCTCTACCGGGCCCGCGCCGGGTCGGTCTTGGGGCCACGGCTGTTGATGCTCGAACACGTTGGCCGCAACTCCGGCGCTCGGCGCTATGTCGTCTTGGAAGTCATCGAGCACCCCGAGCCCGGCACCTATGTCATCGCATCCGGCTTTGGCGTGCAGTCCCAATGGTTCCGCAACATCGCGGCTAACCCGAGAGTGCGCGTCTATGCCGGGAGTCGCGCACCGGCGCCCGCGACCGCGCGCGTCCTGGAACCGCAGGAAGCTGAACGTTCGCTAGCGGTCTACCGCACTAAACATCCCCGCGCGTGGGAACGCCTCAAGCCTGTACTTGAGGAGGTGTTGGGGAGCCCCATCGACGATAGAGGCACCACGCTGCCGATGGTCGAGCTGCGACTCGACGGTGAGGCCGGTGAGGCCGGTTAGGCCGGTTAGGGCGGTGAGGCTGGGGGCTGCCGAAAGGATGCGGCAGTCCCGTCGGAGCGAATCGGGGTGAAGCGACCGATTCGGTGTTACTCGCCGTCGAGGCACTGATACACCCGAGCAAGCGCCTCGTCGAATATCGCCACTTTTTCTTCGGTCCGTTCGTTGGCGGGTTCGGCCGCGCCACGAGATCTCTCGGCCTCCACGCGCGCCGCACCTTGGCGCCGCAACAGGGTGAAATGCTTGTCACGGGCGCGCCTGAGCCGGTTCTGCAGCTCCTTGAGCGACTCCTCGTCCATGCGGGCCAGGGAGTGCGGTTCGGACTCGGCGATCAACGAATTTTCTTGCTTGGTCAAATTCACATGGTGGTTGCTCACCGTTGATTCATAGCCTGCGCCGGCGCCGCGTGGAGGCGAATTGCCGCTACGAGTCCACGACTTTAGTGGGTGGTGCTCATCTCAGCGTTGTCTGTGCCTTTCTCGATGACGGGTTCGGATACCGCAGAGATATTGCTTGTGTCGATGACCTGCGGGCGCCAGCGGCGCAGGCGGCTGGCGTTGCCGACAACGGAGAGACTCGAGGCCGCCATCGCCGCGGCTGCGATCATCGGACTGAGTTGAACTCCGATGACGGGGTAGAGCGCGCCGGCGGCGATGGGGATGCCGATGCCGTTGTAGACGAAGGCCAGGAATAGGTTCTGGCGGATGTTGGCCATGGTGGCCCGGCTCAGGGTGATAGCGGTGACCACGCCGTCGAGGGCTCCGGAGATCAGGGTGATGTCGGAAGATTCGATAGCGACGTCGGTGCCGGTTCCGATGGCGAAGCCGACATCGGCCTGGGCGAGTGCGGGGGCGTCGTTGATGCCGTCGCCGACCATGGCCACGACGCCACCCTCGCCTTGGAGGCGGTGCACCTCAAGGGCCTTGCGTTCGGGCAGGACCTCGGCGAGGATCCTTTCGACACCGACCTCGCGGCCGACGGCGGCGGCCGTGCGGGCGTTGTCGCCGGTGATCATGGCTACCCGGATGCCCAGGGCACGCAATGCGGCGATCGCTGCAGCCGAGCCCTCCTTGACGGTGTCGGCAACCGCGACGACGCCTGCGGGCGCGCCACCGACAGCGACCAACATGGGGGTGCGACCCGCTTCGGCGAGTCGATCCACCTCAGCGGCCAGTGCCGTGGTGGCGATATTGGCAGCCCTGAGAAGGCGTTCGTTGCCGATGAGGATCTCGCGGCCGTCCACCACTGCCTTGATGCCCATACCGGTGACGGACTCGAACTCCGAGGCGTCGGCAAGTCCAAGGTTTCGGGCTCGGGCACCGGTGACGATGGCCTGGGCCAAGGGGTGCTCGGAGGACTGTTCGGCCGAGGCGACCAGAGTCAACAACTCGTCCTCGCCGATGCTGCCGTTGGTGAGGACATCGGTCAGCGCGGGTTCGCCGCGGGTGATGGTGCCGGTCTTGTCCAAAATGATGGTATCGATCTTGTGCGCGGTCTCTAGCGCCTCGGCGGATCGAATCAATACGCCATGCTCGGCGCCTTTACCTGTGGACACCATGATCGACAACGGTGTGGCCAGCCCCAGAGCGCACGGGCAGGCGATGATCAGCACCGCGACCGAAGCCACCAATGACAATGTGAGGGCCGGCTGGGGGCCGATGGTGAACCACACGGTGAACGTGACGATCGCGATAGCCATCACTGCCGGCACAAAGTAGGACGACACTAGGTCGGCCAGGCGCTGGATGGGGGCCTTGGAGCCCTGAGCCTGCTCGACCAACGTGATGATCTGAGCCAGCATGGTGTCAGCGCCGACGTTGGTGGCTTCGAAACGGAAGGCACCGGTCTGGTTGATGGTGGCCCCGATGACGGTGTCGCCGGTTTCCTTGGTCACCGGGATGGACTCGCCGGTGACCATGGACTCATCAAGCGAGGAGCGTCCGTGGACGATCACCCCATCGACGGGGACCTTCTCGCCGGGGCGGACGAGGACGATGTCGCCGGGCAGGACATCGTCGACGGGGACTGATACCTCAGCCTCGTTTCGGATGAGCGTAGCGGTCTTGGCCTGCAGGCCGATGAGCTTGCGGATCGCCTCTCCGGTACCGGCTTTGGCGCGCACTTCCAGCAGCCGCCCGAGCAGGATCAACGTGATGATGACCCCAACAGCCTCGAAGTAGACGTCGCGGACCGATTCGGGTACTACCGCAGGGGCCATCGTCACGACCAAGCTGTAGCCGAAGGCGGCGCTGGTGCCGATTGTGATCAGGGTGTTCATGTCGGCAGCGCGATGCCGCAGAGCCAGCCAGCCGCTGCGGTGGACCGGCCAGCCGGAGTAGAACATCACCGGAGCGATCAACGCCAACTGAAACCACCGGTTCAACAGAAACTCCGGTACCCAGCTGGCACCGAACATATCCACTGCCATGACTGCGAACACCAGTGGCGCGGAAAGGGCCGCGCCCACTCCCACTCGCCGTGACAGGTCTCTGATCTCGGCTTGGCGTTCGGCGGATTCGGCGGCCTCTGTGGTCTCCGCATCGGCTGATCCAGGTGCCGCCCGGCGCATCAGCCGGTAGCCGGCGTTCCTGGCCGCCGCCTCAAGCTGAGAGGGCGTGACCTGAGTCGGATCGAAATCAACTGTAGCCCTTTCAGTTCCGGCGCTCACGTCGACTCTGTCCACTCCGGGAAGCCTCCCGAGGGCAGACTCGATGTTCACCACACACGATGCACATGACATGCCCGCGACCCGAAACTCGACTCGTTCGGTGATTACCGCCGCTTCCGTCGATGGGCCCACCCCGACTGCGGGTGCTACTTGGCTGCCGCTGCCACCGGACATCGCCGTCGGGCCACCGGAGGGTTCGACGATCAGGGTGCCGTGGATCATGTTCATCCCGCAGGCGAAATCGAACTCGCCGACCTTGTCCGGCGTGAACTCCAAGGTTGCGATCCCGAACGCTGGCAGCGTTTTTGAGGCGCCGAAATCGGCGAACACGACCCGTGAGGTGCAGTCGCCCGACTCCTGGCGGTCGAAGCGCAACCGTAGCGGTACTCCCTCGGTGACTCTGATCACGTTGGGGGAGTAGCCGCCTTTGACTGTGATGTCTACTTCCTGCGCCCCGCTGACCAACTGGGCCCGGCGAGCGGTTTTGGGGCCGAAGAAGAACCATCCCAAGAACCCCAAGATGGCCGTGGCGGCGGCGATCACGATGACTTCATAAATTCCCATAGCGACGCCTTTGCTCGATGGACACAAGGAGATCATATACCCCCATGGGGTATATTGCCAAGGGTGCGGATCCGTTTGTGTCGCCGGAAGCTGGAAGAGGCATCATCGATGGCCCTTAGGCGGCACCGACGTGCTGGATGGTTTCATTCAGCACGGTTTCGTTCAGCGTCATTCAGCGTCATTCAGCGTCGTTTCATTCAGCGTCGTTTCATTCAGCGTCGAAATTGTATCCGGCTTCGGTGAGTAGCAGCTGGGCGAACTTGGCGCTGGCGGGCCCCATCCGTTCATTCTTGGCCCAGGCAAGAAAGATCGTGTAGTGCACGGCGGGCAGTACAGGCACCGCGTTCAGGTCGGGGAAACGGCCGATTTCGCTGGCTGGCAACAAGATACTGCCGAGCCCATGCCGCACCATGGCAGCAGCGACGTAGAAGTCAACGGGCACTTCATAGGGTGTGCGCGGCGTGATACCGGAGTCGTTGAAGGCGTTATCGACCACGCGCCGCAGTCCTACGTCGGACGGAAACCCGAGGAGGTCTTCCTCAGCAAGTTCGGCTATCTCGATTTTGTCGCGCTGGGCGAGGTCGTGGTCTGCCCGACAGACGAAGAGCATCGGCTCCTCGGCCAGCAACCGCATCTCGATATTGACGGGGAAGCGATCCGGCACTGACACCAACGCCAGGTCCAGTGAGCCGTCGGCGATCGCGGATAGGTGCGCTGCCCGCCCAGGCGGGCAGTTCCGGAGTCTGATTTGGACGAGCGGGTAATCACGGTGAAACTCGCCAAGGATTTTGGGCAGATCCAGAGCGCTGGATGAGATAAGTGATCCGAACTCAACGATTCCCGACAGCTGGCCGCGGTAGTCGATAACCGAGTCCTTCGCCAGGCGCGCGGCATGGATTACCCGGCGGGCATGTTCAGCGAAGAGCTCCCCAGCGGGAGTGATCTTGATCTGCTGTCTGGATCGGTCAAACAGTTCGACCCCAAGTTCTTTTTCCAGCTTGCCCACCGATGTGGACAGCGCGGACTGGACGACGTGGACTCGTTGCGCGGCTCGAGAAAAGTTCATCTCACTGGCCGCAGCGATGAAGTACTCAAGCTGGCGTAGCTCCACCTGCCCTAAGTTATCACTATTGTAGATGAAAGAGATCGCAATTAGTCGTTGGACTGGATTACCGCGCATTGCTGAAATGGTTGCATGTCCTACAAAATCGGGGTGTCATCGTCGGTACCTCATCGTTGGTGCGGGAACTATCGGATCGGGTCCCGTGCGCTGCCCAAGCCGCCACCGCCAGGTTATTCCCGATATGTGGGGCGGGTGGGCGCGCTGGCGATCGCCTTGGGTGTTGGCATGGCGATTGCCTCGATGCCGGCGATAGCGGCCGCCGATACCACCGGTTCGGATCGCTCGACGCGCCCAGATGCTTCCGGTTCGTCGTCTGCGGCGAGCGGTTCGGACTCCACCGGATCGGATACAACGAGTCCATCGGCTCCGTCCCTGAGCGCGAGCGATTCGGACGCGACATCTGAGCCGGACTCAACAACTGACAAGCCCGGAACAGCAGCATCCCAAGTGGAGGATTCACTTTCCGACGTCGGCGGCGATCTTTCCGATAATGGCGACGACGCTTCTTTGGACCTGTCGACGACACGGGTGTCGGGTGCTTCGGAATCGGCGGAGGCCGTGGCTTCAGATTCGGTTTCAGATGAGGCCCCTGGTGTTTCGGGCTCAGATGAGTTTCCGGATCGCCAGGCCATCGAGTCGGAAACATTCTCGTCCACGGGTTCCTCAGACATGGCCGTCGCGGATCTGGAGCCGACGGTAGCTGCGATAGCTGTGGCCCAGGTTGGAGCGAAGCGCGCGGGTGGCGGGGCGGAGGTTGAGACTACAGACGGTGGCCCTGGTGCTCCCTTGGCAGACCCGCTTGACTGGGCGGCGGCGGCATACGTGCGCCGTGAAGCCGGCATGGGTGAAGAGGCGAGCGCGGCCCAGTCCGCCGCGGCTCGCTCTGGTAGTCCGACTGCGGCCAGCCCCGCTGTGGATGACACTTTTTGGTTGGTCGGCCATGGCACCGCCAAGCACCCCGATGCTGGGCTGTTGTGGGGCAACGGATTTAGCTGGGACGCAACGACGTGCACGGGCGGCATGGTCTGTCACGGCGGCTCCGCCGGGTGGTTCGGTGACGGTGGCGATGGCTTCAACGGCGGCAACGGCGGCCACGCCGGGCAATTCTTCGGCAACGGCGGCAATGGTGGCGCCGGCAGTGCAGCGGTGACTCCGGGCGAGACCGGCGGTGACGGTGGCATCGGCGGCAACGCGGGACTTTTCGGCGGCAATGGCGGAGCCGGCGGTGCCGGTGGTGCTGGCGCGGACGGCGTTGACGGTAACGATGCGGGCGCGCCGGGTGTGCCGGGAACCGACGGCACTGCTGGCGGTCACGGCGGTCAGGGCGGTCGCGGGGGGGCGGGCAGCTTCTGGTCCGGCCGGGGTGGTGACGGCGGGGCCGGTGGTGACGCCGGGGCCGGCGGCCGGGGCGGCGACGGTGCCGACGGTGATGCGGTGACCCCTGATGGCGGCAAGGGCGGCGCGGCAGGTGCAGCAGGTGTGGCGGGCACGGGCGGGGCCGGAGGTACGGGCGGCACCCGCGGTGCGGATGGTGCCGACGGCGCTGCGGTGCCCAAGCCGGCCCGTAACGGCCGTGACGGCGCGGGCTACACCCCGCCGGTGAGCCCTCCACCGGTCAACCCTCCGCCGGTGAGCCCTCCACCGGTGAACACCCGGCCGGTTGCCCGTGACGACGCCTTCGGCACCATCGTGGGCACCCCTGTGGTCGGCAACGTGCTGGCCAACGACACAGACATCGACGCCGACGCACTCACCGCCACACTAGGCAGCGGCGCGGCCCGCGGCATTGTGAACCTCAACCCGAACGGTACGTTCACCTACACCCCGGCAGCTGACTTCCACGGCGGCGACGCCTTCACATATTTCGCCAGCGATGGCACCGCCACCAGTGCCCTGGCAACTGTCACCCTCACGGTCACACCCCTGAACGATCCCCACGAGCCCGGCACGGCGATTCCGCCACTGGGCGCCTTAGCTGACGGCCGAACATTGATGCTCGTCGGACAGACTTTCGAGCAGGAATACACGGACTTCATCGAGGGAACCGGACTGACTCCTGCTGGCTCCTCCCACTATTCGACTTTCTACTGGGGAGTAATCGAGCAAGGTGACGATGGACCCAACGCCGAATTTTTGGATTACATACGCGAGAACGATCTGGGTGACTACGCCATGGTTGCCTTGAGCCTCAAAGACAACACACCGGCCGGTGGCTACGGCCAGATGATCAATCCGAACGCGGCAGACTACAACTCAAACGCTGTCTGGGAAGCGTTGGACGATATTCGAAACGGCACCTGGGATGCGCAGATCGATAGTTTCGCCCAGATCATCGCAAGCCGTCCCGATACGCAATTCCTACTTCGCATCGGATACGAGGTCGGCATTCCCCTCTTTGCTTACAACGGCGATCAGTACATCAATGACTGGCTCAACGAAAAAGCAGGCGCGGGAATCAATGTGTTCGACAACCCCGATGCCTACCCTGAACTCGATCGCACTGCCTTCGTCGATGCCTACAACCGCATTGCCGATCGCATCGAATCCCAAGCCGGCAATGTTGAGTTTGGCTACCATCCCGTCCGGGGACTCAACGACACCCGGTGGCTTTATCCGGGTCAAGAAAACGTCGATTGGATCGGGTTTTCTGTCTTCAACCACGACGTCGGGATGGAAGCCTACGGCGTCACCAACGCACCGGGTCAGCGAATCGATCCGAACCTCGCTTTGAGCATGGATTTTGCGCAAGCCCAAGGCCACCAAATTGTCATAGCCGAGTCGACAGCACAGAATCCCGCCGCGAGCGATCCAAACTTATTCATCGAATATCTCGATCGCTTGGATGATGTGGTCGAACAGTATGATGTGTCAGCTCTGGCCTACATCAATTCCGATTGGAACGCGCATGGATGGGGTCCCGAATGGGGCGATTCGCGGGTCGAGGTCAAGCCGGCGGTAGAAAACTTCTTCCTCGACACCTTCGGTGCGGATACGCGCTACGTATATAGCGATACCTCGACGAGACCGACCCCCGCGCCACCCACGCCCACGCCGCCCGCGCCAGAACCCCCCGCCACACCGGGCACGGGCTTGACTGCTGCTGATCGGGCCTACTGGGCTGCGGAGCGGGGGGTGGGATTCTCGGTCGGTTCGCTGGGTGCGCTGGAGAGTCAGTCGCGGCTGGAGGATGCGCTGCAGGAAGTTGTAGATCTTGGCTTCAGCATGGTCCGCACTTGGGGTACTGACGAATACACCGTTCGCATGTTGGAGGCGATCACCCGGTTGGACTTGCCACTCAAAGTTCAGCCGGGAATTTACATCACCGGTGACGCCGATGCCCGTGGCCAGATCGACTCGGCTTTGTCGATCATCGCCGCCTATGAGGACAAGGTGTTGGGAGTGAGCCTGGGTAACGAGCAGCTCGCCGACTGGAACCCATCGGCGACCTTGACCGCCTCAGAGGTCATCGGTCAGGTGGACTACTTCAAGACTGTGTCATCGCTACCGGTGACCTACGACTTCTCCGCCCCGACCCTGCTGCCCGGTTCCAGCCAGTGGGGGCACAACCTCGCTGGTCTTGTCCAGGAACTCGACTACGTGAGCGTCCATGACTACGGCGGGTTCTTTGAGAACCGCAACAATCCCGGTTGGACCCCAGAACTGCAGCTCGCCTCGGTGCGGTCCTACGAGGCGATGCTGGCTGACACTCTGGTTTCCCTTGGGGCAGGGTCCAAGCCGATCATCCTCGGCGAAACCGGCTGGCAGAGTACGGGTTACCACCCGGCGGTGACTAACCCCGCCAACATGGCGCGGTACTACGAGTTGATCTCTAGATACCTCTATGGCCCCGACGCTCGCTTCGATGGGATGTACTACTTCAACTTCACCGATGAGGCGTGGAAGGGGGGCGACGACCACTGGGGTCTGTTCAGGGAGGGCACGGCCAGCGAGATCGGAGCGTCGAAGTTCGCGATCGCGTCGGTGCCCGAGATTCTGGCTGGCGATTCACCGACCCCAGGGCCTGAGCCCGAGCAGCCTGGGGTACCGGCGCCAGCGGGCTCGTTCCCGGTATCGCTGATCAACGACACTGGCGGTGCGTTCGGCGACGATGAGATCTTCTTGACCATCTTCGGTCAGGCGCCGCGGGGCACCTGGGCATGGGTCGACAAGGCCGGTGTGGCTCACGCACTGGACCATACGGCCGCCAACGCCCCCGGCCACCTGGAAAAGGACGGAGTGAACTATGCCAACATGTCGTTCTCGCTCGCCCAGGCAGCCGGCCTGCGGATTCCGCCGGAGATTCAGGGCACGAGGATGTACGTGTCGATGGCTCAGCCGCTGTTCATCGGCATCAGCCCTGACAATTCCGGCTGGGCCGGGCCCGACCCCGCCTATCACCTCGACCCCAACTACGGGACTGTCTATGACTATTTCGAGCTGACCTACGATCACGGCCAGGTCCCCTTCGGCGCCAACACGACCCAGGTAGACCAGTTCGCGGTGCCGATCAAGTTCACTTTGGAGCAGGCCGCGAGCGGCTTCTCGGCTACCCGTGGTCTGAACGTGAGGCGCAGCGAAGTGTTCGACAGCTTCGTGCAAGACCTGCCGGCAGCGTTCCAGCCCCTGCTCATCAACGATGCAGAGGGCAACCCGCTGCGATTCCTGTCTCCACGCACGAGGCAGCCGGGGGAGCTGGCCGGCTGGCTCGATGAGCCGGTCAATGACTTCTGGGAGAAATACACCCACGAGGCGTTCGCCCACAACGGCCCGGGCTATACGGTCAATGGCAGGATAAACGCCAGCTCCCAGCTGTTTGAATACACCGTGACACCTTCCGGGGGCGCACCCACCGCGCACACGATGGCCAAGCCCACGACGGCCGAAGTCTTCGCCGCTGACGGCCCGTTTGCGGGCGCTGGCCTGCAGGTGCTGTTCCTCGCTGAGCTTGATGCCGCGCTTAACCGAGGTGTGGCAAGTACGCCCGAGCTGTGGAACACCGTCGCCGCTTACTACCCGGAGGGGCAGCGGTGGAACAACTACGCCAAGCTCTTCCACGACATCGGTCTGGAGCGCCTCGCGTACGGCTTTCCCTACGACGACATCAACGACCAAAGTTCGGTATTGATCCTCCTCAACGCTGAACCGGCTGACGAGCTCCGCATTTCCATCGGATATTGAGCCGTCGGATCCTGAGATAGGGAGGAGTACCTAAATGCCACGTCGGTGAAGGCGCCGTGCGACCATCTAGGTTGTGTGCTTCTCGATGACTGCTGATCTGGTGGTAGGTACCGCGCTGGCGCCGGTGGCGGTGCTTACGCTTCGGGAGGTCCGACACAGGCGGGAGTTGCCGTTCGCGGCGTTGCCGGCGGTGTTCGCGTTGCACCAGTTCCTTGAGGTCGCGGTATGGGCGGGTCTGGACGGCGATGTACCGGCTGGGGTAGCAGAACTGGCGATGCGCGCGTATCTATTCATCGCCTGGCCGCTGCTGCCCATCTACGTTCCGCTGGCCGTGCTGATGCTCGAACCCCGGCGCTTCCGCCGGCGAATCACACCCTTCGTTGCACTGGGCGCCGTGGTGGCGGCATACCTCGCATTCGTGGTTCTGGCCAACCCGGTGGAGGTGATACGGCACCCGAATGGGCTCGAATACGCAACCCAGGTTCATCACCCCATCGTGTGGGCGGTTCTCTACGTCGTCGCAGTGATTGGGCCGGCGTTGCTGTCTGGCTACCGTTCTATCGTCGCCTTCGGAGCCCTGAACCTGGTAGGGCTCACACTTGTCGCTGTGTTCTACTTCCAGGAATTTGCGTCGCTGTGGTGCATCTTCGCCGCTGTCTCCTCGATACTTATTCTCGTGCACATGGTTCGGCGACGAAGGCTGTCCGATGCGGAGCGCCTGCATGGGGAACTTCTGCCCGCGAAGTAATCGCTTGCATCGGCCGCAAGGATGAAAGGCGCGATGCCTGACGAGGGGCTGGACCTTCCGGGCTGGGACGACGTGCTGGAGGCCCATGGTCGCATTGCTCCTCATATCCACCGCACGCCAATCCTGACTTCACGCTTCATCAACGCCCTTACAGGCGCGGAGCTTTTCTTCAAGTGCGAGAACTTCCAGAAGGCGGGTGCCTTCAAGGTGCGCGGCGCTACAAACGCGGTCTTTGGTCTGTCGGAGGCGATGGCCCGAAAGGGCGTTGCCACCCATTCCAGTGGTAACCACGCGTCGTCACTCAGCTATGCCGCCAGGGCGAGGGGCATTGCTTGCCATGTGGTGATGCCCCGCAATGCGCCTGGGGCCAAGAAGCAAGCGGTGCGGGGCTACGGCGGCACGATCACCGATTGTGAGCCCTCAATCACAAGCCGCGAGGCGGTCTTTGCCGATGTGTGCAAACGCACCGGTGCGAATTTCGTCCATCCTTACAACGACCCGCGTGTGATCGCCGGGCAGGCGACCTGTTCGCGCGAACTCGTGGAGCAGGTCGAGGGACTGGATGCCGTAATCGCGCCGATCGGGGGCGGGGGGATGGCATCGGGCTGTTGCCTGACGCTGTCGACCGTGGCCCCAGGGGTGCAGATCTATGCCGCTGAGCCTGAACAGGCTGACGACGCGTTTCGCAGCTTCAAGGCTGGTCACATCATCGCCGACGATGAGCCGGTGACGGTGGCCGACGGGTTGAAAGTCCCTCTGAAGGAGCGGACCTGGCATTTCGTCTCGAACTACCTGACCGATATTTTGACCGCGAGCGAGCAGGAGATCATCGACGCGATGCACCTGACTTGGCAGCGGATGAAAATTGTGATCGAGCCTTCCGCCGCCGTGCCTCTCGCCACGATTATTAAGAACCCGAAAGCGTTTCGCGGAAAGCGCGTGGGCGTCATCGTCACCGGAGGCAACGTGGACCTAGACAAGCTGCCCTGGATTGCCGCCGGTTGAGAGGTTGGGCCCGGTTGAGAGGTTGGGCCCGGTTGAGAGGTTGGGCTACGTGGAGTTGGTTACCTCACGACGGATCAGCAGCTGAACCGGGTGGTGTCTGAGGTTTAGCTGCTGCCCTATCTGCATCCTCGCCGAGCATCAGCGAGCGAACCAGCCGCCGCGGCCCGTATGGCCGGAGCATGGAGCTGGCCGGGCGCGGACGCACGTTCAGCGGCCACCAGAACCAGCGCCCCAGTAGCGCGGCGATTGACGGCGTCATCAGTGAACGTACGATCAGGGTGTCGAACAGAAGACCAAGACCAATCGTGGTGCCTGCCTGGCCGATGGAGTGCAGGTCGCTGGCGATCATGGACATCATCGTGAACGCGAACACCAGGCCCGCCGCGGTGACGACGCCGCCGGTCTGGCCCATTGAACGAATGGTGCCGGTATTCAGTCCGGCCCCGATCTCCTCTTGGAACCGCGACACCAGCAGCAGGTTGTAGTCGGAGCCGACGGCGAGCAGGATGATCAACCCGAACACCGGTGCGATCCAGTTCAATTCGAGGCCGAAGATGTGTTGCCAGAACAGCACTGAGAGCCCGAACGCGGCACCCAGCGAGAGCAGCACGGTGCCGACGATCACCAGGGAGGCAACCAAGGCCCTGGTGATGATCAGCATCACGGCAAAGATCAGCGTCACCGCCGCCAGGCCCACGATCAGCAGGTCGTATTGCATGCCCGACTGGATATCTCGATATATTGCCGCAGTTCCAGTGAGGTAGAACTTGGCGCCGGTCAGGGTTGTTCCCTTTACGGCTTGATGCGCGGCGTTCAGTTCCGGCTCGACCACGGAAATACCTTCCGGGGTTGCCGGGTCGGTGCCGTGGGTGATGATGAAGCGCGCGGCCTTGCCGTCCGGGGAGAGGAATAGTTTCAGGCCGCGCTGGAAATCGGGATTATCGAACGCTTCCGGCGGAAGGTAGAAGTAGTCGCCACTCCTGGAAGCGTCGAAGGCCTGCCCCATCGCACTGGCCGTATCGGTCATCTGGGACATTTGCGTGACCAGGCCCGAAAAGCTGCTGTGCATCGTGAGCAGTGTTCCCTGCATGGACTGGGCGACGGCGATGATCGGCGGGAACTGGGCGAGCATCTGGGGCATGACCGCGTCGAAGTTGTTCATATCTTGGATCAGCGCGCGCATGTTCTGGCTGAAGGTGTCTATACCGTCGATAGATTCGAACACCGACCTGGTCGCCCAGCAGGCTGGGATATTGAAACAGTTTTGTTCCCAGTACAAATAGTTGCGGAGCGGTCTCGCGAAATCGTCGAAATCGGCTAGGTGGTCGCGCATCTCATCCAGCGTGGTCTGCATGTCGTGCATCACGCCGGTCATGTGATGCGTCGTATTGCTCATCTTTTCTACAAGCCCTTGCATCCGCTGCATCGAGCGGATCATGGCGCCGAGGTCGTCGCTCATGGTGAGCATGTCGGCTGTTCGGTCCTTCATGAATTGAAGGTTCTGCTGGATGGGGATTGATTGGGCGCTGATCTGGAAGGGTATTGAGGTGTGCTGGATCGGACCGCCCAATGGTCGGGTGATGCTCTGCACCATGGCGATTCCCGGTACACGGAAGACGTCTTTGGCGATCCTGTCGAGAATGATCATGTCGCCGGGGTTCCGCATGTCGTGATCACTCTCGATCATCAGGATATCGGGATTCATTGTGGCGGCGCTGAAATGGCGCTCTGCGGCCGCGTATCCGACGTTCGACGGGAGATCCGAGGGTATATAGTGGCGGTCGTTGTAGCTGATCTTCATGGTCGGCATGATGAGGATGCCGAGCAGGGCGATGACCAGCGAGGCCGCAAATACCGGACCGGGCCAGCGCACTGTGGCGGTGCCGATGCGCCGCCACCCATGTGTCTTGGCCATCTTTCGCGGCTC
This sequence comes from Actinomycetes bacterium, assembly GCA_022600605.1. GTDB lineage: Bacteria > Actinomycetota > Actinomycetes > Mycobacteriales > Mycobacteriaceae > Mycobacterium. The sequence continues at coordinate 16,060 of JAHZKD010000117.1, forward strand.
GAGCAGGCCGAACCGCGTGGCGACGGCGACCACAGCCGGGGCGGCGGTCAGTGCTCCGGCGACGACGACGAGCAGACCCAGAGCGGACGGAATACCCAGCGCCTTGAAATAAGAGAGCCGCGCCAAGTGGAGGCAGAGGGTCGCGCCGGCGATCGTCAGCCCCGAGCCCAAAATGATGTGGAAAGTGCCGCGGAACATCGTGTACTAGTCGGTTTCTGGATCCTCACCGGCCCTACGCGCTTCTTGATAGCGGCCGATGAGGAATATCGCGTAATCGGTTCCCGCCGCGATCGCCAACGAGGACAGCATGGCGACGACGAACGTCGAGAATCCCAGCAGGTCGTAGTTCCCGAGAAGCGCGACGACCCCTCTGGCGGTACCCATCTCGAAACCGACCATGACGAGAACCAGAAGCATGGTGCTGATGGAGCGGTAGGCGATGTAGAGCATGATCATGATGACGACGCCCGTCACGCCCATCATCGTGAGCATGCTCTTGTCGGCGGCTTCGGTCATGTCTGTTGTCAGCGGGGCGGGTCCGGTGACGTACACCTGGAGCCCCTCGGGCGGCTCTGAATGGTCGACGATCTCCCTGACGGCCTCGACCGACTGGTTACCCAGGGTGCTGCCTTGGTCGCCGGCCAAGTTGAGTTGGACGTACGCGGCTTTGCCGTCCCTGCTCTGGACGCCGGCGGCGGTGAGTGGATCTCCCCACACGTTCTGGACGTGCTGTACGTGTGTGGGGTCGGCCTGCAGCTGTTTCACCAAGCCGTCGTAATAGTGGTGCGCCTCTTCTCCGAGTTCTGTGTCGCTTTCCAGCACGATCATCGCGATGCTGTCGGAGTCTGATTCCTGGAACTTCGCGCCGATGTGCTTGGCAGCGATCATTGCGGGCGCATCTTGCGGCGACATCGTGATCGCGTGTTCTCGAGCAACTGTTTCGATCGGCGGCACCAGAACGTTCAGTGCGACGGTCAGCAGCAGCCATCCGATGATGATCGGCACGGCGAACCTGCGGACGAACCGCATGAATTTCGGCTGAGCGTCGCTATCGGTACTCATGCGGCCTTCACCAGGCAAGACGTTTGAGCATGGTGCCCGGCCGCGGATTGCTCGTCTTTGACCTCACCGTTGACCGTGATGCGGCAACCGATATTGTCGCTGTTGCCTTGTGCCACAACGCTGGCGATCACCGCCGGTATCGTCGTGGTGATCGTGTAGGTCCAGGGCAGACTGGTGAAATTTGCCTGTTCCGGCTCGGCAGTGCTGTTCAAATAGCTGAGGGTCCCTGTTGTGTCGCCGGGCCCGAAAACTTCATACGTCACTCGCTTGACGTGGAACTGCACGAGCGGTTCAGCGCTGCTGCCGGTTGTGGAAAAGATCGCCTCGGAGCCGAAGGCGTCGCGAAGGTGATCGACGGCGACGCTGCCGAGGGCAACTGCCACCACGACAACGAGCGGTACCCAGGCTCGCTTGAGAAAGCTGAGAATACGAGCCCCCTCACGTTAGCTGTTGCGCGCTGTTCAGCAGCACCACCTAGCCAGGTGGTTGTCACCTCGTCAGCGGAGACAGACAAAGGGTATCCGATACCCAGCCGGGTATAAGACTCGGGCCTCGGTATCAGCGCCGGCACCCGCAGCACGGTCACCGATTGGACGACCGATGCTGCTCCTGATGGGGCTGTGCGCGCTTACCCTCGATGACATGAGACAGCCCGCAACGCTCGACACCCCGCTGCTGCGGCGGATCCGTGACTCAGTGATCGGCGAGGATCAGGTGATGCCCGGTCCCTATGGGCCGCGTCGGGTGACCTACGCCGATTACACCGCGTCGGGTCGGGCGCTGACCTTCCTGGAGGACTTTATCCGCAACGAGGTACAGCCCCGCTACGCCAATACACACACTGAGGCCAGCGGAACCGGTCTGCAGACCACCAGGCTGCGCGAAGACGCCCGTTCCATCATCCTCGACGCTGTCGGCGGCGACGCCGAAACCGCCGTGATCTTCGCCGGATCGGGCTGCACCGGTGCGATCGACAAGCTGATCGGCATCCTCGGGCTGCGCATCCCGGCCGTATTGGAAGACCAATACCATCTCAGCGATGCCATCCCCGCCAGCGAGCGCCCGGTGGTCTTCATCGGGCCGTTCGAGCACCACTCCAACGAGCTGCCGTGGCGGGAGTCGATCGCTGATGTCGTCGTGATTCCCCAGGACTCCGACGGCCACATCGACACCGCGATCCTGGTGAAAGAGCTTGTGCGCCATCATGATCGTCCCTTGAAGATCGGGTCGTTCTCTGCGGCCAGCAACGTGACCGGGATCGTCAGCGACACCGGCCGCATCTCGGCGCTGCTGCACGCGCATGGAGCATTGTCGTTCTGGGATTTCGCCGCGGCGGGACCCTACGTCGACATACAGATGTACGGCGACCAGGCTCGGGATCGGCTCGACTACAAGGACGCGATCTTCCTGAGCCCGCACAAGTTTATCGGCGGGCCAAGTACCCCAGGGGTTCTGGTGGTCCGCCGGGAGTTGGCGCGCAATCGGGTGCCAGATGTGCCCGGCGGCGGCACCGTCGTCTACGTTAATCCGACTGAGCACCGCTATCTCGAGGATCTCACCCAGCGTGAGGAGGGCGGCACACCAGCCATCATCGAGTCGATCCGGGCCGGCCTGGTGTTCCAACTCAAACACGCAGTCGGCGTCGACGTGATCCGCGCCAACGAGGAGCGCTACCTGCGCCGCGCGATCACCGCCTGGCAGCATGAGCCGAACATCGAAATCCTCGGCAACCTCGGTGCCGAACGACTGTCGATCGTGTCTTTCGTGGTGCGCGCCCCCAGCGGCCGCTACCTACACCACAACTTCGTCGCAGCCGTCCTCAACGACCTCTTCGGAATTCAGGCCCGTGGCGGCTGCTCGTGCGCCGGCCCGTATGGACATCACCTGCTGGGTATCGACGCGGACCGTTCACATGAGTTCGAACGCGAGATCTCTCACGGCTGCGAGGGCATCAAACCGGGTTGGGTGCGCATCAACTTCAACTACTTCATTTCCGATCCGGTATTCACCTATCTCGTCGAGGCCGTCCGGATCGTCGCAAGGGACGGTTGGCGACTACTCGGGGACTACCGTTTCGACCCCGCGAGCGGAGTGTGGCGGCACCACCTCGGCCCCGTCGAGCCCCCGCTGCGGCTGCACCAAATCTCTTATGGTGAGCACGGGGCAATGCAATACCCGCACCACCAGGACCGGGCCCCCGACACCGAACTCGAACGCTACCTAGAGGAAGCCGCGACGATCCTGGCTGGTTCACATCCACCGCCTGACGAGCCGGTCGGCCAGCACCCGCTGACCGTGTCGGAGGACTTCGAACACCTCCGATGGTTCGACTTACCCGCAGCCTGCCTAACCGCTGCAAGTGAGTGACCTTTAGCGGTCACGCGAGTTGGCCGCACTGTTTGCTGCAGAACCGCTTCGCTTTGGCCGGCGGTTCTTCATACTGGCTAGACGCCACATAGTGGAATTCCAGAGGAGACCCCAATGGGTGGGACTGCGCAACTGTCGGGTCATGCGGGTCGGGTCGGTGCGTGGGCGGTCGCTTTGGGCGTAGGTGCGGCGATAGCCTCGGTGCCCGGGGTGGCGTTTGCCGATGCCGATGGGTCTGGCGGTTCAACGGGGTCGAGCGCATCGAGTTCGGATTCCGCGGGGGCCGGCTCGGATTCGGCCGGTTCGGGTGCTTCGAGTTCGGATTCCTCGGCTTCAGCTTCAGAGTCGGGTGGTCTATCCGCGGGGTCGGACGCGCTGTCCTCGAACTCCGGCAGTGATGCGTCTGCGGATGCCGATTCTGCGGCGGATAGTGCCGACGACAGCAATGTCGATACCGGCGATATTGATACCGGCGATATTGCTACCGGCGAGGACATCGATGCTGCCGGAATCGCCGATAAAACCGCCGATGACGCTCTCGACTCGGACACCGATGGTGACGCGGACTCGGACACCGATGGTGACGCGGACTCGGACCTCGATGGTGAGGCGGACTCGGATCTCGATGGTGACGCGGACTCGGACCTCGATGCTCAAGCGGGCGTCGGCACTGAAGCTGATGCCGGCGTTGCCTCGGGTGCGGTTGGCGATGAAGGCTTGGATGCCGAGGTGGTGGCGGGCACCAGTAAGAGCACTGATGCGGGTTCAGATTCCGATGAGAGTGCGGTTCGGCCCTCTGGTCGCGCCGACGTTGCCGCAGATGGGCCGCTTGAGTGGACGACGGCCGCGTTGACCCGCCCTGACATCGCGGGCACGAGCAGCCTGGCCAGCCTGGTAGGGGAGGTGCCGTCGGGTGATCCGGCCGATACCAGTGTGGACGGCGGGGCCGGAGTCAGTGCTGCCTTCGGTGCGGGATCCGGTGCGGGATCGATTTTCTCGTTTCTGGTCCGCAACGGCACCGCCGAAAACCCCAACGCCGGGGTGTTGATCGGCAACGGCTTCAGCTATGACGCCGAGAGCTGCCCAGGTATCACCGCGTGCAACGGCGGCAAGGGCGGCCTCTTGGGCAACGGGGGCAACGGCTGGAACGGCGGCAACGGTGGAGCGGCGCGCTGGGTCGGCAACGGTGGCAACGGCGGCCGCGGTGTCCCCGGCGGTGAGGGTGGTGATGGCGGCCGCGGCGGGCTGTTCATGGGCACCGGTGGCCACGGTGGCGCCGGTGGAGCGGTCATCACGCCGGGCGGGACCGGCGGCAGCGGTGGTGCCGGCGGTAACGGAAGCTATGTGTTTGGCGTCGGGGGTGACGGCGGCTCCGCCGGGCCCGGCGGGTTGGCCGGGGAGGCTGGCACGGCCAGGATCCTGTTCTTGTTCTCCCGCGACGGCAATCCGGGGCTCGACAACTCGCTCGTCTACTTCCTCGGCGACACGACCCAGACGTCGAACACACCGATGGGCTACGGCATGATCGGTGAGTTCAGCGCTGGTGAGCGAGCCACTCTCACGGGCGAGGGCCGGATAATTGGTGAGTCGGTGGCTCTCAAGAACAACAGCCCGAACGACCACGGCTACAGTGTCTGGCCGTTGATCGAGGACCTCTTCACATCGTCAACCCCGGTGCCCGAAGGTGAAAAACTCGCCTTGGCGCAGACCATTCTCTCGCGCGTGCAGCTGTACCCCGGACTGGGCCCGAAGGACGAATTCCCCAGCCCCGCGGAGGGTACTCCGACGGCCACGGGCGGGTATGTGTTCTGGGCGCAGGATTTCGAATTCGCTCCGGGCAGAACCTCGACCGACGGGGCCTATGCCGGTGTGTTGGCCGTCATGTGGGCAGGCAAGCAGATCCTCGGCGACTCGATGAAAATCTTCCCGGTTCCGGCGAGCAGCCTGTTCAAGACCCTTGGGAGTGACACGGACGGGGCGTACAACTCCGACCACATCATTAAGGGCGACGGAACGACGCCCTACCTGACATCGTTGGGGCTGACGGGCCTTCCCACAAATCCGGCCGCAGGCTCCAACGGAGAATGGAACTTCCTGTCGCTCGCCTATGCCAACAACCTGATCGATGGTTTCTTCGGCCAGCAGTACAACTCGCACTACACCGGTGAAGTTACCCCGGACACGCTGCCGTTTTATACCGCAGATCTGCCCTACGCACTGATGTCCTCCTACGCAGAGCCCCCGCAGGTGGCTACGGGCGGCCCCTGGAACAGCGACTACTTCGGCGACATCCCGTTTCATGCGGGTGTCCACTGGCCCTACGACGTGGATCCGTCATGGGGCCAGCCGCCGACGACCAACCAGAAACTGAAGCCGACCCTGGTTCCGCTACCGACGTAGGCGCGAGTGCCTCACCGGTGGC
>JAHZKD010000118.1 GCA_022600605.1 Actinomycetes bacterium
CGACGCGCCGTCCTCTCCCACGAGGTCGATCTTCTTGCCCATCACCCCGCCGTCGGCGTTGATCTGCTCGACGGCCAGATCGACCGCGTTGCGGACGGTTACTTCCGAGATCGCCATCGTGCCCGACAGCGAGTTCAGGGCGCCGACCTTGATGGTGTCCCCGGAGGTGTCCACACATGATGCGGCCTTTGCTGAGTCTTCCTCGCTGGCCTTGCTACCGCAGCCGGCCAGCAGCAGACTCGTGACCGCGACGACGCTGCCCGCGGCTAGCGCAGATCGTTTCAAGGAGGAGCGTCGGGGTTGTTGCATGACCGGCCTTTCTGGGTATCAACAGCGCTCATGCCCTGATGAGGCGTTGAGTTGGGGTGATAGCTGAACACATCGGTGGCGAGAACGGCGACACCGCGACTGGTGTCGAATCCGGACGCTAGATCGCCCGTGTTTCTAGAAAATGTCTGTATGTGACGAACAAGTTAACCTGTCGATGGTTGGGGGGTGGTTTGCCGTCAACGAGATCTGCAGTTTGTGCGAGATCCGCGACCGGGAGTGTGTGTACGTGGGTGTAACTGTCGGGTACCGTCCGGCGATGTAACCCACATGCGAACAGCGACAGCCAAGATAGGGGCCGCCCTGATGGCGGCCGCGGCAACGGTTGCGGTCAGCCAGGCGGCGGCCAATGCTGAGCCGAATGCTGAGCCGGACGGCCAGCAGGTTCGGTACACGCTGACATCGGCCGGCGCCTACGAGTTCGACCTGTTTTATCTGACGACTCAGCCTCCGAGCATGGAAGCCTTCAACGCTGATGCGTACGCCTTCGCCAAGCGAGAGAAGGTGAACGTGGCGCCGGACGCGCCGTGGGTGTTCGAAACCACGCTCGAGGACCCGGGGTGGGCGATCCTCACGGTAAGCAGCACAACCCGCGGTGGCCAGGCAGCGCCGAATGCTCATTGTGACATCGCCGTCGATGGCCAGGTTCTCGTGCAGCACGACGACCCCTACAACGTTCGGTGCCAGCTGTCCCAGTGGTGATTGAGCGCAGTGGTGATTGAGCGCAGTGGTGATTGAGCGCGCCGGCTGAGCAGGCGGTCACCTGCTCGGCTGTTTTGCCAGACCAGTGAGGGCCTGTGGCAGCGCACCCAGGTGCAGGACACCGAGTCGTTGGGTGGCGCGGGTGAGAGCCACGTACAACTCGGCTGCGCCCCGTGGTCCGTCGGCGAGGATCCGGTCGGGTTCCACTATCAGGACGGCGTCGTATTCCAAGCCTTTGGTCTGCGACGGTAAGACCGTCCCCGGCGTGCCCGGTGGTCCGATCACGATGCTGGTGCCCTCCCGCGCGGCCTCGTCCCGGGCGAATTCTTCAATAGCAGCGGGTAGTTCGTCGGAGGTGACCCGTCGTGACCAGGGCTGGATGCCGCATGTGCGGACGGATTCGGGCGGCTGGACATCGGGTGCGAACTCGGCAAGCAGTGCGGCGGCAACGGACATGATCTCGGCCGGGGTGCGGTAGTTCAGCGACAGTGACCGGTAGAGCCAGCGACTGGGGACGTAGGGCTGCAGCATGGCGTCCCAAGACCTCGCCCCGGCGACCGATCGGCGTTGGGCGAGATCGCCCACCACCGTGAATGATCGGCTCGGGCAGCGACGCATTAGCACGCGCCAGTCCATCTCGGACAGCTCCTGGGCCTCGTCTACCACGATGTGCCGGTAGGTCCAGTCGCGGTCGGCGGCGGCCCGCTCGGCCAGATCACGGTTGTCGCGCTCGACGAAGCGGTCCGCGAGATCCTCCGCGCCAAGAATGTCGGTGGCCAGGAGTTGGTCCTCGTCCTCCATCAGGTCTTCTCGGTTCACCATGAGGTCGAGCACACCAGCGGCATACTCGGCCTCGGCCTGGCGTTCTCGCTCGGCGGTTTGGTCGACGGCCTTGTCGCGGCCTAGTAAGTCGACCAGTTCGTCGAGCAGTGGCACGTCGAAAACCGTCCAGGCATCGCCCTGGGCCCGCCAAAGCGCTTCATCGGCGCCGGCGGCACGCAGCCGGGCAGTGGATGTGTAGAGCTCCGCCAGTAGCTTTTCCGGCGTCAGGATCGGCCAGAGTTCGTCGATTGCCGCCGCGAACCCTTCATGGTCGCGGAGTTCGTCCACCAGCTCTGCGCGCAGATGCTCCCAGGCGGCCCGGTCGTCGCGGGTCAACCATCCTCGGCCGATCTTGGCAATGGCGCGTTCGGTGAGCACCCACGTGACAACGTCGACGAATACGGCGCGGGCGTCGTTGTGCGGTTGCTTGCTTGAGCGAGCCTCCTGAATGGCCCACTCGGCGGTCTCGGCGTCGATACGCACTGAAGTATCCGCGAGATCGAGCGGCAGCGGATTCTGCGGGACGCGTTGTCGGTCGGCGATCGCGGCCGCGAGTACCTCGCAGATCTTCACAGAGCCCTTGAGCCGCGAGGCGTCCGGGGTGTCCTGGGCGGTGACCCGCAGACCGGGCATAAGGTCGCCGACGGTCATGAACACCACGTTGGATTCACCCAGCGAGGGCAGCACCCGTCCGACGTGGTTCAGGAATGCCGGGTTGGGTCCGACTACCAGCACACCGTGATGTTCGATCCGCTTCCGCTGGGTGTAGAGCAGATACGCGACCCGGTGAAGCGCGACGACGGTCTTGCCGGTCCCCGGACCACCCTGGATCACCAGTACCCCTTGATGATCGAGTCGAATTATCTCGTCCTGTTCGGCCTGGATGGTGGCGACGATGTCGCGCATCCCCTCACCCCGCGGTGCACTGACGGCTGCCAGCAGGGCTGCGTCTCCTCGCCCGCCGCGCTCATCTGCGCCAGGACGGCCCAGCACCTCGTCGCTGAAATCCAGAACGCGTCGCCCGAGCGTGCGGAACTGGCGGCGTCGCCGCATGTTTTCCGGGGAGGCGCCGGTCGCGGTGTAGAACGCACGGGCCGCCGGTACCCGCCAATCGAGCAACAGCGGTTCGAAGTCGTTGTCTTCGTCGAGCAGCCCGATCCGGCCGATGTACAGACGTTCTCCGATGACACTGTCTAGCCGACCGAAGCACAGCCCGCTGTCGGCAACATCGAGCCTGGTCATCTGGCTCGACAGTGCGCGGACTTCGGCGTCGCGGTCCACGAGGCTCTCTGTGCCCCGCAACGCGGCCTTGTACCTGCTGTGCAGTCGCGCACGTTCGGCGTCGACTCGGCCGTAGAGTCCGGCTAGGTAGCATCGCTCGGACTGCAGTTCGGCCTCGTAGCTTGAAGGTCCAGAGCTTGAAGGTCCAGAGAGATGTCCAGAGAAATTCTGAGTCGACATGCGCCCCTTAACATTTTTCGTCCGACCAGCGGTTGCCCGCCTATGTAGTCTGGCCGGCCCCGCATTGGCCCTCAACCAAATACGGTTTCGAATAGAGCTGCGCGGCCATCTGGCCATCCGGCCATTGCAGCCCTACCCAAGATTGTTGGTGGCGAAAGTGTCGCACTTGGCGGGGTCGCCGGTCTGGTATCCCCGGGTGAACCACTTCTGTCGCTGTTCGGAGGAACCGTGGGTCCAGGACTCCGGATTGACCCGGCCCGTAGCTGCCTCCTGGATGCGGTCGTCGCCGACCGCCGAG
>JAHZKD010000013.1 GCA_022600605.1 Actinomycetes bacterium
ATAACCTGTATTCCTTCGATAGCGCATCTGCGGCACAGCAGCTGTTCGGCAGTACCGCGGCTGCCAACTTCCTACTGGTGGGTGCGGCCTATCAGGCTGGGGCGCTGAGGATTCCAGCATCTGCTATCGAGGAAGCCATTGAGATCAACGGCGTGGCGGTTGAGGCCAATAAGGCGGCGTTCGGTTGGGGGCGACTCGTCGTTGCCGACCCGTCCCGTTTCGATGAAGCCGTGTCCGTGCAGGCTCCTCGGAAGCTGACCCTGCCGCCTGCTGGCGTCCTCGACGGCACCACGTTCTCCGGGCAGGTCGGTGATCTCATCGCACGGCGTGCGGCCGACCTCATCGGATTCCAAGGTGAGAAAGCCGCCCGCCGATACGTCACACTCCTGGAATCGATCTGGACCGCCGAGCGTGCGGTGGGCGAGCGCACCGAGTTCAGTGAGGCTGTCGCCAAGGGGCTCTACAAGTTCACCGCGTACAAAGACGAGTATGAGGTGGCGCGACTGCTGACCGATCCGCAGTTCCTGTCCCACGTGAAATCCGAGATCCCGGGCGGCCAGAAGCTGACCTACCGGCTGCACCCGCCGATGCTACGGGCGATGGGGCGCAGGAAGAAGATCGGCCTCGGTCCCCGAAGTCATGTGTCACTTCGCGTACTCGCCAAGGGGAAGTGGCTGCGCGGCACCAAGTTCGATCCATTCGGATATACGCAGGTTCGCAGAATCGAACGCCAGCTGCTTGCCGAATATGTCGCGATTGTGACTCGGCTTGCCGCCGAGCTGGACTCCGCCAACTATGACCGGGCACGGCAGGTCGCTGGTCTGGCGGACCTGGTGCGGGGCTATGAGGAGATCAAACTCGCCAGCGTTGAGTCCTATCACGCCCGGCTGGACGAGTTAGGAGTTCGCCGCTGACCGGTGGCGCTGCGTGACCTGCTTGGTGATCCACTGGGCGGCGAGCTTGACCAAGCCGGACTGCGGATATCGACTGTGGGCTTCGAGGTCTGTACCGCTCGAGCAGACTGGGTCGTTGGTGTTGCACAAATCGGCGGTACGGGGACCGAAGTCGGGGCTCAGGGCGGTCAGCGGCCGGTTAAGTCGGGCCGAGGGGTTCCCGAAGACGGCGACAGCCGCGATGTGCGGGACGACCGCGGCCGGCAGGGGCTCGGTATAGCCCAGTCCCGCGATCGGTGAGGTGGTGACGACGTCGATGACGGCGGCGCCTTGTGAGTAGCCGCCGAGCACGATCTTGCTGTCCGGGCAGGTGGCGGCTATGGACTGAATGCGCTTGCTTGCGTCGTTGGCTCCGGTCGCCACCTTGGTGAAATCCCACGAAGCCGGATACTTCACCGCGTAGGCGCCGATCGACTGGCCAGGCATCATCGGCCGCAGGGTGTAGACCAGCGCCTTGCCGACAGCGCCCAGCCCAGCGGGCTCGGTGGTGCCCCGGGCGAAGACAATCTCGATGTCATTGCACTTCGGTGCGGCGGCCGCCATGGGTGTGCCGAGGCCGATCAGCGCGGCGAGGACGGCGAGAACCGACACGGCGGCAGTGGATGTCGTCAGCCAGCTTCGCCGGCTGGTGGTGCCGATGGCTTTCAGCTGTGTGGTCGCAGGCCACCCCATATCCATACCTCCAGGCCGTCGGCTTAAATCCACCCCATATCCATACCTCCAGGCCGTTGGCTTAAATCGGCGGCCCGCCCGATCTAACCACTCGGGCCATCAGATCTGCCCGGACTGTCATCGTTTGTCACCAAAGTGAGCACGAACCGTTAGGTGAGGCGGCTTGGCCCGTTCGACGGTCAGTCCCGCTGGCGGCGGCGAGGTTGGTCTAACCGGGAAATAAATACCGCCGCTTGTGTGCGGCGTTCCATCCCCAGTTTTGCCAGTAGCCTGGAAACGTAGTTCTTGACCGTCTTCTCCGCGAGAAACATTCGGGCCGCGATCTGCTTGTTCGTCAGTCCCTCACCCAGCAGATCCAGCAATACGCGCTCCTGGGCACTGAGCCCGGACAGTGGATCGGCGTGATCAGCGTCAGAACGCAGCTTGGTCATCAACGCTGCGGCCGCCCGGTTGTCCAACAACGATCGGCCAGCCCCGACTTCCTTGATTGCCGCGGCGAGTTCCATGCCCTTGATGTCCTTGATCACGTATCCGCTGGCACCCGCCAGAATGGCGTCGAGCATCGCTTCGTCGGACGTAAACGAGGTGAGCATGAGGCAACGCAGATTGGGTAGCAGCGAGAGGAGATCTCGGCACAGTTCGATTCCGTTGCCGTCGGGCAGGCGAACGTCGAGGACTGCTACGTCGGGTTGCAGGGCCGGAATCCGCGCCATCGCCTCTGCTACCGACCCTGCCTCGCCGACAACTTCGAGCTCGTCGTCAGCGTTCAAGAGGTCGATCAATCCCCGACGAACCACCTCGTGATCGTCGACGAGAAAGACTTTCACCACAAGATCGCCTTCCTTAGCCGGTGTCCAGCACTCACCCTACGTTCTGCACCCAGCACTTCCCCAAGGCCCGGGGCTGGTCCCAGGCCAGGGTCAATAGTCCTCATCGCGGGGGCCTAGTGCCCTGGCCCAACCCATGACGGTGGGTCGACAGTTGAGAGCATGGACTGCACTTCGTCGCGCCCCGAGCAACAGCACGGCTCGATGGCCTCGGGTGACCTCGCCGCACAAGTGCGGGAGACACATACCGGGGTCGTCATCCTGCTCGGTGACCTGGCATTCAAAGCCAAGAAGCCGGTCGTTACAGATTTTCTGAATTTCAGTACCGCCGCTGATCGGGAGCGCGCGTGCCAACATGAGGTCGCGCTGAACAAGCGCCTCGCTCCGGATAGTTATCTCGGTGTCGCCCACTTTTCCGATCCGCAGGGCAGTCCACCCGAACCCGTGATCATCATGCGCCGCCATCCAGATGCCGCCCGCCTAGCTTCCCTGGTGAACAGTGGTGAACCGTGTTTCGACCAAGTGCTTGCCATTGCCCGTGTGCTGGCGCGCTTTCATGCGGTGGCAGAGCGAGGGGAGACAATCGATGCCCAGGGCACCCGCGACGCGGTCTGGGCGCGGTGGCGGCAGAATCTGGATGAACTGGAGACCTATGCCGAAGACGTGGTTTCACCCGACTCCCTGCGGGAAGTGAGGCGTATGGCCGAGCGGTTCGTCGCCGGACGTGAGTTGCTGTTCACCGAGCGCATCGCCGAACGTCGAATTCTCGACGGTCACGCAGACTTGTTGGCCGACGACATCTTTTGTCTTCCGGACGGGCCGGCGCTACTGGATTGTCTGGAGTTCGATGATCAGCTTCGGTATGTCGACGGCATCGATGATGCCGCATTTCTTGCGATGGATCTGGAATTCCTTGGCCATCGTGACCTCGCCGACTATTTCCTCGACCAGTACACGAAGTGGGCTGATGATCCCGCACCTCGCGGACTGGTTGACTTCTACATCGCCTACCGCGCCGTGGTGCGGACCAAAGTGGATTGCGTGCGGGTCACGCAAGGCCACGGTGAAGCAGCCGCTGAGGCCCATCGACACCTCGCTATTGCGCTTGAGCACCTACGTGCAGGCACCGTTCAGCTCATCATCGTCGCGGGTGGGCCCGGCAGCGGAAAGACAACCCTGTCAACGGCGTTGGCTGCACAGCTCGGAGCCCACGTCATCTCGACCGACGATGTGCGTCGACGGCTGCAGGACGAAGGTGTGATCTCGGGCCCCGCCGGCGAACTCAACGCGGGCCTGTACTCTCCGGCGAACGTGGCTGCGGTGTATGACGAGGTCATGAAACAGGCGGAAATCTGGTTGGGCCGAGGACACTCGGTGATTCTGGACGGCACCTGGCGAGATCCACAGGAGCGTGGCCGCGTGCACCAACTCAGTGATCTGATCTCGGTGCCGATTGTCGAATTCAACTGCACGGTGCCGATTGTCGAGGCTTCGGCCAGGGTCGCGGGCCGGCCCCGCTCGAGTTCGGACGCGACACCGGAAATCGCTGTGGCCCTCGCCGAGGCCAGTTGTGGTGGGCCCCACGTCCACGACATCGACACCACACGTCCGCTAGCGGCTTCGGTGAAGGAAGCGCAAGAAATATGTTCGCGGGCAAGCTAGCCCGAGACCTCAGATCCCGGCAGATGTGCCGGCAGTGCCCGCCGCCCGTCAGTTGCGGACAACCAGAGCCGAGACCCTGGCGCGGGGAAGGGCTGAGTGGACAAATGGTCCAAC
>JAHZKD010000119.1 GCA_022600605.1 Actinomycetes bacterium
CCGCTGAGCGCCAGTTTCGAACTCGACACCCATGCCGCTCCGGGCACTGTGGGCGCCACCTACGAGGCCGCGGGCTTTCGCTGGGACTACGACGCGATGGAACACGTTCCCTGGGAGATGCTCCGAGTGCTGAACTGACGCCGCCTGGCAGCGGCCAAATAGCTGTTATCGTGCATAAATGAGCTTCAAGCACACGGCATTCGGCGCGATCAACCGGAGGCCGACACGTCGGATGATCGGCCTAGCTGCGTCGGCGGTCGCGACCCTTGAGGGTGGACGTGCCCGCATCACCTACGATTCACCTTCCGGTGGCTGGTGGAAGCGGACGCGCGGTGGCGTCACACTCATGCCGTACCCACACGGCATGGGTATTGAACAGTGCGCTGATTTCACTCGAGATGTGTTCCTGCGCGCCTACACGGTTGGCCCAGGCGATGTGGTCCTCGACATCGGGGCGGGTACCGGAACAGAGACCCTTCCTTTCTCCGGCATGGTGGGGAGTTCGGGCAAGGTCGTCGCGGTGGAGGCTCACCCCGCGACTTTTGACATGCTCCAACGGGCGTGTCGGCTGAATGACTTGCGCAATGTCGAGTTGGTCCACGCGGCGGTGATGGACTCCGACCAACCGGTCATGATCAGCGACCTGCGGGAATCGTTCTGTCAGGAAAACAGGATCGGTTCCGAGGGGATCCCGGTTCCCGCCGTCACGATCTCCGATCTGGTAGCCCAATTTGAGTTGAAGCGCATCGACTTCCTGAAGATGAATATCGAAGGAGCCGAGGTGGGCGCACTCCGAGGAGCGCTGGACGTGTTGCCCATCGTCGAACACGCTGCGATCGGGTGCCACGACTTCCTCGCGGATGAGACCGGTGATGACTCGTATCGCACCCTGGACGTGGTGAACTCTCTGCTTGTGGAGGCAGGTTTCACGGTGACCCGGCATGCTGAAGACCCGCGTCCATGGGCGGCCTATTACCTCTTCGCAGCCCGCTAGGTGGCGTAGCCGCACAGTTCCACACCCCGCGGGCGTTTCGCCACCGCGCCGACACCGGCGAAGCGTCGAAGATCGTGCCTACGGAGTCGGGCGGCTACTGGACGAGGAATGAGAGGTCAGGAAGCAATGTCGAATCCGACTCGGGTGCTAATGATCCTTGACTCCGTCAACTTTGGCGGAGCCGAGAACCTGATCGCCGAGCTGGGCCGGTATCACCCAGCGGCCCTGCATGTTTCAGTCGCGAGTCTGGCGCCAGCCGAACAGGACCGTAACGCAATGCTCGATCGGCTTACCGAGGCGGGTCTGAAACCTGAATACCTCTCGGTGAACAGGCTCCTCGACGCGGCCGGATTCTTTGGGCTTGTGCGAGTGCTGCGGCGCGCCCAGGTGGATGTTGTGCACGCCCACCTCGGCTATGCGGCCACCGTCGTCCCACTTGCCGCACGCTTGGCCGGCAAGCCGGTCGTCGCCACGCTGCATCTGAGCCCGCAACGCCATGCCAGCCGCGGCGAGTGGCTCAAGGAGCGCCTTTCGGTTCGAATCCCGGCCCGGCTGGGCCGGCTGGTGCTCGTCTCGCAGCACGCGTTCGATCAGTACGCACGCGTGCATGGCCCGGCGCGCGCGACCTGGCGAGTGATTCCCAACGGGGTCGATCTGGATCGGTACACCGTCCACTCAGGCGCCAGCTCGTCCGAGCGCCCGGTATGGGCTGTTGTCGCCGCCTTACGCCCAGACAAGAATCATGTGGACTTGATTCAGGCGTGGGCCGATGTCGTGGCCGTTCATTCCGGCGCGACCCTATTGGTGATCGGCGACGGCCCGAGTCGTGGTGACATCGAACATGCTGTGTCGGCAGCTGGATTAGCCGAATCGGTGCAGTTTCTCGGTCGTCGTGAAGACGTAGCCGAGATTCTTCGCCGTGTCGACGGCGTGGTATCGGCGTCCGTGGATGAAGCGCTGCCGACGGCGCTCATCGAGGCGGGCGCGTCTGGGCTTCCGGTTGTGGCTACCGACGCCGGTGGAACGCGGGAGATCGTGGTCGACGGGATCACCGGCCGCTTGGTTCCGATGCGTGACGTCCCCGCCCTGACCCAGGCACTCTTAGACACGATCGGTGACCCAGCGCAGGCGGCCCGGTACGGCGCCGCGGGACGTGCCCAGGCTCAGGAGAAGTACTCTATGGCGAAGTGGGTGGACCGACTTGGAAAGCTGTACAAGGAGGTGATGGGTGCCTCCTCGTAGCCGGGACGGCGGTGACAGCGGCTCTCCCGCAACTGCGTTGACCGTGGCTCACGTCATCCATTCTCTCGGCCCCGGTGGGGCTGAGGGATTACTCGTTGAGTTGGCTCGGGCCGCGCCGTCGGCTGGAATGCGATTGATTGTGATCGGGTTATCCGATGAGTATTCAGATGCCGGGGTCGACAATCGCGCGGTGGCACCGCTGCGGGATCTCGGCGCGGTGGTATACGAGATGCACACGGGGCGCTACGATTTCACCGCCGTCTTCCGCCTGGCCAAACTGCTGCGCGACGAGCATGTCGACATTGTGCATACCCACCTCAAGCACGCAGATGTCGTCGGTGGTGCTGCGGCCCGGCTCGCGCACGTTCCTTCAGTTTCTACGCTGCACGTCATCGATATTCCAACCTCGTGGTTGCATCGGGCGCGGGTCAAGTTTGGCATCTTCGCCCGCAGGTACTTGTCGAGCAGGGTGATCGCCCTCTCGAGCGCACAACGCCGTTGGTATGCCGCATACTCCGGAGACCACGGATCAATCGATTTGCTGCCCAACGGGGTTAGTCAGCCCGAGGTAGTAGGCGATACGTCGGCGATCCGGTCCGAGATGGGAGTATCCGAAGGCGCGTTGCTGGCGTCGTGCATCAGCCTCATGCGTCCGGAGAAGGGTCATGCCGACCTCGTGGAGGCGGTCCGTCTGCTCCCCGCCGACACACCCTTGGTATTGGCCTTGGCTGGTGATGGGCCACTGTTGGAGAGTATCCGTACCGCGGTGGACTCCGATCCGGTGCTGCAGGAACGAGTCCGTGTCCTCGGTTTCCGAAGTGATGTAGTGGATCTGATCGCCGCATCTGACTTCATCGTTCATCCTTCTTTGGAGGATGCCCTGCCAACCACGTTGATCTCGGCGTTGGCCGGTGCTCGACCGATCGTTGCGACTGACGTCGGCGGCATCCCTGACATCGTAGGGCCCGACTGCGGCCTGTTGGTCGAAGCCGGTTGCCCGTCGGCCCTGAGCACCGCCATCGCGGAGATGGGATCGACGGCTCTGCGTGACCCAGCCGCCTTTGCCGACATGTGCCAGGCTGCGCGGGCGAGGTACGAAGAGTATTTCAGCGTCGACATTTGGGTGAAGAATCTGCGTAGGGTTTACCAGCGGGCTATCGACGCGCGGAAGTAAGACGCACGGCGGCATCATCGTGATTGAGGAGTGACCTGGTGGCTAAGGGTGTCGTCGCACGACCGCAGAGGATTGAGCTCGTGGAGTTCGCGCCCTCGGGTGGGCTTTTTCAATTCTCTCTTCAGCTGGGTGAGGCGCTCGCACGAGCTGGTGTGGAGGTCAACCTGATCACCGGCCCAACGCCCGAGCTCGACTCTCGCGAGCCTGGCTGCCGGGTGCGTAGCATCCTGCCGACTTGGCATCCCACCGCGGGGGCGGAGTCCTCAGAGTGGTGGCGGCGGGCTCGGCGGGGGGTCCGGGCCGGACAGCACATCCTGGCCTGGGTCGTCCTGCTGGCGCATCTCTTGCGTACGCGACCCGACGTGGTCATCTGGTCAGCGTGGCGGTTTCCGATCGACGGCTGGGGGGTGCACTTAGTGCGCAGGGCGCTGCCGAAAGCGGTCCTGGCATTGATTGCGCATGAGCCGCGCCCGGTGGTCGAACAACCTGGCCAGGCCGGCATGTACAAGACTTCCACCACTACCAGTCGGGCACTGAGCATCGCCTACGCCGACCTTGATGTCGCCTTTGTCCTCGGTGAGGAGGCCAGCAAGATTCTAATCGAGACCTGGCCCATCACCGCTCCTGTTCACGCGATACCGCACGGTGATGAGGGCATCTTCGTCTCGACACCCATTCGGAGCGTCGACACTACCGGTCGGGTCGCGCTCTCGTTCGGCACGATTACCGCGTACAAGGGTATTGACACGCTGTGTGAAGCGTGGCCGGCCGTGCGGGCCGAGGTCCCTGACGCCGAGCTGGTCATCGCCGGTGCACTCAGTGCGGACATGGACGAAGTCTCACTGCGGTCCGAGGTTGCCAACTTGGACGGTGTGACCTTGGACCTGGGTTACGTTCCGGTGCTCGGCGTGTCGACATATTTTGCCAGGGCCCGCTGTGTCGTCCTGCCTTACAAACGCAGCAGCCAGTCCGGGGTAGCCCACTTGGCGCACACCATGGGCCGCCCGGTCATCGCGACTCGCGTCGGGGACATTCCCGCGGTCGTACGTGACGAAATATCCGGATTGCTCGTCGCCCCGGAGGATCCAAGAGCGCTCGCCGGGGCCTTGGTTCGTCTCCTGATAGACCCCGAGTTAGCGCGAACCATGGGCGAAGCGGGTCAACAGGGCCTCGCGCAGGCAGCCTCTTGGGACGATGTCGCTGCGCGTCTTAAAAGGGGATTGCCGGTCGCGCGTAAGCGGTAACGCCCCCAGGGCCGACGTTTGGTTGCAACTCGCGCTGTCGTGATGTCCGGGTCGCTGGGTCTAGGTCGTCACTCACTCGGCGCGCCGAAGTACCGCGGGCACGGTCAGCAGCAGGATCTTCAGATCGAGCGCCAGCGACCAGTTCTCGATGTAGTAGTTGTCCCACTCGGCGCGATCGGCGATTGAGGTCTGGCCGCGCAGTCCGTGGACCTGCGCCCACCCGGTCACCCCGGCCTTGACCCGATGCCGCTCGCCATAGCGGCGAATATGGGCTTCGAACATCTCGACGAATTCCGGTCGCTCGGGTCGTGGGCCCACCAGACTCATCTCGCCCTTGATGACGTTGATCAGTTGTGGGAGTTCGTCCATCGATGTCGACCGCATAATCTTGCCGATCCAGGTGCGGCGGTCCTCGCCCTCGATGCCGCCGGGCGCGCTGCCGGCGTTGAGCTCGAATTCCGTGTCGGAGTCTCGTGCCGCACGCATCGACCGAAACTTCAGGCACTGGAAGACCCGTCCGTCGCGCCCGATCCGCGGTTGACCGAAGAAGATCGGTCCTCGCGAACTCAGTCGGACCAATGCCATCAACGCCAGGAACAGAGGTGAGATCACCACCAGGCCGACGGCGGAAAAGACCCGATCCCCGATGTGCTTTATCGCGAACTGCCAGCCTTTCGGATTCGCGTGGCGGAGTGCGAGCAGTGGAAGGCCGCCGATGTGTTCGACCTGCGCACGTTCACCGACCAGGTCGAACATCCTGGGCACGACCCACACCCGCAGTCCAAGCTCGTGGGCGATGCGAATCGCAGGGGTCAGCGATCCGTCGGGCTCGTTGGTGAAGGCGACGAGGAGGCACTCGGCGCCGGTGCTCTGGATGATCTGCTCGATCTCGTCCGGCGCACCGAGGCGGGGTATGCGGAGTGTCAGTGCGTTGCCGCCGGGGCCTCGCCACGGCGGCGTGAACGAGACGAGACCGACCGGCGTAAGTCCATAGTGGGGAGCGCTGTTCAGGCGGTCGATGATCTGATGCGCTATTAGTCCGTTGCCCATAATCAGTGTGGGGGACGCTAAGCGTCTCTGTCGTCCTCTGCTGGCCTGGGTGGTGGCGCGAATAACTCGACCGATGGGCATCAGCACCGCGGCGGAAAACCAGACCTTGAGCACCGTTGTGCCGGGGTCGTCCAAGGCGCCGGACAGCTCTACCATGGCAAGGAGAAACACTGCCGACAGCGCGACTCCGGCTTGGATGGATGGGAAATCGTCGAGGAAATTGCGGTTCAGGTGGGAGCGGTACGTCGACCGCGCCGAGAGAATGGCGACCAAGGTCGGGGCATAGACCAGGCCCATCCAGACGGGGATAGCGACGCTATCGACCGTCGATGACCACCACAAGCCTAGTGCGATTGCGATTGAGGCGAAAAGCACATCGTTGGTGAAGGTGATCAAAACACTCAGATGGCGGCTTCGGACCCGCTGGGCGGAAGGTTTTCGAGCATTGGGCCCGCGATGGGGCGGAATCGGTTCCGTTCCCACCGCGTCTGACGGGTGCATCCGAGTCGCCACAGTTCTCAGCTCAGGGTGAGGGGGTTGCCTGAACCACAGAAACGCACAGCTTCAAAGCCTACAAGCTCGCTGATAGACGGGAGACCGTATTGTCATTGGTTCCCAATGAGTCCGGCTGTTTTACGACTCCGCGGCCCTGTCTTCCCCCCCCCAAAAACAACTTCTGTAGGACTGTCGTCTCGAACGAGGACTGTCAGTCGGCTAAGTTATTAGTGGTTCTGCGGCGAATCGACATTTCTTGAGATCGCGCGCATTTCTTGTAGGTTGCCCCGGCGACGTTTCTGACCTCACGCGATGACGAGGAGACTCCACTGCCCACGATTCCGGCTATCGGTGTGAGATTCCTGGGACGCCTAGCTGCACTCACCGCGGCTTTTTCGATGCTCGTCTGGTCGACGCCATTGGTCGAAGCCCAGCCGCTGCCGCCGCCTGACCCCGCCGGCACTCTTACGATGTCGCTAGACGATCTGGGCGAGAATGCCACCCTGTTGTTCTACGGCACGGGCAGCTCATCGTCCTTCTACTTGCCGACGAGCTCCCCGACCCTGTCCATTCCCGTGCCAATGGGCTTGTCTCCGACCTCGCTGAACTTCACCGTTAATCTCCCGTTCAACATCAGATCCGGAACATTGACCGTGACGCAGGATGATCGTCTCATCAGTCAGCTCGGGCTGCCACTGACAGACCTTGCCCCGCTCGTTATTCCCCTTGATGGCATAGAGATCGTCGACCAGTCGGTGGTTGTCACATTGAGTCTGACCGCCCTCGCCGAGGACGGATACTGTCTGGATCTTGAGAATCCGGTCCAATTATTCGATGGATCAGTCACTTACACAGGAACGGAAGTCGCCCCGACCACTGTCGCCGACTTCCTCCCGCCGATCCTGCGCAGCCTGACCATTGCGGTGCCCGCTACGCCCTCTGAAGCCGAATCCGAAGCTGCAGTGCAGTTGGCCGCTGCTTTGTCGGCACGCTATCGCGGCCAGAGACCACCGGTCGTCCTTCTGCCGCTCGCCGACGGCGCCACTACCTTCGGCAACCCCGCGCAACCATTCGAGCGCCGGATCGTCATCAAAGAAGGTCCGGACGAGGGTGTTTCGCTGTTGGATACCGGTGGCTTTCCCGACCTACTCATCTCCGGGCCGGCGGACAAGCTGACCAATCACGCCAGGCTGCTCACAGATGGATCGTTGAACCTAGCGTTGAGCACAAAAGTGATCCCGGGGAATCTGTCTGCCCGCAACTACCGGCTGCAAGGCAACACCACGACCCTGACGGAGCTCGGTCAATCGAGCCTGAACGCAGTGGGTGTGGCTCCTTCGGTGAACATCGGGCTGGACCAGGCCCGGTTCGGTCATCCCAGGCAGGGGTACCGGGTGCACCTGATGGGGACATACACGCCGGTTCCAGCCGATTTCGGTTCGCAGCTAACGGCCTCCGTCGGCGGGGAGATCATTGGGGCTTGGCCGACTGACGCGGACGGTCGTATCGACCAGTGGGTGGATATTCCAGACCATCTCGTGCAGCGTTACACCAGCCTGGTTGTGGGGATCGAGACCAGCGGAGACACTGGACATTGCGGCGATTTCAGACCGATGAGGCTGACGATCAATGGCACCACTGTGGTGGAGAGCACTCCCGCCAAGCCGCCGATCCCGACCGGCTTCCAATCCCTGCCCCAGGCTCTGATGCCACGAATGCTGGTCGGCATCAGTGTGAACAGTTTCGCCGACACTGCTCGCGCGGTGCAGATTGTGGTGGGACTCCAGAGCCTCACCGTGGTGCCGCTCTCGTTCGACGTGACATCTCTCGAGCAGGCGATCGCCGGTGCCGATCCGGCTGTCCTCATCAGTGCGGACGGCTGGACGGATCCGTCGATTTCGTTGCCGCTGAGCTCCGAGGACGGGCGCCTGGTCCTCGTGGGTTTCGATACTGGCGACGAGGAAACGACGCTCATCAATGATCCGGGGATTCAGTTCGGATCGCTGCAGACGGTATTCGATGGCAAACGGTCCTTGCTGATAGCGACGTCCAATGGCGCGGCGGGTCAGCTCGATGAATTGTTGGGCTGGTTGAGCAGCGACCCCGCCCGGTGGTCGGGGCTGCGTGGCCCTGCGGTAGTCGCTGTTGCTGGCCGCCAACCCGAATTGATTCCTGATCGCACCTCGATCAGTGTCTACGGGCCGCCGACATCGTCTGGATCGCAGGAGTCCTCTGACAGTTCCGAAGGTACGTCGCCTTGGTGGGCAATGGTCGGGGTGGGTGGGGCGATCGCTGTCGGCATCATTGCATTCCGGATGGGAACTCGAAGGTCACCATCGGCCAGCCCCGAGCGGGTCGACGATGACGGTGCGCAGTCCTGACGATCTCGCCGTCAGGTCCGCGCGGTCCTTGTGGTGGCCAGGTTCATTTCCCGGATAACATCAATGCCGATGGCGCACACAGCCCAAACGGCAACGGCTGATCAGCTACGCAATGAAATTGGCATTGCCCGATGGCTAGTGATTGTTTGGGGATTGACTTGCGCCCTGATTATCGGGGCTTTGGCCGGTGCCGAAACGCATCTGATCCTGCGCGTGGCGAGTAGACAAGGGTAGATGTGGCCGACGACAAGCCCACTCCGGAGGGCCTGCCCAGCAGTATGAATAGAGCCGACAACGACGAGTCGGCCGCTGCGCCCAGCCTGACTCGTCGCAGCGTGCGCGGGTTCCTGTGGGCTCTGTTCAGCTTCGGCGGCGGCAGGCTGATCGTGTTTGGCAGCACGCTTGTGTTGGCCCGGCTGCTGACGCCCGACGCGTTCGGTGTGATCGCAGCGGGATTGGCGTTCATCGCATATCTGCAGGTGCTGTTGGATCTCGGTGTCGGCGCGACTGTCGTCTACGAGCAGGAAGAAGGTGTCGGGCGCCGCGTCCAAGTCGCCTGGACTTTGAACGTCGTCCTTGCTGTCGTTTTCGGTATCGCGGGGGTGATGTTGGCCCCGACGCTCGCGAACTTTTTCGGAGCCTCCGACCAAGTGAACGTGTTCAGAGTGCTATCGCTGTCGGTGATCGTCACAGCCTGTGCTCTCGTACCAACGAAAGTGCTTGAGCGGGATCTGGATTTCCGACGCCGCACCTGGATCGAGCTGGTGCCCGCAGCTGTGCGTGCCACTGTGGCGATTTCACTCGCAGTGGCTGGCTTCGAAGTTTGGGCCCTCGTGATTGGTTACGTCGCCGGTGAGATCGTTCGCGTGCCTGTGGCGTGGCGCCTGCTTCGCTTCTTGCCCCGCTTCGTCTTTGACATTCCGATCCTGAAGTCGATGCTGGGCTACTCGCTCTACATCTTCGGTGTTGCCATCGTTAACTCGATCGCAGACTACGGCGACTACTTCATCGTTGGGGGCGTTCTGGGCACAACCGCGCTTGGCTTTTACACAATCGCCTACAAGATCCCAGAGATGCTGCTCGACGCTGTGTACTGGGTATTTTCCTCCGTTGTTTTTCCAGCGTATTCAGCTGCTCGAGAGATCGACGCCGAGTCATTGCGGTCGGCCGTTGCTCGGTCCTTGGGGGTGATCACATTCTGGGGTTTTTCGGCAGGAACTTTGATCTCGTTGGCAGCCGGAAACGTCATGGTGGTCGTGTTTGGCGAGAAGTGGCTACCGGCGGTAGCGCCGATGATGCTCGTTGGGATCGCCCTTGGTTTGCGCTCGGTGCGTGCCGGAGTGTCGGATGTGTTTCCGGCAACGGGCCACCCACGCACACTAATGCTCTTGCTCATCCCCGAGACAGTTGTCGTCTTGGTGGCAATGGTTGCTGTGTCAAGCCGCGGCCTCACCTACATCGCGGGAGTTCTTGTCGTCACCGAACTCGTTTTCGGCTCGTTGCAGACGACTCTCGCCGCACGCCTGATCGGGCTGAAATTAGGCCGCGTACTCCGGTCGCTCAAGGGTGGGTTCATCGCTGTGCTGGGAATCGTCGCTCTGGCTGTTTGGCCGGTCATCCTCGTGCCCCCCGGCCTATTAGGCCTCGCCTTGACCGTGTGCGGGGGCGTCTTGGGAGGCGCAATCATGTTGTCGCTCTTCGGGCGCGAAACGATCAGGGACCTTCGCTCGATTGCGGATCAAGCGATGTCAGGGCGACGGGCGCCCGACTCATAGATGTGCAGCACTGCACAGGGATGTGCGGGGCCTCGCCGTGGCGGGGATCTGAATTGCGTAGCGGCCCAGGATTCGGGCCGAGGTTACGGAGCCACTCGATTCGAAGCCTAATGACCTGAAGAGTCGCAAGCTCGCTGTGTTCCAGTTGTCCACAACCGCATGCACCGTCGTGATCTTTGTCGGCTCCATTTCCGCCAGTGCGAGTTGAAGGAGTAGTCGGGCAAGCCCGCGTCTCTGCGCATCAGCGACAGTTCGGACGTCGTAGATATACGCTTCTCCGCCTCTGAGATTGACGCGGATTCCAGAATAAGGATCGCGATGCGGCGTCGTCGATATCCACAAGTAAGACGCCACAGAATTACCGATCCACGCTGCATAGCAGGTATCGCCCCGTGAACGCTGTTGCCGAATCGATTCGAACTCCTCGGATCCGAATGCGGCACGCCACTCGCTGTCGTCTGACTCTTCACCCACAAGCCTCGTGATTCTCACTTCTGACGGTCGACGGGGAGGCTCATGCGTGGCGGATTCCAACGACAGCGTCAGCACTCGGGCACGCTGAATGTCGAGCACCCGACGCTCGATCGCGGAGTCCACGCGCGATCTGAGATTCGGGTAGCTACCTCGGCTGCGATCATTCAGCACGCTGTAACTGTGGGCCAGCTTGCGGGCTGCGAACTCGAACCCCGTTCGAGCACGTGGGCGGGCGATACGCACGCGCACATCCACGATCTGACCTGTTGCCACCCTTTGCTTCCACGGGTGATCGCCCCGCAATAGATCGACGTCCAAGCATCCCTCGGCGCCCGCAGTGCGCAATATGGTCAGCAGGTTGATCGTTCCTGGCGACTCAAGAATGTCCGAATCGCTACGTACGCCCATGTACGTGTGGAATTGCCCATTGTGTGCGAGTACTGCATCGGTGGCGAGTAACTCGTCTTCCAATCGCGTGGTGAACCATCGCAGCTGACCGGCGGTACGCAGTCGTTCGACGAGATCGGAAATGAACTCGAACCGTTCATCCGAATTGAAGAGCAACCCGTTGGCGCCAAACCTTTCACGCACCATGTGGGCAGTGAACTCCAGAGCAGCGCGCGATGCGTCAGCCGATTGCGTGATTTCGCCGGTGCTGCCGCCGTTGACTTCGAGCCGCTTCAAGTCCCGACGAATCTTCTTTCGCGCCGATTGCGAACGAGATTCGAGCGGATCGCGGTCTGCTTCGAGCCGTAGTTGGGGGCACTTCGCCACGTCCAGGGTTTGCGCGAGCTGGGTCAGCAGTCGGCGACCGTCGTGGAGTGCGGACACAAGCGGCGACGTCGGTCTGAGCCCGTCGAGATCGAGCACGTCCCATCCGCGATTCGCGATAATCCAATCAGCGATGGCGCGCGCCGCCGTCGAACGGTGCTCTTCTGTAGCGATCACGTCGACATGATCTGGATCGATCCAGTCTTGACCAGGAATCTGGAGCGTCCGCATGCGCCAGCGACTCTTGACTATCTCGATCGCCAAGAGTCCGATTGCGACTTCGTTCTGAAACGCTGCGATGACAGTCAGATCTCCAAACAAATCCGGGTGGTCCTTGATCGCACTGAACCAGCTCCAGGTTTGAAATGGAGAGGACACGCCACCGGCTTGCTCAAGCCTTCTCCACTCGCTTTCGAGGGCAGGATCGCCGGGGGGTAGTGCGTGCGCCTGAATTTCGCTCATTAAGACCAGGCTAGCTTTATGAGGCCATGACGTTCGTGGCGCCTGCAGCGAGTTGTGATGCTGGCAGTCGGCCTGTCGGACTAAATTCCCCTGACACACAGGGATAGCCGTGCGCACGCACGTCAATGTACCGGCTAGTATTCTTCGCACATTTCGACATCCCAAGCAAAGTAAGGATGGCGTTGGCAAAAGAAGTGGCGGCGCGGCTGCTGTGCGCCGCGGGCCTGCCGGCAATCGCGCGGCGGAAACGGCGAGGTCTGCTCGCGATCCTGATGTATCACGGGGTGGAACCCACGGCGCTGACACCGCCATGCTGGCATGTGCTCGACGTCGCC
This sequence comes from Actinomycetes bacterium, assembly GCA_022600605.1. Taxonomy (GTDB): domain Bacteria; phylum Actinomycetota; class Actinomycetes; order Mycobacteriales; family Mycobacteriaceae; genus Mycobacterium. The sequence continues at coordinate 12,398 of JAHZKD010000119.1, forward strand.
GCGTTTCGCCGCCAACTGAAATACGTCCGACGCGCGTACCAGGTCCTTCCGCTCGACGAGGCGCTGGGGCGACTCGAGGCGGGAACTCTTCCGGACCGCGCGGCAACGCTGACGTTCGACGATGGCACCCGCAACCTCGCCACACAAGCAGCTCCCATCCTGCGCAGCCTCGGATTGCCGGCGGCGGTTTTCCTGGCCACCGGGCCGATGGGCACCGGTGAAACCTTGTGGCCTGACCGGTTGTGGCTGGCGTTCGCCCGCACCGAACGCACCGAGGTCGATCTGACTGCCCTGGGCTTGGGCCTACACCCGCTGGGCAGCGCCGCCCACCGCGGCGAGGCGTTCGCCGCGGCCGTGGATCGACTCAAGGCCCTGCCCGACGACCAACGAATCGAGCGGACCGGGTGGCTGATCGGCACCCTCGGGCAGCAAGCCGATACTGATCCCGGGCCGTTTGAGATGCTCTCCTGGTCGCAGGCACGCGCGCTCGCCGCCGACGGGCAGGTAGCCCTGCACCCGCACACGGTGACCCACCCGATCCTCTCGCGCTGCCCGGACGAGAAAGTGCAGCGCGAGATTGGCGACTCCTGCGAAGCGCTGGAGCGGGAGACCGGCCGCGCACCGCAGATCTGCGCCTACCCCAACGGCCGCGTCCAGGATTTCGACGAGCGCGCTAAGCAGGCGCTGCGCGACCGGGGCGTGCGGTGGGCGCTGACGACGGTCGAGGGATTCGCCGACCGCCACAGCGATCCGCTGGCCCTGCCCCGGCTGGGCATCGGCAGCGATCTGTCGTTCGCCCGTTTCAGGTTACTGGTCTCCGGCGCGTTGGCCTGATCCGCTGCCGCAAGGGGTCAATTTTCAGCCGCCGCCGACACCTTCCGAGGGTGCTCTGGCGTCGGCGGCGGTGGTAGGCCCGTTCGATCCAGGTGACGATGGCCTTGCGCAGCTGTTCACGCGTGTCCCCCCGACGAACTAACGGGCCAGGGCACTTAGGTCGGAGGATTCACTCTTGCCTACTACGCTTCACGCATACTCCGGTAGGACTGCCACGAACCGCGGCAACGAGTACGAAAGAGGATCGTGACCAGGTACCGCGTCTTCATCGCAGCCTTCGCGCTGGCGGGCGCCTTCCTCGGTGCGACCGTTGGTTACCTGCTGGCCCCGCACCCGCACCGCTACCAGGCGTCGGCCAACGTTGCGCTGGTACCGCAGTCCGATCTAACGCCGGCAGTATCCGCCAGTTTCTGGATGGTCGTGACCCGGGGCCAGGTCACCCGAAGCGCAGCCGCCATTTTTGGCGACCCTCGCTGGTTGCCTTCAGCGGCCGACGCCGCGAATGTGCCGCAAAGCCAGCTGGCCCTGACTGCGTTCGCGCTGCCTAACACCACGATGCTGACCGTCACGATGGAGGCCGATTCGCAAGAGGCGGCCGAGTCGGCCCTGAACGATGCACTCACCACTGCCAGTCCGGAGGTGAGTTCGTTGGTAGAGCCGCTGGTCGTGAAAGTGCAGTGGCCGCAAGAAGGCAGCGCGGCCCCACTGCCAATTCCCAGTCGAAAGCAGGTGGCGGCCGCGGGCGTGCTCGGAGGAGTGCTCGTGGGCGCCGGGCTAGGGTGGCTCGCGCAGCGGCGCCGCAGGCCGCCGATCGTCTCGGGTCAATCAGCCGGCCTGACCGACAAAGGGGCCGACAACGAGGCTCCACCGCAGCCATCCTTGTCGGATTCGATCCGGGTCGCAGTCACGCCTGGCGAGCTTGTTGGCATGGCCCTTGCGGCGGGCGCCGCGACCCTGGCTGGTGTCGCGACGCTGGGGCTGCATCGACCCCTTCTGTTGGCCGTCGCACCAGTAGCCGGGATCGGACTGGTATTCGCGGCGCGTCGACCCCTGCTGGCACTGGTCGTCATGGTGGTGGTCGAGATCACCAATATGGGCGGAGTGCTTTCGCCCAGCGGGGATATCCCGATTTTCAAGGCTTCAATTTTGCTTGGGGTACTCGCCGTTAGCCTGGCATTGCGCGATCGTGAAGCCAGGAAACGGCTTAATGGGTGGACTAGGATTTCGATTGGCATTCTGGCTGTTTTTTTCGCTACACAGATGGTGGCAACCGTCGGCAGCAGCGATGTCGCGCAGTCGATCGCCGGGATACGCGACATCGCTTTGGACTGCTTGTTCATGGTGTTGGTACTTGTACTGGTTCAGCTAACGGCACGACTATGGACGGTTGCCGCCGCGTTTGTCATTCCCTTTGCCGTGCTGTCCGCGCTGTCGGCGATCAATCAATTCGTCTTCGGCGGCACCATGTCATTCGGTGGCTTCTCAACCGTGACGGCTGCGACGGGAGAGCTCGCCACCACGCCTCGCTACGGCGGTCCGCTGCCGGACTCGAACTTCTGGGGCCGCAGTCTGGTCATGGGGCTCCCACTGGCTGCCGCGCTCTTGACGCGCGCGCTGCGTGGTCGGCGCCGGTTGATTGCGATGGGTTGGGCGCTCGCGATCCTCGCCCAACTTGTCGGCATTTACCTGACACAGTCTCGCGGGACATTTTTGTGCGCGGGCGCGGCTATCGCCGTGTGGTTCATTGCCTCGGAGCGATCGGTCCGACGCGGGGGACTCGCTGTGCTGCCGCTTGCAGTGATGGCGTTCCTGGTGCCCGGTGTCGGGAATCGGCTCATTGCCGTGCTCGACGATGTGACAGGTGCCGATCAGAGTGCGAGTGTCGACCCCTCGGTGCTCGGGCGGTTGGCCGCGCAGCAGCAAGCGTGGATGATGTTCCAGGAAAGACCGTATTTCGGATTCGGTCCGGCGACCTTCCCCGGGCAGGTAATCGAATTTGCAGGCCGGGTGCCCACCGCCGTTCGGGACCCGGCCGGCGCTCCACACAATATCTATCTCGAGTTCCTTGCTCTATCGGGTGTCACCGGGCTGTTGGGCTTGGCCTTGGTGATTCTGGGATTTCTGACGCTGGCCACGTTGCGGATCGTCGCGGAGCCGCGCTCGCCGGAGCGGGTGCTGGCAGCCGCCGTCTGCGCGGCGATCATCGGCTGGTCCCTCTCCAGTATCTTCCTTCACTCGGCGTATTTTCGTACGTTCACCGTGTTGCTGGCATTGGCCGTGGGGGTTGCGCCAGCGTGGCCGGTACCCGGCGAGGTGGTGCGGACCTTCCTGCGGCGCGTCGCAGTCTGGTCTGCAGCGGCGATCATTGGGCTTTCCGCATCAGGGCTGTGTCTGGCTGCGACCAGCACTCCAGTCGTGCACGCCACTCAACGTATGACGTTGTCGCCCGTAGGACCCCTCGACGGTTGGTACGCTTACGCGCTCGACATCCGCTCTCGGAGCGAACTATTGCCGACATTCGCGTTGTTGTTCCATAACAAGGGTTCACCGGTGGACGTCGAGCCCGACGTGGCGCGCGGGCTGCTGACGTTTACCGTAGCGGCGGACACTGCCGACAAGGCCCGCGACGAAATACAGCTCGCCGTGGCGCACGCGGAAACGGTGTTGAATGAATCGATCGGTTATAATCAGTATGCGCTGACGACCGTCGGCAGCATGCGGGCATCGTCGGCCCAGGAACACTCCCATCTCGCTTCCATCGGGTCGGGGCTTGTCGGCGTCGGCGCCGCTCTTGTGGCCGGTTTGGTCCTCTCCAGGAGGGCGCGCGGCCACCACCCTAAGCATCTGCCCGCCCCTCGACGTAGGAGTTCGTATCGGCGTGAACCGCAAACTATTGATGGCTCTTGAGCCGATACGGGGCTGGTCGAGGCACAGGGCCACCACAGTTCTCGTCGTGGTGGTGACCATGGTGGCCCTCGCGCAGGTCGGCGGAGCCGCATTCGCGTCCCGCAAGAGCCATGCGACACCGACACCGGCCAGTCCATTTGCGGCCTCAAGTCCGTGGCGCCAAAGCCTTCCACCGAACCCGATGATCGATCCCAATAGCGCATCGATGATCGCAGCCGTGCAACCAAGGCCTGCCTTGGCTGCCAACTTGGTGGAATTCGGCATCCCGATATACAGAACAAGCGCTGACGACCCCACGTACGCGCTGAACTGCACTCAGGCCGACTGGGGCGTCTGCCCGCTCGCCGGATGGGAGGTGACGATTCCCGATGGTGCGGCACCCCATGTCGGCTCAGATCACGCGCTGGTGACCGTTGATGAGCGCCGCGGCCTCGTTTTCGAGCTCTGGCAGGCG
>JAHZKD010000120.1 GCA_022600605.1 Actinomycetes bacterium
CACCGACACCGGACGCCGCCGGGCCGAGCGCCGCACCCGCAGCCGGGAGCAGCTCGACGCCGCCGACGACGGCAGCATGTTTACGAATATCCGTAGGTGGGGAGCGGAGGACATCACCTGGGACGAGATTCTGTCCGGCACCGAGTGGATGAACACCGGCATGTCCGACAGATGCGGCTGTGACATCTGGACCGCACCCGGCCTGCACGCCAGCGAGAAGTCGGCGACCGCGCACGAACCCGGCTGCGGGCACCCGTACTACGCCGAATCGCCAGACCCGCCGCTGCACATCTGGACCGACCATGACGTGCCGCCGTTCGATGCCTACCTGGAGGCAAGCGGCACCGGAACCGGCACTGTGACCCGGCTCAACGCATGGGCCGCAGTGCATTACGAGGGAGACATCGAAGCTGCAATGGAGAAACTGAACCTGTTCGATGACCCGGTGACGGTTGGCCTCGACCTCCCCGCGCCCGCGCCGTACGCCGACCCCGGGCTGCCCCCCGAACAGCGGGCCGACGGCGTCAAAGCCGCCAAGGTCCACCTCGCCGACGTGATGACCCGCAACCTCGACCTGTTCGATGAGACCGAGGTGCTGACAAAGCTGGCCGCGTTCGCCGAGGCCCGCAAGGTCGGACGCTGGACACTCGTCGGCGGCGTCATGGTGCGCACCGTGGCCGCGCTGCACCCCTCGGTGGTGCTCCCGGCGACCATCGGCGGCGAGGTGTCGCTGAACCTGCTGCTGGCACAGTGCGGCGTGCCCGGCAGCGGCAAGGGCGCCAGCGACAACGCCGTGTCCGACGCCGCCGTGATGACGTTCGGGAACTACAGGACGCCACGGCTGCCGCTGCTGCCCATCGGAACTGGGGAGGGGATCAACCGCGCCTATGCCCACGCCGTGCCGGTGCCCGGCGAGCACAGATCACAAACGGTGTTCCACAGACGTCACGCGCTGTTCAGCATCCGCGACATCGTCACGCTGGAGAAGCTCGCCGACCGGGCGGGCGCAACCATCATCGGCGAACTGCTCAAGGCGTACATGGGCGAGGAACTGGGATTCACCAACGCGGGCCGGGAGACCAACGTGGTGCTGCCGCAGCACAGCTACCGCCTCGGTCTGCTGATGGGCGTGCAGCCCAATCGTGCCTCGATCCTGCTCGACGCCGTCGCACGCGGCAACGGGCTGACCCACCGCATCCTCGCCCTGCCGGTCACCGATCTGCGCAAGCGCAGCGGCGCGCCGGAAACCGGCACCCCGGTCAGGCTCAAGCTGCCCGCCGACCTCCACCGCGACCCGCTGAGCGACGACATGACCTCGATGCCGCTCGACGTGCCCACCGCCATCGCCGAGGCGCTGATCGAAGGGCAGAACGCAAAGAACCTCGACGTGTTCGGGGAGTCCGACAGCACGCCGCTGTCCGGTCATCGCGGGCTGTCCCGGCTCAAGCTCGCCAGCACCCTCGCGGTGATGCACGGCAGCACCTCGGCGGGCGGTGTGTTCTGGGAGATGGCCGAGAAGTTCACCGAGGTCTCCGACGCCATGATGGACGCGATGGTTGCTGCGTCCGAACATTCCGAAGCGATCGTGGCTGGGGAACAGGGCCGAAGGGACGGCCACCGCCGCACCGCCTCCGACGACACCTACCGGCTGGTGATGGTGGACCGGGTCCGCGAACGGGTGCTGACCGTGCTCCGCCAGCAAACAGATTGGATGCCACACAGCCGGGCCGCCAACGCGGTGTCCAAGAGGCAGCGCGAGTATCTGCCCGACGCGGTCGCCGGGCTGCTCGCCGACGGACTCATCGAATCGGAGTCGGGCGAATACAAAGGTCAGACCGCACTCCGCTACCGGATCACCTCTGCGTGAGCGCATCCGCAGCCTAGGCCCCTAGGCTGCCCCGGCCTAGCCTGTCGTCGCAGCTCAACGAAGCCTAGGCAGCCTAGGCGGCCTAGGCTCGGTGCCTCGGTCGGGGACACCCTCTCCTATGACGTAAAACGACACGAAAATAGGAACACATACAGGGGTAACAGCAAACATCGGACGGGCAACCCCCAAGCTGTGTGGAGCTGTGCCTGGCCGAGGCAAGCGGCCTAGCCTGCCTAGCCTGCCTAGGCTGGCCTGAGCTGCGACGACAGGCTAGGCCCGAGCAGCCTAGGAGCCTAGGCTTGCTCAACGCCTTCGGGCAGCTTCGGGCCTAGCCCCGCCCACCTCGACGCCTACCCCACTCTCGGGGTTAGCCGCCCACACGGCTGCGGCGAGACCCGACAAAACCGCCGGGCACAACACCTACATAAACTCGGTGAATGGCGCTGCACCCCAACAACACCGGCCCGACCCCCGCCCGGCCCCGCCGCGCCACCGGCTGCACCGGCATGAGGTATCCATGAGGTATGGCACCGTCAATGTCCCTGCGCGACAGCCGCGCCCGAGCTGAGCGAGCGTTCCAACTGCGGGCCATCGGGCGGTCGTGGCGGGAGGTCTGCGCCGAGCTGGGCTACAAGTCGGTCGGCGCGGCCCAGCTCGCCGTCCAACGCCACGAACGCCGCAACGGACCCGAGCCGGTGGAGACCTCGCGGCGCTCGCTGATCGAATCGGCGAGGATCACGACCTCGGTCCTGTTCGACCGTTTCGCCGCCGCTGCCGCCCGAGATGACGACGCAACGGCGGCGATGCTGAACCGCGAGCTGTGCCGGACCCGCGACCAGCTCGCCCGGCTGCAAGGTGCATACGCGCCAGACCAAGCCGAGGTCTCGGTGTCGGTGACGGCAGCCGAGTTCCGGCGGCACGCCCTGGCCGTGGCCGAGCGGGTCGATGCCAGCGCGTCGCCGATAGTCGATGCCGAAGTGGTGAGGGAGATCGAACAATGACCGTGACCGCCGTGACCGCCGTCGATGTGGTGACCGCCGCGACCGATGCCGTCGAGGGCATCGAGAACGGCACCCTGACCCCCGCCGGGGTGCAGCGCCGGGCCGTTGACGCCTGCCGCGAGCTGTTCGGCATCGTCGGCACCGAGGGCGACCCGCTGTGGCCGCTGCACGCCGACACGACCCGGCAGTTCCTCGCGGCGGGCGGCATGTCCGCCGCCGAGCTGGGGGAGTGGCTGGCGGTGCAGCAGCGCCGTGAGGCCGAGGCCGACGATGGCCCGTAGCACCGGCTCAGCTTGGCGCTGGCCGACGATGCCGACCGCCGACGGCCACTCACCCCGAGCGGCGGTCAGCGCGGCGTACAGGGCCACACAGCCCGTTATCCCCTTGGGGCGCAGACAATCCCGACTAAGGCGGACAAGTCCAGCCGGGCGCACACCGAGCTGTGAGTAACCCTGTGGATGACCCCTGTTGACACACTGGCGGCACACTAGGGACAAATGCGGCGCGCGGAATCACGCATCATTGCAGCTCAAAGGGAATTGCTTAACCGGCGACCGCTTGATTGCAGATCAAGTGAAACCTGATTCGCTGCAAGCTGCCTCAGTGGAGTGGTCCTGCAACCGGACATCGGGACCGTGCCTGCGCGGCTGCGTGGCACCGCCGCCGCACCGTGATCTGGCAGAGTGATCTTCATGAATGACTTGCTCGACTACTGCGCCGAATGTGTTCGCAACTGCGGATGTTCACGGTTCGACACGCTCACCGTGCCGCACCAGATTCAGTGGGATGGCGGTGGCGGCATCGTCGCGCAGTACGAATGCACCGAGCGCCACGAATGGCGCTGCCGGTGGAGTGCTGAGCTGTGGTTCGGTCAGGACACCGACGCCGCCTGATCGCTGAATTACCCTGTGCTGTCACGCTCCACGCGAACCCCGCACCGCCCGCGCAGCGCCGGGAATCGGCACCCCGATAGGCGATGATGGGCCTATGAGTGCGACCGCGACCGCCGAAACTGACTGGCCCGCCGACTTTATCGCCGCCGAGGCGCTGGCCCTGGCCCGGCAGCGTCAGCGCCCGGCCAGCCCCGCCGCCCTCGGTAAGCGAGTGGTGCCGGGCTACCAGATCACCCCGACCATCGCCCTGGTGTCCGATGTGCTGGCCGATGCGATTGCCAACCCCGACCGCCGGTACTGCCTGAGCTGCCCGCCGAGGACCGGCAAGTCGGTGCAGGCCAGCATCATCGCC
>JAHZKD010000014.1 GCA_022600605.1 Actinomycetes bacterium
GAAACGGAAGATTCCCTTCGCGTCTATCAGCCCCCTGCGCGATCTGTGCGCCTCTAACCATGTCTCGACTGCCACGTCGAGTGCGGCAAGCCACTCGGCGTTAATCCCGAGCGCCATCGCCGCCAACGCGGAAGCCAAGCCGGCAGCGAGCAAGAACCAGCGCCAAACAGGGGGACTGAACAGCGCCCAACCGCCCAGAATCGCAGCCGCGATAGCTAAGACAACCCATGTGATCTCGATAGTCGAACATTGTGCATCACGAGGGTGGATAGCCAGCAGACATCCGGGCGCCGTCGCGGCTCGGCTAGGTCAGCAGTGGAACGAAACGGGTCACCGACCGCAGGCACGACACACAAAACATCGGCGCCAGGACCGACGGAACTAGTTGAGTTTTCCGTGAGGTGTTGCTGCTCTACTGGGTGTTGCTTCCCCGGCAGCCGCTCCGATAGTGCAGACTGTTCCCATGATCTGGGGGGCTCGCCCGCGGAAGTCACTGCTCCCGCGTGGGAAAATGGCGTGCGGAGTTTGTGGCCAGAAGCTGCTGTTCTTGGTCAGCCGGGAGACATACACCTGCAAAGGATGCAAGAAAACCTTGCCTCGACGGTTCGCAGTCTCCAGGGCCGCCTAGGCAGAACGCCGGCATCGCGGGTCGTACTTCGATCGGTGACCGCGCCCTGAGAATCGCCTCGTGCAGCGGATCGCGTCGTCCAAACGAATCATTGACCAGCAGATCTGGGGATCACGGCAGTTCGCTGAAGTCAAGCGATCCGCTCGCCCGATGTGCGAAACTTCGCCTATGGATACCTCCGCTCCCCCAAGCCTGCTGAAGCATCTTTGGAAGTCGACACTCGCCTCGGGAGTCCTGGCGGTGATACTCGGGGCCATGGTGTTGGCCTGGCCCGGCAAAACCCTCGTCGTCGCCGCCATCTTCTTCGGCGCGTATCTGTTGGTCACCGGCATCGTCCAGGTGATCTTCGCGTTCAGCCTGCATGTCTCCGCTGGTGGCCGGGTGTTGCTGTTCCTCAGCGGCGCCGCCGCCCTGATCTTGGCTGTTCTGTGCTTCCGAAGCCTGCAGGATTCGATCCTGCTGCTGGCCATCTGGATCGGTATCGGCTTCATCTTCCGCGGCGTAGCGACCACGGTGTCGGCGATCAGTGACCCGACGCTTCCAGGCCGCGGCTGGGAGATCTTCATCGGCGTGATCAGCCTGATCGCCGGCGTGATCGTGCTGGCCTCACCGTTCGAGTCGCTGGAGACGCTAACCCTGGTCATCGGCATCTGGCTCATCGTGCTCGGCGTCTTCGAAGTGGTGTCGGCGTTCGGTATTCGTGGTGCCAGCAAGAACGTAGCCGAGCTCAAGGAGGAACTCACCGCTCCAGCTGGGCAATGAGGGCCCCAAGCTTTCGTGCCGCGGGTCCCCTGCCCGCGAATCCGCTCGACGAAGCTGTGTGTACCGCCTTCAACCTGGCTGGTCGGCGAGTAACCTCACCGGCATGAGCGAACCGCCCCAGCCTCCGCAGTACGGCGCCTATCCAGGCGGCGATCCACCACCGCAGCCGCAGTACGGCGCATATCCGGGCGGCTACCCCCCACCTGCGGCGGCGTCCCCGCAGAACGGCCTCGGTGTGGCGTCGCTCGTCGTCGCGATCGTTGCCCTGTTCTCGGTCGTCGGCGGCATCGTACTGGGGGTTGTCGCGATCATCCTCGGGTTCCTGGGCCGGGGACGGGTGAAGCGGGGCGAGGCCGACAACGGCGGTATCGCGACAGCGGGGATCGTGCTGGGGGTGCTGAGCATCATCGAGTCGATCGTGGTGATCGCCATCGCAGTGTGGGGCTTCAACGAGGTTGGCGGCACCGACTATGTGAGCAGCGTCAGCCGGGCCGGGTCAGATCAGGAGGCCGTCCAGGCCTGCGCCGACAAATTCACCGAACGTGTCGAGGACCAGTTCTCCATCGTGATCACGCCGACGCCGTAGGCGGTTGCGGGAAGTACTTCACGATTCCCTCCTGCACAACTGTGGCGAAAAGCTGGCCAGCTGGGTCGAAGAAATGGCCGGTGCCCAGTCCGCGAGAATCCGCCGCCACCGGCGATGTCGTCGAATAGAGCACCCAATCGTCGAACCGGAAGGGCCGGTGGAACCACACTGTGTGGTTAGCGCTCACTGCGAAGATCCGGTCGTAGCCCCACGACAACCCGTGCGTGGTGATGATCGAGTCGAGCACGGTCGTGTCCGAGGAGTACACCAGCGCGGCGCCGTGGATCACTGGATCGTCGGGCATGCCACCCCGAGCCTTCATCCATACTCGATTGTGGGCCAGCCGCTCACCTTTGTCCCGCATGACCCAGGCGGGATCGTTGGTGTAGCGCCATTCGATGGGGCGCAGCGCGTCGGCGAAGTGCGGCACCACGTCCTCGTACCCCCGCAAGAGCTCATCGATGGGCGGCAAGCTGCGTGGGTCGTCGACTTGCGGCGCCTCTACACCGTGCTCAAGGCCGCTACCACCGGCCAAGTAGGACACCAGCACCGTCGCCAGCAGTCGCCCTTTCTGGATGACGTCGACGCGGCGGTTAGCGAATCGGCGTTCGTCGCGGAGCCGCACGACGTGGAACTCCAGATCCAGTGTTGGATCGCCCCCGGCAATGAAATGCGCCGACAACATGCTGGGCGGC
>JAHZKD010000121.1 GCA_022600605.1 Actinomycetes bacterium
GGAGCTCCGGTGCGCTGTGGTGGCTACGGTGTGCCCGTATTTCATAGACCAGGCCGGCGATACCGATGCTTGCCGTGCACAGTGAGACGAGGAACAGCAGCGGACTCACGTTGCCGGTGAGCGCGTCGCCGAGGATGACGATCGCCGCGGTACCGGGGAGCAGTCCAACGAAGCTCGCCAGCGTGTAGGGGAGCACCCGGACCTTGGACGAGCCCGCCGCGTAGTTCAGTACGGAGAAGGGGACGGCCGGAATGAGCCGCATCGACAACACTGTCGGCCAGCCACGTTCGGCCAGTCGTGCGTTCACCGCTTCCAGGCGCGGATGCTTCACAAGTCGGTCCAGGTGCCAGCCGGCCGCGCGAATCAGCAGTAACGCGATCAGGGCGCTGACAGTGCTGGCCAGCACCGCCACTGGCACGCCCAGGTACGGCCCGAACAGCAGACCCGCGGCCAGCGTGAAGACGGTGCGCGGGAATGGGAACACCGTGACGACGATGTGTGCGGCCAGGAAGGCCAGCGGGAACCACGGGCCCAGCGATGTTGCCCAGTCCCGTAGTTGCACCGCAGTCGGCAGCGGAACGAGCAGCGCTACTGCGATGAGAATCACAATCGCTGTCAAGATGGTCGCGAGCCGGCCCTTGGGAACTGTCCTCAGCGTCGCTACTACCGCTGCGCGGACCGTGCGCAGGCTGCTGACGACCGGATTCACGTCTACCAACATTACGTGGCGGGCGCGAACAGCTCCCGCGATCGACCGAGCAAGCCGCCCGACCGGCCCACGCTGGCGCGAACCCATCATTTAGCCTGGTGACTGTGCAGAAACCCAGTGCCGATGCCGTCGCGGGTGCAATGGACTTCGATCTTGACCGATGGCGCTCCGCCGTGGCAGGCGTTCTGACCAAGACCACCCGGGTCGATCCCGCCGATCTGCCTTCAGAGCCGGAACGTTTGCTCGATTCGCCGACCTACGAGGGCTTCCCGATCCGGCCCTTGTACACCGACGCGGACAAGCACCGGGAGCCGGGTTTGCCGGGCCGCTGGCCCTACGTGCGCGGCGGCAACGCCCTTCGGGATGTGAAATCGGGCTGGAAGGTCGCCGAGGTTTTTCCCGGCGACGGGTCAACGGCTGAGGACAGCAACGGGTTAGTGCTGCTCGGGCTCATCGAGGGCGTCAGCGCGCTGGTGCTGCGTTGCGGTGGCACCGAGGGTTGTGTTTCGCCCGCGGAGCTGGGCGGTTTGCTCAACGGGGTGTTCCTCGACCTCGTCCCCGTCGTGCTGGAGATCGCAGACGGTGGTTCGACGTATGTCGCCTCGGCCGATGCGCTGCTCGGCATGCTCACCGGACTCGACGACGATCAGCGATCCCGGTTGTCGGTGGACCTCGGCGCCGACCCCCTCACAGCGCCGCTGGCCGGCCGGCCAGCGGCCGATCTTTGCGAGGTAATCGCGACCGCGGAAAAGGGCGCCGAATACAGCGGACGCGTGCGTGCGATCACCGTGGATGGTCCGACATTCCACAATTTGGGCGCCAGCGCCTCCTGGGAGCTCGGGGCCGCGGTGGCGGCTGCCGTGAGCTATCTGCGCCTCTTGGTCGACGCAGGTTTGCCCACCGCTGTGGCACTCAAGCAAATCAGCTTCCGGTTCGCAGCCGATGACGACCAATTCATGACCATCGCGAAATTCCGTGCCGCACGACAACTCTGGGGGCGGGTAGCCGAGGTGGTCGGGGAGCCCGAGGCGGGCGCACCGACCGTGCACGCGAGCACTTCGTTGGCGATGATGGCCCAGCGCGATCCCTGGGTGAACATGTTGCGCACCACCGTGGCGGCGTTCTCTGCGGGTATAGGCGGTGCAGACACTGTTCTGGTGCAACCGTTCGATGTCGCGATTCCGGCTGGGTTTCCGGGCACCGCACGCAGTTTCGCGAGGAGAATCGCGCGGACCACACAGTTGCTGCTGCTCGAGGAGTCGCATGTCGGCCGCGTACTGGACCCGGCGGGCGGCTCGTGGTTCGTCGAGGACCTCACCGGCCAATTGGCCGAACAGGCCTGGGCGCACCTCCAGGAGATCGAGGACCGGGGTGGTTTCGAGGCTGCCAGCGACTACATCAGCGGATGTATCGCCGAGGTCGCCAATCGACGCGCAGACGACATCGCACATCGGCGCACCCCGCTCACCGGCGTGAACGAGTATCCCAGCCTGTCTGAAACCCTTATCCCACAAGGCGATTCGCCTCCAGGGGTGTTACGTTACGCGGCGGACTTCGAAGGACTGCGGAACCGTTCCGATATCTCCCTGGAGAAGACGGGGGCCCGGCCGAAGGTGCTACTGCTGCCGCTCGGTCCACTCGCTGAGCACAATATTCGCACCACATTCGCGTCGAACCTGCTGGCCACCGCAGGAATTGAGGCGGTCAATCCGGGATCGGTGGACGCTGCCGGCGTCGAAAAGGCGGTGGCCGATGAGGGAGATGGAGAAGGCGTCGAGATCGCGGTGATCTGTGGCGCGGATGCGCGTTATGCAAGTGAGGCCTCGGGAGTCGTCGAGGCAGCGCGCCAGGCCGGCGTAGGTCACATTCTGTTGGCCGGACCGGAGGCTGCGGTCGCCGGCACTGATTCGGAGCCCGACGGCTACCTGAGTGCAAAAATCGATGCCGTCCAAGCATTGTCGGGTCTGCTGACCCGATTGGGGGTATGACGTGACCGCACGAGAAGTCCTACCAGCGACCACCCCGGACCATATTGGTAGCTTCGCCGATGTCCCGCTACGCAGCGAGTGCGCTCCTGCGCCCCCCACAGCGGCCGATGTCGCCGACCAGGTGTCCGCGGCGGCTGCCGCGCATGGGTATACCGCCGACCAACTGGACTGGGAAACGCCCGAGGGCATCGACGTCAAACCGGTCTACATCGCCGCCGATCGGGACGAGGCGGTCCGGGCAGGCTATCCGCTGGGCAGTCTGCCCGGAGAGCCACCGTTCGTGCGCGGTCCCTACCCGACGATGTACGTCAATCAGCCCTGGACGATCCGCCAGTACGCCGGCTTCTCGACCGCAGCGGAATCCAACGCGTTCTATCGCCGCAACCTGGCCGCCGGGCAGAAGGGTCTATCGGTGGCCTTCGACCTGGCCACCCACCGCGGCTACGACTCCGATCACCCGCGGGTGGCCGGCGACGTCGGAATGGCCGGTGTGGCCATCGATTCCATCCTCGACATGCGCGAGCTGTTCGGTGGCATCGATCTGTCGACCGTATCGGTGTCGATGACGATGAACGGTGCGGTGCTACCAATTCTGGCGTTGTACGTGGTGGCCGCTGAGGAGCAGGGCGTGCCGCCCGAAGAGCTTGCCGGGACCATTCAGAACGATATTCTCAAAGAATTCATGGTCCGCAATACCTACATCTATCCGCCGAAGCCCTCGATGCGGATCATCTCCGACATATTCGCCTACACCAGCGCGAAAATGCCTAAGTTCAACAGTATTTCGATCTCCGGATACCACATCCAAGAAGCCGGTGCCACAGCGGATCTGGAGCTGGGATACACGCTGGCCGACGGGGTCGAGTACATCAAGGCTGGCCTGGAGGCAGGGCTGGACATCGACACGTTCGCGCCGCGGCTGTCGTTCTTCTGGGGCATCGGCATGAATTTCTTCATGGAGGTGGCCAAGCTGCGGGCGGGTCGGCTGCTGTGGAGCGAACTCGTCGCACAGTTCCACCCCAAGAACCCGAAATCGCTTTCACTGCGCACGCATTCGCAAACATCGGGGTGGTCGCTGACTGCGCAGGACGCTTTCAACAACGTCGCTCGAACCTGCATCGAGGCGATGGCCGCCACCCAGGGGCACACCCAATCGCTGCACACCAACGCACTCGACGAGGCGCTCGCGCTGCCGACCGACTTCGCCGCTCGCATTGCGCGCAATACCCAGCTGCTGCTGCAGCAAGAGTCGGGTACGACCCGCCCCATCGATCCGTGGGGTGGCTCGTACTACGTCGAATGGCTCACCCATCGCCTGGCGACGCGCGCACGCTCACATATCCAGGAGATCGCTGAACACGGGGGCATGGCCCAGGCCATCGACGACGGCATTCCGAAACTGCGGATCGAGGAAGCCGCCGCGCGTACCCAGGCGCGCATCGACTCGGGCCAGCAGACCGTCATCGGCGTCAACAAATACCAGATTGCCGCCGACGGTAGCGATCACGAGATCGAGGTGCTCAAGGTCGACAACAGCCGGGTGCGCGCCGAGCAGCTTGCCAAGCTTGAAGTCCTGCGCGCTGATCGAGACGACACCGTCACCCAGGCCGCGCTGGCCGAACTGAGCCGTGCCGCGGCCGCCGCTGGGCCCACTGGCGCGGAGGAACGCGGGGCCCACGCCCGAAGGGCAGGTGGCTCGGGGGATAGCACCAGAGCGGACGGGTTGGACAACAATCTGTTGGCCCTGGCGATCAACGCGGCACGCGCCAAGGCCACGGTCGGTGAGATCTCCGACGCGCTGGAGAAGGTATACGGCCGCCATCGGGCCGAGATTCGAACCATCGCCGGGGTATACCGAGACGAGGTAGGCGTGGGGCAGACTAGCGGGAAAATGTCAGAAGCAACCGAATTGGTCGAGAAGTTCGCCCTGGCCGATGGCCGCAGGCCCAGGATCCTGGTGGCCAAGATGGGTCAGGATGGCCACGACCGCGGACAAAAGGTGATTGCGACGGCCTTCGCCGATATCGGATTCGACGTCGACGTGGGCTCGTTGTTCTCCACACCCGACGAGGTGGCGCGCCAGGCCGCCGACAACGATGTGCACGTGGTGGGCGTGTCTTCCCTGGCCGCGGGCCACTTGACGCTGGTCCCCGCTCTTCGGGATGCACTTACCGAGGTCGGCAGACCTGACGTCATGATCGTGGTCGGCGGTGTTATCCCCCCGGGCGACTTCGACGAGTTGTATGCCGCCGGCGCCACCGCGATCTTCCCTCCGGGCACCGTGGTTGCCGACGCGGCGATCGACCTGCTGGGCAAGCTGGGCGAACGCCTCGGCTACCCGCTGACGTAGATGAGCCAATCTGTCAGCGAGTTGGCGGCTGCGGTCCGCGACGGTGACCGCTCGGCGCTGGCGCGGGCGATCACGCTGGTTGAGTCCACCCGTGCCGACCACCGGCAGCAGGCCCAGGAACTGCTGTTGGAGCTTTCCCCCGCCAGCGGGAGAAACCCCCAGCCCGAGGCGGCAGCGCGGGTGGGAATCACCGGGGTTCCCGGAGCGGGCAAGTCGACGGGCATCGAGGCGCTCGGGATGTACCTCATCGAGCAGGGGCACCGGGTAGCGGTGCTGGCCGTGGATCCCTCGTCCACCCGCACGGGCGGCTCGATCCTCGGAGACAAAACCCGAATGGCGCAGCTGGCCGTTCATGCCGACGCCTACATCCGGCCCTCACCCACCTCCGGCACGCTGGGCGGCGTCGCAAAGGCGACCCGCGAGACGATCGTGCTGCTGGAAGCGGCGGGCTATGACGTCATTCTGGTGGAGACAGTCGGGGTGGGTCAGTCCGAGGTGGCGGTCGCCAACATGGTGGACACCTTCGTGTTCCTGACGTTGGCCCGCACAGGCGACCAGCTGCAGGGGATTAAGAAGGGCGTTCTCGAGCTGGCCGACATCGTTGTCGTCAACAAGGCTGATGGTCAGCATGCCGCCGACGCAAAGGCTGCCGCTCGCGAGCTGGCCGGCGCCATCCGTCTGATCTATCCGCGTGAAACCCTCTGGCGTCCACCTGTTTTGACAATGAGCGCGCTACACGGGATCGGCGTGGCAGAGCTCTGGGAAACAGTGCTGGCGCATCGCGAGGTGCTTGTCGAGGCAGGAGAATTCGAGGCTCTCCGGCGAACTCAGCAGGTGGAGTGGGCCTGGTCTATGGTTCGCGACGCGGTAGTGGACCGGGTGCTGACCAGCCCCGGGGTGTGCCAGATCCGAACCGACGTCGAGCGCCAGATCCGCGACGGTGAATTGACTCCGGCGCTTGCCGCCCAGCAGATTCTGGAGGCCGCCGACCAGCCTCCGATGGCCTCCAGTTAACAAATCGGTAACTTGGCAGTTCTTTGCCCCGCACCGGAGTAAGTTCGAGTCATTGTGACGGGTGTCAAGAACCAGGAGCGGAGCGCGGCGCTCCAACACGGTGTCGGCGGCCCTGCCCTGCCGCGTGGTGTCCAGGGCGCAGCCGATGAGAATTTCGGCTGCGCAGTGCGCCTGTTCGGGCCGATGTTCCCGCACCCCCGCCTCGGTGGCGGCGCATTGGCCGTCTACCTCGACGGCGAGCCGGTAGTCGACATCTGGACAGGCTGGTCGGACCGGCGAGGAAAACAGCATTGGAACGCCGATACCGGCGCCATGGTGTTCTCGGCGACCAAAGGGGTGGCCGCGACCGTCATCCACCGCCTGGCCGACCGCGGTCTGATCGATTACGACGCGCCGATGGCCGAGTACTGGCCGGAGTTCGGCGCCAAAGGTAAATCGGCCATCACCGTGCGTGACGTGCTGAGGCACCGCGCAGGCCTGTCACATCTCAACGGGGCGGCCACCGATGACCTGCTCGACCACGTCCAGATGGAGGACCGGCTGGCCGCGGCGCCGGTGAGCTGGCTGTTGGGCAAGCCCGCCTACCATGCGCTGACCTTCGGCTGGCTGCTGTCGGGGCTGGCCCGGGCCATTACCGGCCGGGGAATGCGCGAGCTGATACGCACCGAAGTGGCCGAGCCGCTGAACACTGACGGCCTACATCTGGGACGTCCTCCCGGGCAGGCGCCGACGCAGGCCGCGCAGATCATCGCCCCCCAGAATCGGCTGCAGAACCCGATATTCAACCTGGTGGCGCCCCACCTGGCCGCGTTGCCGTTCGCTGGCGCATTCGGATCGCTGTATTCGCCCGGCGTCAAAAAGCTTGTGCAGGGGGATGTCCCGATGCTCGACAGCGAGAATCCCGCGGCCAATTGCGTGGCCACAGCGCGCGCGCTGGCACGCATGTACGGAGCGATGGCCAACAGCGGGCGCATTGACGGAACGCAGTTCCTATCCAGTGAGACCACCGCTGCACTGGTGGGACGGCCCAGCCTGCGCCCAGATCACACCATGTTGATGCCCATGTCCTTCCACCTCGGCTACCACGGGCTGCCGGTTGGCGGCCTTCTACCGGGCTTTGGGCACGTGGGTCTCGGCGGCTCGCTCGGGTGGGCGGATCCGGAGTCCGGGCTGGCGTTCGGATACGTACATAACCGCCTTCTCACGCCTCTGGTCATCCCCGACCAGGCGGGCTTTGTGGCCACCGGCGCGCTGATCCGCCGGGGCGCGGCGCTCGCGCGCAAGAACGGCTACCGGCCGGTGCATGAGTTTGGGGCGCCGTTCGCCCGTCGCACCCGGGCAGCGATCTGATTCCTCCGTCCCGAGCTCACCTGGGACGCGGCAGCCTCGCTGTTGCGCGCACTCGTGGCGCCACGGTGATTCCGGACTAGCCACGGTGATTCCGGACTAACGGACAGGCCCGCTAGACTGTGGGCTACCAGCGTAGATCCGGCCATCACCGGGGAGCTTTCGGAAGAACAGCGCTGCCCCGGTCGTTCCCGGTCATTGGCGCACAGTAGAGCCGAACGGGTGGGCCCGTCATCGCCTTGCATTGAGCGGCGCACCGCGTGTGCGCAAGCGGGGTGGTACCGCGGCGCTCGCGCACCGGCGCGACGTCGTCCCCGTGCCTGAACGACACTTGGCACAGGAGACGTACGCACGTGACCGCCTACCCGAGGCCGGGCGCTGGGGCGCCAAAGTTCCCGGCGCTGGAAGCCGATGTATTGGCCTACTGGGCCAGCGACGACACCTTCCGCGCAAGCATCGACCGCCGCGACGGCGCACCGGAGTATGTCTTCTACGACGGGCCGCCATTCGCGAACGGACTTCCGCACTACGGGCACCTGCTCACTGGATATGTCAAAGACATCGTGCCGCGCTATAGGACCATGCGCGGCTACAAGGTCGAGCGCCGATTCGGCTGGGACACCCACGGCCTGCCTGCCGAGCTCGAAGTGCAACGTCAACTGGGCATCACTGACAAGGCCCAGATTGAGCAGATGGGCATCGAGAGGTTCAACGATGCGTGCCGAGCATCGGTGCTCAAGTACACCAGCGAATGGCGCTCGTATGTGACCCGTCAGGCGCGCTGGGTCGACTTCGACAACGTTAACAAGAAACTGGATCTTGAGTTCATGGAGTCGGTGATCTGGGCGTTCAAGGAGCTGTGGGACGAGCAACTCGGCTATGA
>JAHZKD010000122.1 GCA_022600605.1 Actinomycetes bacterium
TCGGGCTCGTGCCTCACCCGCATCGTCGACACGCTGGGTCTGTTCGTCGTGCTCCTCTTCGGGCTCGTGCCTCACCCGCATCGTCAACACGACTAGTCTTATCCGCGATGTCCGACCCCCTTGCTCCTTCCCAGCCCCAGCCGGCGCGGGTCCAATCCGTGCTGCTGCTGTGCTGGCGCGACATCGGCCACCCGCAGGGCGGGGGCAGCGAGACCTACCTGCAGCGCATCGGTGCGCAGCTCGCCGAGTCCGGGATCCGCGTCACGCTGCGCACTGCCCGCTATCCGGGCGCCGCTCGCCGCGAGGTCCTCGACGGGGTCCAGATTCAACGCGCCGGCGGGCGCTACTCGGTCTATGTATGGGCGCTGCTAGCGATGGCTGCGGCCAGGATCGGTCTGGGCCCACTGCGCGACGTGCACCCCAGCGTGATTGTCGACACGCAGAACGGGCTGCCCTTCCTAGCGCGGCTGGTATACGGCCGGAGGGTCGTCGTGCTCGTGCATCACTGCCACCGTCAGCAGTGGCCCGTCGCCGGGCCGGTGCTGGGCCGCATCGGGTGGTTCGTTGAATCGCAGGTGTCGCCGCGCGTCCATCGACGGAATCAGTACGTCACCGTGTCGCTTCCCTCGGCACGGGATCTCGCCAACCTCGGAGTGGAGTTGGCCAGCGTCGCGATCGTCCGAAACGGAGTCGACGCCGCACCCGAGGCCACGCTGGCCGTATCCCGGGCGGGGACGCCACGGGTCGTGGTGCTGTCCCGGCTGGTGCCGCACAAGCAGATCGAGGATGCACTGGGGGCTATCGCTCGCCTGCGCTCGCAGATCCCCGGTCTGCATCTGGACGTGCTCGGGGGCGGTTGGTGGGCGCATCGACTTGTCGAGCATGCCGACGTGCTCGGTATTTCAGACGCGGTGACCTTCCACGGCCACATCGATGACGCCACCAAACACGCTGTGCTGAGCCGTAGCTGGGTACAACTGCTGCCATCCCGTAAGGAAGGGTGGGGTCTTGCGGTCATCGAGGCAGCACAACATGGGGTTCCCACTATCGGTTACCGGTGCTCTGGCGGTTTGTCGGACTCCATCGTTGATGGAGTCACCGGCCTGCTCGTCGACGACTATGAGGGCCTCGTGGACGGAGTTGAGCGGCTGCTGTCCGACGGCGTACTGCGAGAGCAACTGGGTGCCAAAGCCCAGTTCCGCAGCGGCGAGTTCTCGTGGAAACAGAGCGCTGAAGCGATGCGGCTAGTGCTGGAGTCAGTGCACGCCGGGCGTCGCGCCAGCGGTGTGATCTGACGCCGTCGGGGCGGTTCCGCGTGCACCGCTGACGCCAGCCGACGCGAACGCTATTGAGACGGCGTCGGGGGTAGGGCCCGACTGGGTCGCCGGCGCAGCCTGGCCACCAGCATCCCGCCGAGGCCGAACCCCAGCTGGCTCAGCCATACCGCATGCGCTGCGAGCATCAGGCTTCGGTGTGCGGGGGCAGGCGCATCCCCGCCTACGGCGTAGACGGTCACGTCCGCGTCGCTGTATGCCACCGGCAGCGCCAGACCGGGGGTCGGGCCTTCGACGACCACCCACCCAACGCCGGCGGCAGCAAGCCGCCCCCGGTCGGCACCCGAGATCAGCAGCCGCTGAACCTCGCGGGCGTAGGCACCCTCGCCCCGCACCGTGTGTCCGGAAATGTTCAGGTCACCGGTGCTGAAGACGTCGGCCCGCACCCATCGCGGCAACGGATCGAGCACTGGGGCCTCACCTGCCCAGGTGAATTGGCGCATGCTGTCGACCGGTAACACCGCGACCGGGCGGGGATCGGCGTTGATGATCGCGGCTGCGGCCGACCAACCCGGGGGGTACTGCACGGGGGACACCTGGCCGCCGACACCCCACGCCAAGTCCGGGAGCGCGGCCACCAGTGCCGCACAGGACACCGCCGCCGTGGCGGCCGCCGGGATGCGCGGACGCAGGGCGATGACCGCAGCGGCCCCGGCCAGTGTGTAGGCGGGCACAGCCAGCGCCACCCACTTCTGGCCATCGCGCAGCATGCCCAACCCCGGTGCTGCGCGGACGAGGGACTCCAGCACCGCCAGACCCGGACCGGTCGCCATCACGGCCGGAAGTACGACAGCGGCTGCAGCGAGGACGAGCAACGGCACTGCGCGCCGGCGACGCAGAAGCAACGGCACCCCTACTGCGACCACGGTCAACAGCACGGCGGCTGACAACAGCGCGAATAGCGTTGTCCGCGAGCCAGGCACGACGTCTGCGTTCCAGATGCCACCCAGACTTGCCAGGCTCCCGAGAGTGCCTAGCCCGGGCTCGGCGCGCGCAGCGAAGGCCGCCACCCCCGAATCATCGGCGGTGGAGGCCCACCCGCCCGCCACGACAGAGGCGACCAGCCACGGCAGCGCCGCAGTCGTGGCTGCGCCCACGCTCACCAGAGCGCAATATGTTCGCGATCGGCCACCACCTGGTGCCAACCCAGATACCAGGGCGATGACCGCGGCCAGTATCAGTCCGGTCGGCGTCAGCCCCGCCAGCGCGATCCAGAACAGCAGCGAAAACTCGTTTCCGCCGAATCGGGACGGGCTCTCGCCCCGTAATTTCAGTATCGTCGCCGCCACCCAAGGCAGGCAGCCATACCCCACCAACAGGCTCCAATGCCCCTGCACAAGTCGCTCTGCGACATAGGGATTCCAGATAGCGATGGTGGCGGCGACGCACTGGCCCGCGACGCCGGCGTCGGGCAGCACGCAGGCCGTGAGCCGGGCCGCACCCCAGCCGGCTAGCCACAGGCCGAGGATCAGAAGCGTCTTCACCACCACGCCGCCGTCTAGCAGCGCTGATGCCAGCGCCACCGCGTAATCCTGCGGCAGGGCCCGCGGCGCGGCCTGAGACAGGCCCAGGGCGGAATCGGACAAATAGGACCGTGGCGTGGACACTGCGTCGCGGAGCAGCAGATACCCAGGGGTGAACAGTGGCGCCGTCACCGCGAGGGTCAGCGCCAGCGAATACAGCGGCGCCGCCGCCGAGCGTGTTCGCAGCGCGATCAGTCGGGTTTGTCCGGAGACAGATCAGACGGCCGCTGGGCGGGAAGTTTTTCGGTCTTGGCTTCCGCCCCGGGGACCGGTTCACCCTCATCGCCACGGCCGCCGAAGAACCGCTGGCCGGTGTCGTCGAGGCCCGGATCGATCAGCATCGACTCCGCACGCAGGGTGAATGAGCCCAGCAGCGCGCCGCCAACCAGGGCGATGAGTCCCAAGGCGGTGAAGCTGATGGGCAGGATGCGGCCCCACAGGGCGATCGTGTCGCGTTCTGCCCGCGCGGCGGCCACCTGGGATTCGACCGATTCCTCATTGGTGGTCACGGTGAAATCGACGAACGTCACCTCGGGTTCGAGGGCTTCGCGCGCGTAGTAGTGGTGGGCGTGGTCGGTCTGTTTGACGATCGTCCCCGATACCGGGTCGACCCAGAACGTGCGCTGCGCGGCGTAATAGCGCGTCATCGTGATCTCTTCGTCGGGGTCGTCACTTTCGATGCCCCACAGTCTGGCGGCTGCAGTCACATGACTGTCGGCGTCGTCGTCGTACAGCGAGGAGTACTTCACCGGATCGACGAGCTTGCCGTCCGCGTCGTAGCCGACGTTCTGGGTGAACTTGTAAGTAGTCAGCCCGTTGACGTCGTCTTCGCCGGAGTAGTTGGCGTCGAACGCTTTCTGGGCGATGGGGTCGAAGAACGGGTACGTCTTCTTCTCGGTGTCGAACGGGAAGCGGTATGCCAGCCCCTCGTGCGGCAACGCGATATTCGTCGGCGGAGCCTCGTCTTTGATCGCCCGAGGCTTCTGGACGGCGCCGCCGGGGTTGCTCTCGCTCGACACCGCAAGCGCGGTCTCGCGGTTAAGTGTGACAGTGTCCACCATCGCTAGCAGCAGGCCATTATCCTGCTGCTGATCGCTGCGCCGCAGCGAGCTGCCGACCTGCAGGGTGACTACGTCGGCGTTTGACGGGGACTCCACGGTGATCTGTTTCTGCAGCACCAGCGCTACGTCTTTGTCGATGACGAAATTCTGAGTGTTCAGGGATTCCGGATCGAACGCCTCACCGGTGCCGTCGCTGATCAGCGTGGTGTCGATATTCAGCGGGATCTTGGCAATTTTGCCAATCGTGTAGGTAGATAGCAGCAGCGCGGCAATGAGCAGGGCAGCTCCGAGCCCCATGATTCCGCACGCGGCGATCCGCAGCGCAACTGCGCGGTTCAAATCCAAGCTCCCTTCGCGCACCGCCACCGGCCCTTACCTGAACGGTGAGGGCAAAACCCGTTCGACCCTAACAGCACAAGCTAACCTCGGCGCTCATCGCAACCTCTTCGCGGATTTGTTCACAAAGTTGTCCAGTGTCGTCCGGTCGGAACGGTCTGCGCGGGCGTTGCTACCCGTTTTCGTCTCAGCTGAGTGGGCGGGCACACTGTTTCCGTGGCTGGAACCGTGTCGGCAACGGGCGTGCCACTGGCGAACGCCGACGCTGTCGGCGGGATGCGTGGCTTCCTGCCCGCTGTGGAGGGCATGCGCGCTTGCGCGGCCATCGGAGTTGTCGTGACCCACGTCGCCTTTCAGACCGGACATACCGGCGGTGTCTCCGGGCGGCTGTTCGGTCGATTCGACCTGGCCGTGGCCGTGTTTTTCGCCCTCTCCGGGTTCCTGCTGTGGCGCGGGCATGCGGCAGCGGCGCGCGGCCTTCGATCGCGACCTCCGACCGGGCATTACCTGCGCGCACGCATTGTGCGAATCATGCCGGGTTACCTGGTTGCGGTGGTGGTCATCCTGACCTTGCTTCCGGACGTGAACGCAGACCTGACGGTATGGCTGGCGAATCTGACGTTGACCCAGATCTATGTGCCGCTGACGCTGACGGCGGGCCTGACTCAGATGTGGAGCCTGTCGGTGGAGGTGGCCTTCTACGTTGCGCTGCCGTTCTTGGCGCTGCTGATTCGGTGGGTGCCGCTTCGGGCGCGCATTGGTGTCATCGTCGCCGTCGCTGTCGCAAGTTTGGGCTGGGGGTGGCTGTGGCAGCTGATCGCCCTGAGCCCGCCTTACGGTGTCAACCCGCTCAACTGGCCGCCGGCCTTCTTATCGTGGTTCGCGTCGGGGATGTTGCTCGCCGAGCTGACCGTCCGGCCGGTCGGGTGGGTGCATCGGCTGGCCCGGCGCCGTGTCGTGATGGCGGTCGTCGCGCTCGCCGCTTTCCTCGTGGCGTCTTCACCGCTGGCCGGTCCGGAGGGGCTTACCCCAGGCAGCGTCGATCAGTTCACCCTCAAGATCGCGATGGGGGCGATCCTGGCTGGGGCGCTGCTGGCGCCGCTGGTTTTGGACCGGCCCGATACTCCGCACAGGTTCCTGGGCAGCGCCACGATGGTCACGCTGGGGCGCTGGTCCTATGGGTTGTTCGTCTGGCATCTGGCTGCGCTGGCGATGGTGTTCCCGGTCATCGGCGAGTTTGCTTTCAACGGGCATATGCCCGTTGTACTGGCGCTGACGGTGGCGTTCGGCTTCGCCATCGCAGCGGTCAGCTACGCGCTGGTGGAGTCACCATGCCGAAATGCCTTGCGGCGCTGGGAGCGACGTGTCGACCCGACGCCATTGGATAGTGCTGTCGACGAGGTCATCGAGCCTGTTGTTGCGCGCTGATCTGGCCGCGTCAGCCATTCTCGTCGTCGACCGTCAGCGCCGATACAGCCACCGCGATGACGGACACCAGGGCGAGGAACTGCACTCCGGCTGAGTGCCCCACGTATCCCTGGACCGAGCGCCACGGATATTGACTGAGCACCGCGCCGGCCAGGATCATCCCGGAGGCGGCAGCGCCGACGGTGATTGCATGCCACAACTTCTGACGCTGTCGCAGAAGATACCGAAAACCGAGGGCGATGCCGGCTAGCGCGCCTCCGGTAACTCCGGAGATCACTGCCCCCGCGACGATCAGTGCGGCACCGCGCGCGGCCGTCGGAGGGTGCCATGGCCGGGGAGGTGAGCCGACGGGCGCAGTTCGCCGGACTGGCAGGAATGCCAAAGCAATCAGCAAGGGCAGTAGGGCGAGGCCGCCGATCAGCCCGGCCCGGTAGGTCGTATTGGACGTGAAGCTCAGCGTGAGCGTTCCGGCCGTTCCCGCTGGTAGCACCCAGCCTTGCTGCCAGCCGTTGACGGTGACCGCAGTGAGGGGCTCATCTTCGCTGTTACGTGCGACCCACCCCGGGTTGACGCTCTCGGGCACCACCAGGACGCGCATCGCATCCGATGGTGGCACCTCGAGGCTGCGGTGGTCATTGGTCCAGCGGCCGGTGTCAACAGGGTCTGTGGCGGCCGGACCCAGCTGGTTTGCCAGCGGAGCAGCCAGCTGGACACCATCGACGATGAACGCCGGACCAGGGCTGATTACCAACTCCTGCTGTCCGGCGGGCAGTGCGATCGGCTCACTGCGGCAGGTGCGCGCTGGGATCGGCTCGTTGTCGAGCAGGGCGCCGACGGTCGTGGTCACCGAGGTCTGCACAAACTGTCCGGCAACTCCGATGATCGGGCCGCGCCCGCAGGGCAAGCTGATGGTCCGCGTGCGGTTGGCAGCGGCGTCGGCGGCCGCAATAGGGGCGCCGCTCTGGTCAAGAGCCACAATTTCGGCCAGCCCGGGGGGCTTGAGCTGGTCGAAACCCAGCGCGGTCCGGTCGATCACGTCGTTCCAGTCCAGCAGTGACACCGTGATTGAGTCGGTCACGCGGGGTGTGAGCTCCAGTGTTTGGGTGCCCTCGGTGAGTCGGCGCACTTGGGGTCCGTCGCCGAGGTCGACGGCGACCATCGTCGGATGCGCGGGCAGCGCCGACGAACTCGGCGTCACCCGCAGCGCAGACACGGTGTGCGGGGAAGGCAGCGTGAGAATCAGGGTCGCCGGAGTGTGCGGCTGCACGACGCGCTGAGGTGCCGTCCATGCCGTGCGTGGATCCCCGTCCGTGGCCGCGTAGGCGGAACCGAGGACGTCGATCGGTTCGGAATCGCCTCCGGCCCTGACCGTCCCGGGCGCTGCGATGAGATCGGCGAGGTTCGGGCCCTGGCGTGCACGAACCCATACGGTCGCTGACACCTGCGTCTGCTGCGGCACGGTCAGCGTCCGGCTCAGGTTGACGGGCTCCTCTGAGGCCAATGCCATAGCGGCCGCGCACCGGATGCCGGTGGGGCTGTCGGCGCAGCCGGCGCGGCCCAGCAGCTCGGAGCCTAGGTCCCACTGGGCGACAACCGAACCCGGCGGCGGACCGGGAACCTGCACGGTGTGGCGAAGGTTGACGGGGTGGGCGAAACCGTTCGCGTCGTACTGGGTGACCGTGAAATCGGTGATACCGAACTGCACACCGGGAGAGCCGTCGTCGGTGGCTACGGCGGTGATGCGCACCCAGGGCGACTCGCCATAGGGCAGCGCCACGGTCACCGGTTTGCCTGGCTCTTCGAACCGCACCGTGCTGGTCCCGTTGACGGTCGCTATCTCCAGCCTTCGTACCTGGGCTCCGACGGCGGTGGCACTTGGCGTAATCGTGAGCGTGGCGTTGGTGACCGGGTGGTCGAAATCGATCTGTAGCCACTGGCCGACTGCGTTCTGCAGCGCATTGGACACCCAGCTGGTCGATGGATCGCCATCGATAGCCGCCGCAGGTGCCGAGGCAGGCGATACGTCGGGCAGCGCCGTGGAGTCCGACGCCGAACTTGAGACCGAGATTCGGCCACCGCCCCACTGTGCGTAGGCGAGGTCGGCGTCACCGGCGGGGTAGTCGGGCACCCTGTTGAAGGTGTTGCGCGGATCCTCGGCGGTGCGGACTGCCGATGAGTGGTCGTCGACTCGGCCGTAGTCGGTTTCGCGCGCCAGTGGGGTGTCGGTCGCGATGACGACCGGTGCGGGCAGCCCCGCGCGCACTGCGTCTGAAGTCAGCAACATCGGCCCCAGTGCTGGTAGCTCTGACAGCCGCCTTCGCTCGTCGATCCGCAATAGCGACTCCGGGCCCCCGTCCACGCGAACCATCGCGTCGGCGTCAGCCAGGTAAGGGGCCAACGGTGAAAATTCTCGTGGATTCGCATCGTCGACCGTGTAGATCTCGACCGCGGGGTAGCGAGGGCGCAGCCCGCTGTCGGTGATGAACCCATCCAGGGTGCCCGGGCCGACAGGGTCGCCGAACTCGGCTACCTTCGTCAGGCCCGGTGAACCGTCAATCGCCCGGTGGACCAGGATCGGGCGCGCCGATCTCGAAGAGTCGGGGTCCAGATCGTTGCGCACCACCAAGTACGAGATACCCTGCCGGGCGAGGGTTTCGGCGAGGCCGGCAGAACTACGTCCGGCGGCGAACAGCCGTTGCACGGAATCCAGCGCGCGGATCGTTTCTGGCGGCGTCAGCGGGATGGAATCGCGCACCCCCCAGGGGTTGTTTCCTAAAACCTGCAGCGGCTCGTCGTGGCTGTTTCCCCATATCTGGGTGGCGAATGGGGCCCCGGGCACCACGAGAACCCGCCCGGGCTCCCCCGATCCGTGCCCTTCTGGCGGGTGGTGCCCACGGTTGTTGGCGTCCAGCCAATCGGCGGTGTCGTGCCAGTACTGGGGGATCGCCTCGAATGCGCCCGGCGGTGTCAGCCGGGCGGTCCAGGCAAGTGAGGTGGCCGCGGTCAGTGCGGTCAGCAGCACGATGCCCACCGCGACGCGCTTGTCCTTCTCTGGATGGGCGAACGCGTTTCGCCACTCCGCTCGGGGGGCGCTGCCCGGAAGTGGAATGCGCCCGAGCAGGTGGGCCAGCCCAAGCGCCAACGGCAAGCGCAGCAGTGGTTCCAGCTTGTGCAGGTTGCGCAGTGGGGTGCCGTCCGCGTCGAGGAACGTCTGGACTTGATGCGCGATCGGCGAACCCAACCCGCCGCCGTACCCGGCCGCCAGCAGTGCGATGCCCAGCATCAGGATCGTGATCAGCCGGCCCTTCGCGGGCATCGTCGCCAGGGCGAGCCCAGCCAGCCCGCCCGCGGCCACCAGCGCTGTTGCCAGGACCGCTACCGACCCGGTGACCAGCGGCGCCCCCGCAGTAGCAGTGGGTGCCACATACGGCGTCCAGGCGCTGGTACCGCGAAGCATCTCAGTCAGCGACATCCATCGGGTCGTGACGCCGGAGGACTCGATGAAGTCCAGGAAAGGTGGGCTGATCCGGCCCAGATGCACCAGCGCGACGACCCACCAGGTGACAGCCAGCACGACGCACAGCAGCCACCATCCGGTGAAGCGTCGCCACACGGCGTTGGGGCGATGACAGGCCAGCCAGACGATGGCGCACAAACATGCCGTCAGCGTTGCGACGGCGTTGACGGCGCCCATGAGAGCGATCGCGAGCCCCGATCGAGCGGCCAGCGCCCGTAGTCGCGGGTCGCCCTGTATCTTTCCCGCCCCTCCGGTCCCGCCCTGAAGGGCCATCACCACCGGGAGCAGCACCCACGGCGCCAGCATCATCGGCAGCGTCTCCGATGAGATCGCACCAATCGTGGTGAGCACCCGCGGGGAGAGCGCGTATGCGACCGCACCGATCGCCCGAGACGTCGGGCTGCCGATGCCCAGGACTTCGGCCAGCCGCAGCATGCCCCAGAACCCGATGGTCAGCAGTAGCGCCCACCACAACCGTTGCGTCACCCAGTCGGGTACGCCGAGCAGGTCACCAGCCAGGAAGAATGCGCCGTGCGGGAACAGGTAGCCGTATGCCTGGTTCTGCGCCTGACCAAACGGCAACTCGCTGTTCCAGAGGCTGAATGCCCGGGTCAGGAAGCGCAGCGGGTTGGCAGTGAGATCGAGCTTGGTGTCCGGTGAGATCTGCCCGGGTGACTGGGCGAAGGTCAGGACGAGCGCGGCCGCGGCGGCCGCCCAAAGCCAGCGTCGGGAAAGTGGTTGGACCGCTCCCTGGGGGGATCGGCTATCGGTGGAGGGCAGGAGCGTAGCGACCCGGGATCTAGCTTCTGTCGCCGTACTCGACCCTGTTGAGCACGGAGGATGCCGGATCGCCGGCCTGCAGCGGTGGTTTGGTGTCCTGCTCCACCATCAAGGTCACGCCAAACACGGCGGCCGCCCCCAGTAGCAGACCGACGACGATGCTAGCGGCGGAGGGCACGAGAAACCGATGCATGCGGCTCAAAGTAGCACGCAACGCACCGCCGTCTGGGTGGCACGATCACGGCCGTGCCCTGCCCTACCCGGCACGCGGGGATGCTGGGTGCCGACCTCGGTTTCGAAACTTGCCGACCACGGTTTCGAAACAGAACGCTGCTGCCGTTATTGTCCTCTGTTATGCCCCGAGCTCTAAGGACAGCCCCTGGTGCCCTGCTCGCAGTGACAGCCGCGGCTGCCCTCACCCTTGGGTGCACGTCGACTGCCGATTCCCCGGCAGCGTCGGTATCCAGTGCGCCATTGTCGATGGCCGCCGGCCAGGCCCCCAACGTTGCGCCTCCTCCGGCTGCCCCGGCTCCCGCGCCCCCGGCGTGCGGTGATCCGGCCGCGATGTCGACGCGAGACAAACTCGCGCAGCTCCTCATGGTCGGGGTGACCGGCGCGGCGGACGCTCGCGCGGTGGTGGAGAACCACCACGTGGGCGGCATCATGATCGGCAGCTGGACAGATCTGTCCATGCTGACGGACGGCTCCCTGGCCGACGTCGCGGCTGCGGCGGCCCCGCTTCGGTTGGCGGTCAGCGTCGACGAGGAGGGCGGCCGGGTCTCGCGGCTGGCCGGTCTGATCGGTTCGCAGCCCGCGCCGCGGGTGCTGGCCCAAACTAGTACCCCCGAAGAGGTCTACGGCATAGCGCTTGACCGTGGCCACCGGATGCGCACCCTGGGCATAACCATCGATTTCGCACCAGTTGTCGACGTCACCGACGCCCCGGCCAACTCGGCGATCGGTGACCGGTCGTTCGGCTCAGATCCCACTACGGTCACCGACTACGCGGGCGCCTACGCCCGCGGTCTGCGCGACGCCGGGGTGCTGCCGGTACTCAAGCACTTCCCCGGACACGGGAATGCCTCGGGAGATTCGCACGCTGGCAGCGTCGTCACCCCGCCACTGGCCGACCTACAGGCCAGCGACCTGGTGCCCTATCGGACGCTGACCGCGCAGCCGCCGGTTGGCGTCATGGTCGGACACATGGAGATCCCCGGGTTGACCGGGAGTGAACCGGCCAGCCTGAGCCCCGCGGCCTACGCGCTGCTGCGATCCGGAGACTACGGCGGTCCGCCATTCAACGGGCCGGTGTTCACCGACGACCTTTCCAGCATGCGGGCGATCACCGACCGGTTCGGGGTAGCCGACGCGGTGCTGCGCTCACTTCAGGCCGGAGCCGACATCGCGTTGTGGGTGACGACGGGCGAGGTGCCCGCGGTACTCGACCGTTTGGAGAATGCGGTGGCCGCCGGCGAGTAGACGATGGCGGGTGTCGACGCGGCGGTGATGCGGATCGCCGCAATGAAGGGCCCGTCTCCGCGCTGTGGCGGCTGAGCAGCCGTCTAGTGCTTAGGCTGGGGCTTCTAATGCTTACGCTGGGACCTCTAATGCTTAGGCTCGGATAGGACACGTCGCTTATCGATGGGGAAGGCACATCCCATGGCTGGTGGAACCAAGCGGATACCGCGTGCCGTCCGCGAGCAGCAGATGCTTGATGCTGCAGTCCAGATATTCTCGGTAAACGGGTATCACGAGACATCGATGGATGCGATCGCGGCTGAGGCCCAGATCAGCAAGCCCATGCTCTACCTTTACTACGGCTCCAAAGAGGAATTGTTTGGCGCCTGCCTGGATCGGGAGTTGGCTCGATTCGTTGACGAGGTACGTACCAAGATCGACTTCGACGATGCGCCCAAAGAGTTATTGCGAAGCGCCGTTCTGTCGTTCTTGAGGTACATCGATGCCAACCGCGCGTCGTGGATGGTGCTCTATACCCAGGCCACGAGCTCGCAGCGGTTCGCCCACTCCGTGCGTGAGGGCCGCGAGCGCATCATCGAACTTGTCAGCCGCATGCTGCGCGCCGGCACCAGATTTCCCGAGCCGGACGCCGATTTCGACCTCATGGCCATCGCACTGGTGGGCGCGGGTGAGGCGGTGGCCTCACATGTCAACGCCGGTGACGCCGGTGCCGACGAGGCGGCGCAGTTGCTGATCGACCTGTTCTGGCTGGGTCTCAAGGGTAAGCCCGCCGACGCGTCCGGCGGTGCGCCATCGGAGGCCGACGAAGCCATTGTGACCTAGCCATTGTGACCTAGCCACTGTGACGTCGCGCTAGTCGTGTGGCAACAGCGTTCGACGGTTACCAACTACCCAAAGATGGTGGCGCGGGTCGGCGATCGGCCAGCTACCGGCGCTGGCGTAGTGAGTGCCGCACGGAGTGTGTAGCGTGCCAGCTATGCCGAGCACCCAGGACATTACCGACGTCGTCCACCGCTACATCGAGTTGATCGCCAACGGCCGGGCCGACGACTTGGCGCAGCTCTACGCCGATGACGCGACAGTCGAGGACCCCGTCGGTGGTGAGGTACACATTGGGCGTCACGCTATTCACGGGTTTTACTCACTGATCGAAAACCTGGACCGGAAATCTGAGTTGGTGTCACTGCGCGTTGCCGGACATGAGGCGGCGTTTCAGTTCCGGCTCACGCTTGACGGCGGTGATAGCCGCATGCAGATCGAACCGATCGATGTGATGGTCTTCGATGATGACGCCAAGGTCACCGCGATGAAGGCGTACTGGTCGCCGGAGAACGTCACCCAGCTCTAGCGCCGCGGCGCGGCATGCGGAGGTCAGGGCGTGGCAGGGGCGTCTCTTGTGCTGCTGTGGCCGAATTCGACTGTGAGGTGCCGGATTCCGGTGTGCCGGTTGCTGCGCGTCCACTCGACGGGTTTCACTACATCGAGGGTGCCCATTCGAGGTAGCAGTTCCTGGAACAAAGTCCGAAGTTCCAGCCGGGCCAAGTGGGCGCCCAGGCAGTAATGCACTCCGTGACCGAATCCGAGGTGAGGGTTGGGTGCACGGGTGATGTCGAAGTCGTCCGGTTGATCAAATACTGCGGGATCGCGGTTCGCCGAGCCTTCCCAGACGACCACCTTCTGGCCGGCCTGGAGCTGCTTTCCACCGAGAGTGGTCGCGCGGGTGACGGTGCGGCGCTTCGACGGGGATGGCGAGGTCCACCGCACCATCTCCTCGGCCGCGCTTGTGACGAGTTCGAGATTGTCACGCAGCTTCAGGAGTTGGTGTGGGCGCTGCATCAGCGCAAGCAGACCGCCGGCGATCGCATTGCGGGTGGTCTCGGCGCCCGCGCTGAACAGCAAGAGAAAGAACAGGTAGAGCTCGGCGTCAGATAAGCCGGGAGCTTCGGGATCGTCGATAGTGGCGCTCGCGACGATCGAGAGCATGTCGTCGGCTGGTTCGGTGCGCTTGCGGGCCACCAGCTCTGAGCCGTACGCATACAGCTGCGATCCGGCGTCTTCGGCGCTGAGTCGGTGGATTGCCGCGCTGCGCGATCCACGAAAGTCGAAGCTTGGCTCGACCATCTCGAACAGCCAGTGCCGATCCGATTCGGGGACTCCCAGCAGGATGCAGATCATCTGCATCGGTAGTTCGGCTGCGATGTCGGGCACGAAGTCGAAGGGCACCCCGGGTTCGATCTTTTCGATGAGACCAGCTACGCGGGACCGCAGATCGTCTTCGACCCGACCCATCATGCGCGGCGTTAGTCCCGAGCTGACTAAGCGACGAATGTGGGCATGCCGGGGATCGTCCATCATGTTGAGTACCTGACCCGCGATCGGCAGATCTTGGAGCAAGGTGCCCCCAAAAGCTCGGTCACCGCCAGTGACCGAGGAAAAGATCTCAGGTGCGCGCAGGACTTGCATCGTTTCTGCGTAGGTTGCGACCGACCAGAAGCCTTCGCCATCGGGGGTGTGTTGGGTCGGCTCGTGCCAGAAAACGGGGTCTTTCGCGCGATGGATCGCGAAGAGATGGTGCGGGAATCCGTCGGCGAAGTTGTCTAAATCGGTGAAATCAATGTCGGCGAGCGCCGGCTGAACTGCCATGGTGGGTATTCAACACGTTCGGCACAACGGAATAGGAAATACAGTTCGGCCACGCTGTCAATCGACTATCGGGCAATCTGCCACGCTTGCTCAGTCGAAAGTGGTCTACCGTAATTGTGGCGCGGGCACCTTGACCAGAGCCACGGCTAACCAAAGGGACTAACCAAAGGAATGCCATGAAACTCAACGCCGTCGAGCGCGCAGCCATGAACAACCCGCTGAGGGCCGCGCACCAACACCATCGTGAGGCGTCCTGGTTCCGGCGACTGGCAGGTGGCGCGCTGTCGGGCCAGCGGGTGCTGGAGGTCGGGTGTGGCCGCGGCATCGGCGTCGAAGTGATCCTCGACCGACTCGGAGCAGACAGCGTCACAGCCTTCGATCTCGACGAGTCGATGGTGGAATTGGCCCGCAGGCGGCTACACGGACGCCCCGCGTCCTTGTCTGTCGGCGATGTGTGCGAAATCAACGAACCCGACAACGCTCTCGATACCGTCGTCGACTTCGGAATCATCCACCACGTCCCTGACTGGCAGCACGCCGTGGCAGAAATCTCCCGAGTTCTGCGGCCCGGCGGGCTGCTGCTGTTCGAGGAGGTGCCACGACGGCTGCTTGATAGCTGGGCGATGCGCACCTTCACAGATCATCCGCGCGAGAATCGTTTCGAGGCAGATGAATTTGCTGACGAGCTCGCTCGCCATGGACTGCATGGAAAGGGCCGGTTCGAACCGCGCTTCGGCGGTGGGATCTTCGTCGGTGCCGCCCGTAAGAGCTGAAGCGTTTCGAACAACTGGAGATTCGAGCTGACCTGGCTGGGGGGTCGGTACTAATCGGCGAAGTCGTCGAGTGCGTCGTGCCTCAGATCGGTGTCACCGACCCGGTCAAATGGGGGTAGCCCTTGGATAGGTTCCGCAGGGTCAGTTCCCAGCCGTCGCTGTCGCGGTCCACCCACAGGCCTGCGCGGGCGGGCAGCACAACTGGCTTGGCGAACCGCACCGAGTACCTCACCGCATCCGGAAGCTGACCTTCGATATTCGCCAGAACGGCAGCCGCACTGTACATTCCGTGTGCAATCACGGTCGGGAAACCGAACAACTTGGCGGCCATTCCGTTCGTGTGAATCGGGTTGTGATCCCCTCCCACTGCCGCGTACTGGCGGATCTGTCCCGGCGTAATGCGCAGCACGGCGTTGGGTGGCCCCAGCTTGGGCTGCTTCGGTGGTGGCGGCTTGGGCTCGGCCGACAGGCTGGTCCGCTGCTGGTGCAGGAATGTCGTCACCTGATGCCACGCGGTGTCGTTGCCAACGTTGACATCGGTCACGATGTCCACGAGCAGGCCCTTGCGATGTTCACGCAAATTCTCAGCGTGCACGGCCACGTCCACGGTGTCACTGACAGCGAGAGGGCGATACTGGGTGATGTGGTTCTCGACGTGCACCGAACCCATTGCTGCGAAGGGGAAGTCGAAGCTGGCTACAAGTGACATCACCGTGGGAAAAGTCAGTGCGAACGGATAAGTCAGCGGCACTACGTTGTCGAACCGGAGGCCGGTGACGTTCGCGTACCGGGCCACGTTGACGGGATCGATACCCAGCTGCTCAACCTTCAGTGTGCGGTCGGGCACGGTGTCGCCGCGCGGCACGAAGGGCAGTGCGCCCGCGGCGGCGCGAAGCAGGTTCTTCAAGCCTGACGGCTGTTGGTGGTCGCTCATGGTTCGATTATCCGTTCGCAAGCTTCACTCATCATCGACTATTCGTTCGCAAGCTTCACTCATCATCGACTATTCGTTCGCAAGCTTCACTCATGCCCCCAGCATGGCCTGGCCGCAGACCCGGATCGTGTTGCCGGTGACTGCGTTGGACGCCGGGCTGGCGAAGTAGGCGATAGCCTCAGCGACATCCACCGGCTGGCCGCCCTGGAACAGCGAGTTCAGTCGTCTACCTACCTCGCGAGTGGCCAGCGGAATAGCTTCAGTCATCTTGGTTTCGATGAATCCAGGGGCAATCGCGTTGATGGTGATGGCCTTCTCGGCGAACTGGGGCGCCAAAGCATCGGTGAGCCCGATCATGCCCGCCTTGGTCGTGGCGTAGTTCGTCTGCCCCCGGTTGCCCGCGATACCCGCCATCGACGACAAGCCGATAATACGGCCACCTGCGCCGATGGTCCCATTGCCGACCAAACCCTCGGCAAGGCGAAGAGGCGCAAGCAGATTCACCGCAATGACGGAGTCCCAGCGGCTCTCGTCCATGTTGGCCAACAGCTTGTCTCGCGTGATGCCGGCGTTGTTGACCAGGATGTCGAGGCGACCGTCTGAGTCCCCGTAGTGCTGCTTGAGGTGTTCGGTAATGCGCTCCGCTGCATCGGCGGCCGTGACGTCAAGGGTCAGCGCGGTGCCTTCGACCCGGGCGGCGGTTTCTGCGAGTGCTTCCGACGCGCCCTCGATGTCGACAGCGATCACCTGGGCACCGTCGCGTGCGAACACCTCGGCGATGGTCGCGCCGATTCCACGGGCTGCGCCAGTCACCACCGCGACCTTGCCGGCAAGCGGTTTGTCCCAGTCCGCCGGCGGGATCGAATCGGCCGCGCCGACCCGGAACACCTGGCCGTCGACGTAGGCCGACTTTGAGGACAGAACGAACCGCAGCGTGGACTCCAGTCCGGTGGCAGCCGGTTTCGCGTCCGCTGACAGGTAGACCAGCGTGGCGGTCGCTCCGTTGCGCAGCTCCTTGGCCAGCGAGCGGGTGAACCCCTCCAGTGAGCGTTGGGAGGCGCGTTCTCCGACGCTGCCAGTTTCCTCCGGCGTCGTGCCGATGACGACGACACGGCCCGACGGGGCCAGGTTGCGCAGCAGCGGAGTGAAGAATTCGTAGAGCGCCTTCAGGCCCTCGGGTTCGGTGATCCCGGTGGCGTCGAACACCAGTCCGCCGAATGAGTCCGCCCACCGGCCGCCCAGGTTGTTGGCGACCACGTCGTAGTCCGCGGCCAGCGCATCGCGCATCGGCTCCACGACACGCCCTTGGCCGCCGATCAGCAGGGAGCCGAGCAATGGCGGTTCGCCACGCTTATAGCGGCGCAACGGTTCCGGTTGCGGGACGCCCAGTTGCTTGGCCAGAAAAGATCCCGGGCCGGAGTTGACGACTTGTGTGAGTAGATCGGAAGCCACGGTGCTGCCTTTCGAAATCCGAGGTACATCATCAACCGCAACGGAGTAACCGGTGCGGGGCGAGCTGTGTGTCGAGAATGAACTTACTCCAGAGTAATAACCGTGGGTAGTATGACTCTCGACACCCCAATGATCCTCGCGACGCCGGGAGGCACACGTGGCCGACAACAAGACAACCCGCCGGGTAGCCATCCTCGGAGGCAACCGGATCCCTTTCGCGCGCTCCGACGGGGCCTATGCGAACGCATCTAACCAGGACATGTTCACCGCCGTGCTCGACGGTCTGGCCGACCGGTTCAACCTCAATGGCGCAAAACTCGACGTCGTGATCGGTGGCGCGGTGCTCAAACACAGCCGCGACTTCAACTTGATGCGGGAATCCGTGTTGGGCAGCTCGCTATCGTCCTACACGCCGGCCTTCGATCTGCAGCAGGCCTGCGGCACTGGTCTGCAATCGGCGACCGTAGCGGCCGACGGGATCGCCCTGGGCCGCTACGAGGTTGCCGCGGCAGGTGGCGTGGACACCGCATCAGATGCGCCCATCGCGTTCGCCGATGATCTTCGCCGGACCCTGTTGGGCCTGCGGCGCGCGAAGTCCAACGTCGACCGGCTCAAGCTGGTGGGCAAGCTGCCCGCCTCGGTAGGCGTGGAGATCCCGGTCAACAGCGAGCCCCGCACCGGCATGTCGATGGGCGAGCATGCCGCGATCACCGCCAAGGAGATGGGCGTCAAGCGCGTCGACCAGGACGAGCTATCCGCGGCCAGCCACCGCAATATGGCCGCCGCCTACGACCGCGGATTCTTCGACGATCTCGTCACCCCGTTTCTCGGGCTCTTTCGGGACAACAACCTGCGTGCCGACTCCTCGCCCGAGAAGCTGGCCAAGCTCAAGCCGGTCTTCGGGGTGCGCGACGGTGATGCGACGATGACGGCCGGCAACTCGACCCCGCTGACAGACGGCGCATCGGTGGCGCTGCTGTCCTCAGAGCAGTGGGCCGACGAGCACGGGATCCCGGTGCTGGCGTACTTCGTCGACGGTGAGACTGCCGCGGTGGATTACGTCAACGGCCGCGACGGGCTGTTGATGGCACCGACGTATGCGGTGCCGCGCCTACTGGCCCGCAACGGATTAACACTGCAGGATTTCGACTTCTACGAGATCCACGAGGCGTTCGCGTCGGTGGTGTTGGCCACGCTGGCGGCTTGGGAATCCGAGGAGTACTGCAAGGAGCGCCTGGGGCTGGACGGTGCGCTGGGCCGGATCGATCGGTCCAAGCTCAACGTCAACGGCTCCTCCCTGGCCGCGGGCCACCCGTTCGCCGCGACCGGTGGCCGGATCCTTGCCCAGCTGGCCAAGCAGCTGTCGGAGAAGAAGGCCCAGACAGGGCAACCCGTGCGGGGCCTGATTTCCGTGTGCGCCGCCGGCGGTCAGGGTGTGACGGCCATCCTGGAGGCCTGATAAAGCGATCGAGTCGCTGTAACGCCCGGCGGTAAACGATCGATACATGGGATAGCTCCGTGTTGCCGTCTGACCCCCCGACCCGACGGCAACACGGGGCTCTAAATTGTTGAGGCTAGATTCAAGACATGCAGATCAGCATGTTTGGACAGCTCAGCGGTGCCGACTCCGCGCAAGGCTCATCGATCGACGCGACAATCGCCAATTTGGCCCAGTTGCGGGACGAGGGCTTCCGCCGGGTGTGGATGAGTCAACTGCCTTATGAGCCCGACCTTCTCACCGTGCTGGCCATTGCCTTACGGGAGGTCGACACGATTGAGGCGGCCAGCGGTGTGGTCCCGATCCAGAACCAGCACCCGATGCACATGGCGCAGCGCGCGTTGACGGTCAGCCTCGCCTCCGGCGGACGGTTCCTGCTAGGACTCGGCATGACCCACGCGGCGGTTACCGAAGGGATGTGGGGCATTCCGTGGGACAAGCCGGTGCGCAGGCTCAACGAGAACCTCGACGGGTTGCTCCCGCTGCTTGCCGGCGAACCGGCCAACGCCGCAGGGGAGACCGTCACCACGCGCGGCGCCTTGGTGATCCCCGGCGCACCACGGCCAGAGGTGTACATCGCGGCGCTGGGGCCCCAGATGCTACGGCTGGCGGGGCGCCGGACATCGGGCACCTGTACCTGGATGACCGGCCCGGCGACCCTGGCTGACCACGTCGGACCAACATTGCGGCAGGCTGCGGCCGACGCGGGACGCAGCGAGGGTGCTGTGCGGGTTGTGGCGGCGTTGCCGGTCAGCGTCACCGACGATGTCGATGCCCTCCGCCGTCAGGCTGCCGAGCAGTTCGCGATATACGGAACCCTTCCTTCCTACCGCGCGATGCTGGACCGCGAGGGCTTCGCCGGGCCTGAGGACGCGGCGATCATCGGCGATGAGCAGACGGTCTCCCAACAGCTCGATGAACTGGCCGCCGCCGGAGTCGACGAGTTTGTCGGAGCACCCTTCGACCCGTCTGCTGAGGGGCGCTCCCGTACCCGTGCGCTCATGCGGAGCAAGGGCTCCTGACCACTAGTTAGTGCCGCAGTGCCGCACGTCAAGGTGCCCGCGAAACTGAGTCCTGGTGTGAGACCAGTCACAGCGGTATGATTGTTCTTACGACGGGTTCGGGAGTGACTGGCCCAAAAAGAGTCGGTGAGGGATGAAAGCCGGCCGCGCGGGAGTGCGCGAGACGCGCCCAATGTCCTCCCGAACCCGCCCTTTTTTGGTCGGCACCGCTACTGGGTGCCTTTGGTCGGAAAGCCACGGGGTGCCACTGGCCTGGCCCCTGCAGGCGTCCTCCCGCATGCCGCGCGCAATCGGGCCCTCAAGGCAAGCGCTCCCGGGAAGACAAAGCGAAGCGCTCCTGGGAAGATGCGAAGCGCTCCTGGGAAGACAAAGTAAGGCGCCCCCGGGAAGAGTCCGGGGGCGTCTCAAGACGATGCGGCGGGAACAGCCTAGAAGGCCGCTTCGTCCAGTTCCATAACTTCGTTGTCCAGGTTCTCCACGACAGACCTGGTGCTGGTGAGTAGCGGCAGGAAATTCTTGGCGAAGAACGATGCGACCGCGACCTTGCCTTCGTAGAAGGCGCGGTCATCAGCCCCCATGTTCTCCCCGGCTCCGGCATCGAGCTTCTCGATTGCCACCGCCGCCTGCCGTTGCAGCAGCCAGCCTATGACCAGGTCGCCAACGCTCATCAGGAAGCGCACGGAACCCAGGCCAACCTTGTAGATGCTGCTTGGGTCCTCTTGCGATGCCATCAGGTTGCCGGTCAGCGAGGCGGCCATCGCCTGGACATCTTCCAGCGCGGTTGCCAGCAGCGCACGCTCGGTCTTGAGGCGGCCGTTACCGGTCTCCGACTTGACGAACTCCTCGATCTGGCCGGCGACGTGTCCCAGCGCCACGCCCTTGTCGCGGACAATCTTGCGGAAGAAGAAGTCCTGCGCCTGGATGGCGGTGGTGCCCTCGTAGAGGGAATCGATCTTGGCGTCCCGGATGTACTGCTCGATCGGGTAGTCCTGCAGGAAGCCAGACCCACCGTAGGTCTGCAGGCTCTCGGTGAGTTTCGCGTAGGCCTGTTCGGAGCCGACACCCTTGACGATCGGCAGCATGAGGTCGTTGACCTTGACCGCCAGCTCGGGTTCGATGCCGTGCAGCGCCTTGGCCACCTCTGCGTCCTGATGGGTCGCGGTGAACAGGTAGAGCGCACGCAAACCCTCGGCGTAGGCCTTCTGGGTCATCAGCGATCGGCGAACGTCTGGGTGGTGGGTGATGCTCACCCGCGGCGCGGTCTTGTCGGTCATCTGGGTCAAATCTGCACCCTGCACGCGCGTCTTGGCGTACTCCAGCGCGTTCAGGTAGCCGGTGGACAGCGTGGCGATAGCCTTGGTGCCTACCATCATCCGAGCCTGCTCGATGACGTCGAACATCTGCTTGATGCCTTCGTGCACCTCGCCGACCAGCCAGCCCTTGGCGGGAATGTCGTGCTGGCCCAGTGAGAGCTCACACGTGGTCGAGACCTTGAGGCCCATCTTGTGTTCGACGTTGGTGACGAATACACCGTTGCGCTCGCCCGGCTCGCCCGTCTCCGGATCGAACAGGAACTTGGGTACGAAGAACAACGACAGACCTTTGGTGCCCGGGCCTGCGCCCTCGGGGCGGGCCAGCACCAGGTGCATGATGTTCTCGACAAGGTCGCCGGAGTCGCCCGACGTGATGAAGCGCTTCACGCCATCGATGTGCCAGCTTCCGTCAGGCTGCTGGACGGCTTTGGCGCGTCCGGCGCCCACGTCTGAGCCGGCGTCCGGCTCAGTGAGCACCATGGTGGAGCCCCAGCCGCGATCGGCGGCCAGTTTGGCCCACTCTTTCTGCTCATCGGTCGCAAGGTGGTAGAAGATGTTGGCGAATCCGGCGCCCATCGCATACATGTAGACGGCGGGATTGGCGCCGAGGATGTGCTCCTGCAGGGCCCAGGCCAGTGCACTGGGCATCGGTGTGCCGCCGAGCTCCTCCTCGATTCCGAGCTTGTCCCAGCCGCCGTCGACTACGGCGCGTACGGAGTCCTTGAATGCCTCGGGCAGTGTCACCGAGTGTGTCTGGGGGTCGAACACCGGGGGGTTGCGATCACCCTCGGCGAACGATGCCGCCACAGGGCCCTCGGCCAGCTTCGCGATCTCGGACAGCATCTCGGTCGCGGTTTCTTCGTCAAAGTCTGTGTAGTCGCCGGTGCCAAGGACCTTGTCCATACCGAAGACTTCGAACAGGTTGAATACCTGGTCACGAACATTGCTCTTGTAATGGCTCACGTTTCCTCCTCGTTGAGAACGCCGCATGCGGTTGGGTACTTCCAAATAAGTTACCCACCAGTAACTGGGCCTAACTATACCGGCTGGTAACGTCAAAGCAACAGTTCTGTGAGGAATTAGCCTCGGCGAACCAACCCAGCAGTTGGGCGGGGCCGCGAAATCAGGCCATTTTGCGCCTCTGAGCTGCGAGTTCGCTAAGTTGTGATGATAGTCACTTGAGCCGGTCAATGAACGGGTGTGGACGGATCTGGGGGATCCACAACGTTCCCAGAGGTGGAAATCACCCGCTGGTGGCCCGGGCTGACTACCTGTGCGCCAGCCGCTTGTTCACCAGCCGGCTGAGCCACGCCGGCGAAAACCGGGCACCTAGTGCCAGCACCTTGGCCTGGATACCGACGGGGTAGTGCACCTGCCGGGACGAGCCGCCGCGACCAGCTCGGGTCGACCGCCGCCAGGATGTCCTCGGCAATGTCCTCCGGGCTCAACCGGATACCGAGCGAATCGGTGGTGCCGGTCTCGAGGCCCTGGGTCATTTCCGTATGAACAAACAGCGGCCACATGTCGATGACCCGAATGTCGTGGTCGCTCCACTCAAGGTTGAGCGCCTCGGTGACCGCCCTGACATAGAACTTGGTGGCGCTGTAGTTGGCGAGTTCAGCCTGACCGTAGATAGCCGACGCCGAGCCGAGGTTAACCACCACCGCACCCGGCGTGGTCTGGAGGAACTTGAACGCGCCGTGCAACCCGTTGAGGACCCCTTTGATGTTGACGTCGATTGCACGGTGGTGCACAGCGACGGGGATGTCTTCGAAGGGCCCGGCGTTCAGGAGGCCGGCGTTGTTGATCAGCACATCGAGGCGACCACCGGCGGTGGAGACAAACTCGGAGAGCCGCGCAGACACCTCGTGGGCATCGCTGACGTCGAGATGCCCGACGACTCCGACGCCACCTACAGCCGTGATGTCGCCGCCCAGCAGTTGCAGCCCTGGTTCATCGATGTCGTATCCG
Organism: Actinomycetes bacterium; assembly: GCA_022600605.1. Lineage (GTDB taxonomy): Bacteria > Actinomycetota > Actinomycetes > Mycobacteriales > Mycobacteriaceae > Mycobacterium. The sequence continues at coordinate 23,065 of JAHZKD010000122.1, forward strand.
CCGACCAGGTAGCCATGCCTGGCGAACAACAACGCGGCCGCCCGGCCGATACCTGTCGCGGCCCCGGTGATGAAAACCGACTTCCGCCCCGGCCACTCCTTGCTGACAGTCCCCACCGTCAGTCTGCAGCCCCTGGAGGGGTATCTGCAGCCCCTTCCTCTTCTGCGGCAACCGATTGCGCCTCAGCCGGTGAGTCTTCGGCGGTAGCGGCTTGCGCCTCGGGCGTCGGAGAATCCTCTGCGGTAGCAGGTTGCGCCTCGGACGTCGGCGAATCCTCTGCGGTAGCAGGTTGCGCCTCGGACGTCGGCGAATCTGCATCGGGCAGCTGACCGACCAGATACTCGGCCAACCCTCCGATGGTCGGATAGTCGAAGACCGCTGTCGCGTCGATGGTGAAGGCGCCGCCGAACTGACTGTGCAACCTGTTGCGGAGTTCAATCGCCATCAATGAATCCGTACCCAGGTCCAAGAACCGACTGGATGCCGCGGGCGGTTGTGCCAGCCTCAGGAAGTTCTGGACCTCGCGCTGGAGGAACTCGGTCACGAAACCGGCACGCTGGGGCACCGGTATCTCCTGCAGTTGCCGAAGTAACTCACTGTCACCTGTTGCCTCACCGACGGCACTCGGCAACACAAGATCGAGAATTGGTGGACGCGAACTGCCCAGCACCTTTGCGGCACGCTGCCAGTTGGCTTTGATCACGGTCGCTTGGCCGGTTCCGTTGGCGAGAATCTCGGCGAGTGCACCCAGTGCGGCCGAGGGTTCAAGGGGTACCAGGCCCAGCACACTGAGATTGTTGAGCGCGGCTTCCGACGAGGCCATACCGCTGTCGGCCCAGGGGCCGAAGTTGACACCGGTGGCCGGCAAGCCCTGCGCCCTTCTTTGCCCGACCAGGCCATCCAGAAACGCGTTGGCAGTCGCGTAGTTGGACTGGCCGGGTGAGCCGAACAAGCTAGACACCGAGGAGGACACAACGAAGAAGTCCAGATCGTCGTCCTTCGTCAAGCGATCCAGGTGGTAGGCGCCGAACGCCTTGGCTGACAGGCTCGTCCGGAATCGCTCCAGGCTCTGCTCTGACAGCAACGCATCGTCGAGCACACCGGCCAAATGGGCCACCCCGGCCAGCGGCGGCAACTCCGCGCGGATTCGATCCAGCAGTTTCGCGACCTCGGACTCGTCGCCGACATCGGCAGCGAAGATGTGGATGCGGCTGTTGTGCCGGTCGGTGATCTCCGCGATCACCTGTTGTGCATCCGCGTCGGGCTCGCGTCGGCTGGTCAACACGATGTCACCGGCACCGAGTTGGGCCAGATACGCCGCTGTGTGCAGACCGATAGCACCGAGCCCGCCCGTGATCAGATAGCTCCGATCGGCTCGTGGCTGCAGCGGGGTCGGTATCTGCACCACAATCTTGCCGATGTGCCGCGCCTGCTGCATGCGGCGGAACGCGGCCCGCGCCTCGGTAATCGGATAGATCTCGGCGGGCAGCGGTGTCCAATCCCCGCGGGCCATCCCGTCCGAGACCTCGGTCAGCAAGGCACGGATACGCTCGGGTTCCTGCATGGTGACCGTATCGAGCGCCACAATCTCGTAGGTGATATCCGGGCGCGCCTCCGCCATTTGCTCGGGCGTCCAGATATCGCGTTTGGCGATCTCGATAAAGCGCCCATTCTGGGCGGTTGCTCGCACAGTCGCTTCGAGGAACCCTTCGTTGGTCAGGCTGTTGAGTACGACGTCGACTCCGGCGCCACCGGTGTCCGCGAGGATCTGGTCGGCGAAGTCCGTGGTGCGCGAGTCGTAGACGTACTTGACACCCATCTCGCGCAGTGTTTCGCGCTTGAAGGTGCTGGCCGTGGCGAAGACGGTGGCGCCGCAGTGCTGGGCCATCTGGATCGCCGCCAAGCCGACTCCGCCGCTGGCGGCGTGGATGAGGACCCGCTCACCAGGCTTCAGCTGTGCCCAGTCGAATGCGAGCCGGACCGTTAAAGCGGCGGCCGGGATCGTCGCTGCCTCGACTGCGCTCACCCCGTCGGGAATCGGCGCCAACAATTGTTCCGGCACGTTGAACCGGCTGGAGAACGCGCCCTGCATGAAGCCGTAGACCCGCTGGCCGATCTCGAGTCCGGTGACGCCGCTGCCCAACTGTGTGACGACGCCGGCGAAGTCACCGCCGATCGGGCCGGGGTCGCCCGGATAGAGCCCGAGGACATTGAGCACATCCCGGAAGTTGACGCCGGCGGCCTCAACCTGGACCTGCACGTAGCCCTCGTCCGGCGGCGGCACGTCCGCCTCGGTCAGTCGCA
>JAHZKD010000123.1 GCA_022600605.1 Actinomycetes bacterium
CCCAATACTGGTAGGCCTTGCCGTCGCGCTCGCGGGTGAGCCAGCCCTTGGTGTGCAGGTTGTCCATCGTCGACATCACCGTGGTGTAGGCGATATTGCGCTCGGTGACGAGTTGGTCGAACACGTCGCGCACCGTCGTCGGCGTAGTCGGATCACGATCCCAGATACGGTCCATGACGACCGCTTCAAGCTCTCCAAAGCCCCGCACTCGCATCAGTTGCCTCCCGGCTTATCTGTGGGGATTCTACTCGGCCACATGCGTACCCCACATCGACGAACGCACCGTGTTCGGTAGCGCCAGAGTCAAAGATAACGTACTATCTGCGTACGTATGACGTAGATAGTAGATATGTCTCGGTTCAACCGCGGCCTGTTGATCTAGGCCACGGCGAGTTGGGGCCTGGGGATGAACTAGTGATGAGGAGACCGGCATGGCCCGCGCGATACGGATGCACCCGCCGCGAGAGCAGGAGCTGGCGTGACAACCCGTAGCGGCCGCCGTGCTGCGCTGGTGATCGGGGCTGGCGTCAATGGCCTCAGCACCGCGCTGGTGCTGGCTCGCCGCGGCTGGCGCGTCACCCTGCTCGCCGACCACTTCGGCTCCGGGACAGTATCGACTGTGGCCGGAGCGGTGTGGGAGTGGCCACCGTCGGTGTGCGGACGTCATCACGACCAGGAGGTCCTGGCCCGCTCCGCCGGCTGGGCGATGACCTCCTATCACCGGTTCGCCCAGCTGACCGCCAACCCCCACACCGGGGTGTGCCTGCGACCAGCGGTGTTCTACTTCCGGCATCGGGTCGAAGAACACCCCGGCGAGTGGGACAAGATGCGGCAGATCGAGCAGCACGTACCCGGCTTCATCCACGACGCCTCGCTGATCACCGCCCACGGCGTCAACCCCGACACCGGGGTCATCGACGCCTACTCCTACCTCGCGCCGACGATAGATACCGACCGCTACCTGACGTGGTTGAGCCGCCAAGCACGCGAAGCTGGCGTCACCATCACCGACCGCGCCGTCCGTGGCCCGCTGGTCACCCAAGAGCAGCAATTACGTGCCGAGTTCTCGGCCGAGGTCATCGTTAACTGCTCAGGCCTGGGCGCGGTAGAACTGGCCGGGGACACCACGCTGGACCCGCACCGGGGGGCCCTGCTGCGTGTGATCAACGATGGGACCGCGATGCCGCGAATCACCGCCGTTCAGGCGGTCGCCAACGACTCCAGCATCGACGCGCAGAACATGATCTTCATCGTCCCCCGCGGCCAGGACCGGCTACTCATCGGCGGACTAGTCCAACCTGGCCAATGGGAGACCACCCTCACCACGCACGACCGATCGGTACGCGACATGCACACCCGCGCTTCGGAATTCCTGCCGCAGCTGGGCGATGCACAACCTGACGCGGCCGACCCGCTACGCGTCGGGCTGCGCCCCTTCCGGACTGGCGGTGTGCGCCTGGAGTCCCAATCCGGCACCCAGATCGTGCATAACTACGGCCACGGCGGCGCAGGTGTGACGCTGTCCTGGGGATGTGCCCAAGAGGTTGCCGACATCGCCGACACCGTGGTGTCCCAAGAGATCTCATCAGATCAGGCAGCGAACCAGGTCGAAGCTGTCGGGAGTGCGCGGTGAGGAAAGAGCACCCGTCGTGTATCTCCCTAGAGGCCAGGGGAACAACTAGCCCCGAACAAGGCATCCCGATGCAGCGCCTAGCGGATCGGGCTGGGGGACCAACGACTCTAGGAACGGTAACGGCCAACGCGCACTCTGAAATGGCGCGGTGGATAACTTGCAGGAGGTATAGCGACGATGTATGACGACAACGGTTGGATGTGGGGGCACGGCTGGGGTTGGGGCGGCGGGATCATGATGATCCTGTTCGTGGTGGTCTTGGTCGTCGTAGTCACTGCCACGGTTCTCGGCATCAGATATCTGTCTGCGCCCCAGCGAGCCCCCGGACAGGGACCACCGGCCGGCGCCACCCAGGACCGCTCGGAGAGCCTGCTCGCCGAACGGTTCGCCCGCGGCGAGATCGACGAAGACGAATACCACCGTCGCATAACAGTTCTCCGCGACCACCGCTGATCATCTCTGCCGTTGGCCCAGCAACTACTCCCGATCGTGGGCATGTGCGGGCTGGGGTCTGAGGACCCAATCTGATTCGGAGGATTCATCACAGCCATCGGAGCATCCTCATCAACTCGTCCGCATAGCGAAGGAATGAATTCATGACTGAATCACCTGAACAACCAGGCAACGAAACCCCACCGCTACCCCCGAATCACCAGCAGCCGCACGGTCAGCCCAACCGGCTCAACCAGACCTTGGCCTGGGTTGGCATCGTCGCCGGTGTGTTGTTCATCGTCGCGGCGATCTTCTTCTCCGGGCTTTTCATCGGCAGGGCAACCGGGGGGTACTACGACTGGCATCGCGGCTACGAAGCCGGCCAGATGCAGCCAGGCGGATCTATGGGCAGCTGCCCAATGATGAAACCCGGCGGAATGATGAAACCAGACAAATACCCTCCGAGGCCCCCGGCGCCCACCGCACCGCAGCGCCCGTAAGCCTGCTCTGTGGCAAAGGTGATCCATACTGATCACGAGTGCCACGACAGTTCACTGGTGGTTAAGGGCCGGTATCTGCTGAGACGCTCTTTGCGATAGTCGACCTCTCCGTGTGAAACGCCGGTCTGCTTCATGCGGAGACGGTGAACGTCAGATGCGGAGACGGTGAACGTCAGCCCCTGGCCGATTGCGCTGTTAGGTCGAGACTTCTGCGCTGGCGGCGGCGAGGTTGGGAATTCGGTCGGCGTCCACGGGCTTGCTGAAGTGGTAGCCCTGCCCGATGTCGCAGCCGCGCTGCTGGAGCCAATTGGCGGTCTGGGCGTCTTCGACCCCTTCGGCGACCACCGTGATACCGAGGTCGTGGGTCAGGTCGATGACCGCTCTCACCACCGCTGCGGCCCGGTTGTCGGTAGCGACCGAACCGATGAAGTGCCTGTCTAGCTTCACTTCGTCGATGGGTAGGTCGCGAAGGTAGGCCAGCGCCGAGTAGCCGCTTCCGAAGTCGTCGATCGCGACCCTGATGCCGTGCTCGCGCAGTCGGTGTAGCACGGTGGTGACCAACGTGACCTCGCTGAGAACCAGATCCTCGGTGATCTCGACGGTCAGCATGTCGGCGGGCAGCCCGCGACGGCGCAAAGCCTCGAACAGCGTTTCGGGCAGGCGGGTGTCTCGTAGCGTTGGGGCGAAGAGATTCACCGCAACCGGAACGTGCGTTCCGTTCGCCGCCCAGCGCGCCACGTCGTCGAGAGCCCGGTCAAGGACCAGGTCGGTCACTGGGCGCATCAGCCCGTGTTGGCGCACCAGCGACATGAACGCATCGGGGCTCAGAATTCCCATTTGGGGGTGCGGCCATCTCAGCAGCGCCTCGACCCCGACGATCTTTTCGGTGTCGAGCGCGAGCTTGGGTTGGTACACCACCGTGAGGTGACTGTGATCGATTGCGTGCCGCAGTTCGCCCAGCATGCGCACCTGCGCTGCCCCATCGGCAGCGGGCCGCGCCGCGCGGCCGGCGGCGAACTCTGCGACGTCCGGATCGGCAAGCATCATTTCGGAATGGAAGGTGTGGACCTGCGCGGAGCGTGACCGCTTGGCCGCGTACATGGCGATGTCGGCGCGCCTGATGAGTGTTTCGGGCGTCAGATCGGATTCGTCGTCGGGCGCCACGGCTACCCCGATGCTGGGACGGATCAACAGTTCCTGGCCGTCGATGAGGAACGGCTCGTCGAAGGCCTCGTCCACGCGCTGCGCGACCAGATGTGACTCGTCGACACGGCCTTCGAGGACCAGCGCGAATTCGTCGCCACCCATCCGCGCCACCGTGTCACCGGCTCGTACGCTCTCCGCCAGTCGCGCGCCCACGTGAATGAGCAAGCTGTCTGCGGCTGGATGCCCCATGCTGTCGTTGACTAACTTGAAATCGTCGAGGTCCAGCGCCATCACCGCGACCGACTGACCATTGCGAGAACGCAGCATCATCGCGTGCGCCAACCGATCCTGAAACAGCGTCCGGTTCGCCAGCCCTGTCAGCGGATCCCGCAACGCCTGCTCCGCCGCGGCGGTCAACAGCCGCCGGCTTTCCCACGCAACGACCGTTTCCCGCGCATAGACGGCTACCACGATGAACGGCACGATTATCCGTTCCGGCCCGGACATGGCCAGAAGTGGACCTAGAGTGCCGGCGAGTAATAGCGGTAGGTAGGGCAGCCACAGTGACGACTTCGAGGGCACAGACACGGTGGGCTTGCTGTGCTCTGGCATGTGGCGGCTGCGCACTGCGGCTGCCACAAAGACTAAAAGCGATGCAGCCCAGATGATGTCGATGGGGTTGCCGGTTTGGTACTGATCGTGGGCGACGAGGTAAGTGTATGTGCCGTCGGCGACGGTCGCCAGGGCGAGGGCGAGGGTCAGCAGGGACACCACGGCGCGTTCGCGCGCCCGGGTGCGGGCGAGCACTGCGATGGCCACTGTCAATGCGACCAAGTCCAGCACCGGGTAGAGCACGGCGACGGTCAG
>JAHZKD010000124.1 GCA_022600605.1 Actinomycetes bacterium
CAAGTGAACGCTGGTGACATCGTGGCGGGCGCCGACGAGTCCGGCGATATCGGACTGTGGTTGTACGCCTTGGCTGTTCGGTTACCGATGGGTCAGGCCGACAGATACGCCGTGCTCACCGCTCCGACTGCAGCCGAACGAGTGGCGGCGCTCTCCGAAGGCCTCGACACTGTTATCGCGATGGTGGAGTTCGGGCTGTCGCAATGATCACTCCGGGGAGAACTGGTCGGTGCGCAATCTTTCGAGTCCACGGCCGTCGGTGGGATCACGGCCAGCCGGCACGTCCCCATTTTTAGATCAGCGCAGTAACAGGAGACTCAAGGTACTAATATGCGACTGGAAACCGGTTACGAACGGTGACAGGAGCGGTTCACCGATCTCAAAGGGGTGCCGACGGAATATGAAGTTAGCAGCGCTGGCAACAAGTCTGGTGGCCGCAGCAATCGCACTGGCCGCGCCCGCGCCCGCAAACGCCGACCCGGACCAGGATTTCGCGGCCCAGCTCCACACCTACGGCATATACGGGCCGCGCGACTACAACGCCTGGATCGGAAAGATCACCTGCAAACGCCTCCGGAACGGCTTGGATAGCGACGCCTACCAGTCGGCGCAGTTCGTTTCCAACCAGCTACAAAAGGGCAGCACTACTCAACAAGCGTGGCAGTTCCTGGGCGCCGCCATCAGCATCTACTGTCCGGATCAGATGGCCGTCCTGGAAAGAGCTGCGATACAGCGCGATTGATCAACCGGTTCTGTTTCCCGGTAATCCACTGGTTCTACTCGATGGACTACGCAGGCCGGCGGGCCTACTCCGATGAGATCGCGACGAACATCTATGCCGGGCCGATGGCGTTCCACTGGAACTGGTAAGACATCGACTTCCTGTCCGACTACCTCTCGACCACAGAGAGTTCAGCCGCCGGATGACCTGCGGTTCAATACTTTTGCCCGCCCGGCTACTTCTCGCGGGGATGAAACTCGGTTATTCCTCGCCGACGGGAACTGGAGTGGCGGACTGGTTGGCCGGCGGCCAGGGCTGAGGAGGAGGGCGGGGGCGCACCCGCTGCGGCCACCAGAACCAGCGTCCTAGCAGTGTGGCGATCGACGGCATGAGCAACGAGCGCACGATCAGCGTGTCGATGAGCAGACCAATGGCGACGGTGGAACCTAACTGTCCGATGACCTTCAGGTCACTGAAGATCATGGCGGCCATCGTTACAGCGAACACCATGCCCGCAGCCGTGACCACTGTGCCTGTGCCGGCCATGGAGCGGATGAATCCGGTCTTGATTCCGGCGTGGATCTCCTCCTTGAACCGGGAGACCAACAGCAGGTTGTAGTCGGCTCCGACCGCCAACAGGATGATGATCGACATCAACGCCGTGGTCCAGAAAATTGGGAGGCCGATGAGGTCTTGCCAGATGAATACCGAGATTCCGAAAGCTGCCGCGATCGAGCTGGCCGCGGTACCGACGATGACCAGCGCAGCGACCAGAGCTCGGGTCACGATCAGCATGATCGCAAAAATCAGGGTGAGGGCAGCCACGACCGCTATCATCGTGTCGAATTTGGCGCCTTCAGCCATGTCGGCCATGGTGGGGGCGTCGCCGGCCAAGTAAATTTTGGCTTCCGATAACGATGTTTGCTTGATTGCTTCCTGGGCGGCGAGTCTTTCGGCGGGAACCTTGGCGATCCCTTCCACCGTCGCCGGGTCGCCTTGGTGGGTGATGAAAAAGCGTGCGGACTTGCCGTCAGGGGACAAGAACTGCTTCAGGCTCGTCTGAAAGTCCGGGGTGGAGAAAGCCTCTGGCGCTAGATAGAAAAAGTCACCGACTTTGGCGGTATCGAAACTTTGCCCCATCACCATCGCCGTGTCGGACAGCGCCGCGCCTTGTTCGATGGTGGTCAACATGGTGCTGTACATCGTCAGCGACAGGACACGCATGGTTTTCATCGTGTCGATCACCGGCGGCATCAGCGCGATCAATTGCCCTGTCAGCGCAACCGTTTCCGGCATCAGGGTATCCATTTGTTCAATGTCGGCAGTGAGGCTTCGGGTGACGTCGGCCAACCCATCGATGCTGTCGAGTGAATCGAAAACTGATCTGAACGACCAGCAGATCGGGATGTCGAAGCAGTGGGGTTCCCAGTAGAAGTAGTTGCGGATCGGTCGCCAGAAGTCATCGAAATCGGCTACGTGATCACGCATTTCGGCGGTGATGGCCTCCATTTCCCTAGTAGTCTCGGCGGTCGAGTGAGTGGTGGTGGCTATTTGTTCCATCACGCCGTACAGACGTTGCATGATGGTGTATATCTGCTCCATGTAGTCGATCAGGTCCTGCATTTCATCGGTGATCTTCCGCATGCTCTCCGCGGAGTCCTTCGTGAACGGCAAATTCTGATTGCTGACCTGGCCCTGCATACTGATTTGAAACGGTATTGAACTGTGCTCGATCGGAACTCCCAGCGGTCGGGTAATACCCTGGACCAACTCGATACCCACCACGTCGAGGAGGCTTCTGGCCACCCTGTCTAATACCAACATATCGGCGGGATTGCGCATATCATGATCAGCCTCGATCATGAGAATGTCCGGATCCATCCGGGCCTGGGAGAAATGCCGGTCCGCCGCTGCGTAACCAAGATTGGCCGGAGCGTCCTGCGGCAAATAGAAACGCTGATCGTAGCCCGGCTTGAATCCCGGAATGGCCACCATGCCGATCAACACAACGACCCCGCTGGTAACCATGATGGGTGCCGGCCAACGGACCACCGCGATACCCACTCGCCGCCAGAATCGGCCCGATGTCGCCCGTTTGGGTTCGAACAACCCGAACTTGCTGCCGAAAAAAAGCACCGCGGGCCCCAGCGTGATCGCCGAGGCCACCACCACGAGCATGCCGATGGCCACCGGTGCGCCCATCGTTTGGAAATACGGCAACCGAGTGAAGCTCAGACAATACGTGGCCCCAGCAATGGTCAGCCCCGAACCCATGATCACCGGAGCAACTGAACGAAACGTGGTGTAGTAGGCGGTCTCGCGATCCTCACCAGCCCGACGCGCCTCACCATAGCGGCCGAACAAGAAGATCCCGTAGTCAGTGGCCGCCGCGATAGCAAGCCCGGTGAGGACGTTTGAGGCAAAAGTCGTCAACCCCGCGAACAGGTCGACATTGCCCAGAGCCGCGACAACTTTACCCGATGCGACCAGCGCGATCCCGGTCATAAAAAGCTGGATCAGCGTGGTGACAATCGACCGATAGACGATCAACAACATGACCGCGATCGCGATGAGCGTATACAAGGTGATCTGCTCAAGGCTGGCGTTGCCGATCACATGCATATCGTTGGCCGTCGCCGTCGGACCAGTGACATAAGCCTTGACACCCGGCGGCGCCGGCGTTCCATCGACAGCCTTGCGGACCGCTTCAACAGACTCGTTGGCTAATGTCGTGCCCTGGTTACCGGCCAAGTACACCATCACATACGCGGCCTTGGCGTCCGAGCTTTGCGATCCCGCCGCGGTGAGCGGATCCCCCCAAAAGTTCTGAACATGCTGGATGTGCTCGTGATCCTGCTCCAGTTTGCCAACGATGTCGTTGTAAAACTGGTGAGCCGGTTCGCCCAGCTTGTCCTGGCCCTCCAACACGATCATCGCCGTGCTGTTGGAACTGTATTCCTGGAAGTTATGACCCATCTGCAGCATCGCCTGCATCGACGGGGAATCCATCGGAGCCATCGGCGCCGAATGGCGCTCACTAACCACCGCCAACGACGGTACAAACGCACTCACCACCACCGTGAGCACCAGCCAAGCCACAATGATCGGCACCGCCAACAGACCAATCGCACGCGGCACCAACGGCTTGCGGGCGCCCGAGGCGTCCTTAGCGTCCTCCTCGGTAGCGTTCTCCTCGATCATGCGGCCTTCACCAGGCAAAAGGTTTGTGGATTTATCCCATGGCTACTGTTCTCAGTCTGGACCTTGTCATCCACGATGATGCGACAACCGATTCGATCCCCGTCGCCCTGGACAACGATATTGCCCATCACCGACGGCAACGTCGTCGTTATCGATACTGACCACGGCAACGCCGATTCGACCTCGTGGGTGTTCACATCGGCGTCGAAGTAGTCGATCGTGGCATTGCTCCCCGCGGAACCAAACACTTCATAGGTCAGGACCTTCGGGTTGAACCGGACGATCTTGACCGTGTCGGCCTCGGCATTGGGGTTCTCAGAGCCAAAGATGCTGTGCAGTTTCCCAATGACCAATCCCGAGACCGTCAGCACCACCACGAGAACCACCGCTATCCAATAGCGGTCAATGAACCTCTTCACCGGCTATCCCCATCACGACATCGCCGCCGACTGCCTCCAAGGCGTCCTCGGAGTCCAATCACCGGCCGATCGTATACGTGATTTCTTGCGTTCGTGACGAGGTTCGAATCCTATTTACTCTGAATGTCGCATCGCGAAACCAGCTAGGGAGGTCATTCGGGTTGAGGTTGTCTCCTGCGGTGAGAAACATCTTCCTGGCGACCTCGACGCCGATGTCCGTTCTTTCCAAACAATTTGGTCACTGTCACGACGGTCCACGGCCGCCGGCTTCGGGGTCGGCGACTTCCGCGTCGGCGGCGTTCTCGTCCATTTCGTCAATGGTCAACAAGTCGTCGCGGACGTTGTGCTCCCGGTAGGCCAACTGGCCGACCCGGTTGGCGATCACCGGGGCCGTAATGAGGGTGAACATGCCGGTCAGGATCAACATGCCGACATCGGAGTGCCCGCGCAACCGGATCGTTGCGCCCGCCAGCACCAACAGCAGTCCAAGCACCTGAGGCTTGGTCGCGGCGTGCATCCGCGCCAGCGTGTCGGGGAAGCGAAGAACGCCGATCGCGGCGGTCATGGCCAGCGCCGACCCGCCCAGGATCAACACGCCGGCGAGGATGTCGAGCGCGGTCATCGCCTGGCCCCCTTGTCGGCTGGGTCACCGACGTCAGGCACCCGGAACCTTGCGACACTGACCGAGCCGACGAACGAGATCAGGGCAAGCGCAGTCAGGCTGTAGGTGACGGTGGTGTCCAGGCTGAACGCTGCCCAGGTGCCGATTGCGCACATCGTCACCGCAACGAGGGTGTCCAGAGCGACCAATCGGTCCAACGTGCTGGGGCCCAGCACCATGCGGAGCATTGTGGCGACCGCCGCCACGGCCAGCAGCACCGCGGCGATGAACAAGACGGTATTCATTCGCCGGCCTCCCTCTGCGCCGCCGGCTTCCAGTCGGCGTCACGTTCGAAGGACGCAGTCAATAGATTCTGGAGAATTTCCAATTGGCGGTGAAAACGCTTCACCGCCCGATCAGATCCCACATTGAGCACGTGTACGTAGATCATCCGGCGGGCCTGATCGATCTCGAGCACGATCGTTCCGGGCGTGAGATTGAGGATATTGACCGCCAAAGCGAGCACCAGATCGGACTTGACCGCAAGATGTGCCCGCAACACGGCCGACAACGGCAGGCCGGGCTTGAGCGCCAGCGCGGCCACCTGCACCGAGGACACCGCCAGGGAGTACGTCACGTGCATCACCAGGAGCAACAGTGGAAGCGGATGGAACCGGCCCTCGACTGGAACCGTCGGTAACGGGAGAAACACGGTGATCAGCAAGGCTATCGCAAGGCCCGACAGCACGTTGGCCGCAGATATGTTGCCCCACAACAGAACCCACACGAGAATCAGCCAGCACAGGATCCATGCCCGCAGCGCGATTGCCCTCATCTGGGCTCTCCGAGGACCGCGGTGATGTAGTGGCCCCGGTCGAGGACCTCGTTGGCAGCTCGCTCGGTGTAGGCGAAGATCGGACCGGCCAGCACCGACAGCAGCAGGCCCACCGCGATCAGTGCACCCGTCGGAAGCAGCATGCCGACAGGCATCCGGCCCACGTCGTCTCTGTCGGCCAGTTCGATGTCCATGGATTCCTCGGTGTTGTCCAGCAATGCCGTAGGCGCCGATGCCGACAGATGTCCCTCCGGCGCGTCCGTGCGGGAACGCCAGAATGCTTTCGTCCACACCCGGGCTACCACATACAGCGTCAGCAGGCTGGTGATCACGCTGCCTGCCACCAGAATCCATGCCAGCACGGATCCGACCTGTGAGCCAGCCTCCAGCAGGGCAACCTTCCCAATGAAGCCCGAGAACGGCGGGATACCACCGAGATTGAGTGCAGGCACGACGAAGACGAACGCGAGCAGCGGACTCGCGGCGGCGAGTCCCCCGAGGCGCTGCAATGCCGAGGCCCCGGCCTGACGTTCAATCAGACCAACGACCAAAAACAGTGCTGTCTGGACCAGGATGTGATGCGCCACATAGAAGATCGCTCCCGACATACCGAGTTCGGTGGATAAGGCGATGCCGAACACCATGTAGCCGATGTGGCTGACCAGGGTGAAAGACAACAGTCGCTTGATGTCACTCTGGGCGATCGCGCCGAGAATGCCGATCACCATCGTCAGCAGCCCGGCCACCATCAACACGCTGTCCATCCCTCCGCCGGGGAACAACAGCGAATGCGCGCGGATGATCGCATAGATACCGACCTTGGTAAGCAGGCCGGCGAATACGGCGGTGACGGGCGCAGGGGCAGTGGGGTAGGAGTCCGGCAACCACGTCGACAGCGGGAACCCCGCAGCCTTGATGCCGAACGCGACAAGCAGCACCGCGAAGAGCGCGGTGCGGGTTCCATCGGAGATCTCGCCGAGCCGTACGGATAACTCGGCCATGTTCAGCGTTCCGGTGGCGCCGTATATCAGCGCGATGCCCAGAAGAAACACCATCGAGGACACCATCGACACCATCACGTAGGAAATGCCCGCCCGCACGCGGTCCTTGCTGGCGCCGATAGTCAGCAGGACGAAGCTCGCACTGAGCAACACCTCGAAGCCGACGAACAGGTTGAAAAGATCGCCGGCCAGGAAGGCCATGCATACGCCGGCCGACAACACGAGATAGGTGGGCAGAAAGATCGAAACCGGCTGCCGCTCATTACCGTCGCGGATGCCCTGCCCGATGGCGTAGAACACAACGGCGAGCAGCACGATCGACGATACGACGAGCATCAGTGCCGACAATCGGTCCACCACAAGCGTGATGCCGAGAGGCCCCATACCGGGCTCGGTAGGACCCCAGCCACCGACCTGCAACGCGATGGTGCCGTCGCGATCGGCAAGATATACCAGAGCGGCCGACACGGCGACGACCACCGACAGCGCCAGCACCGTGACGGCCTGCTGCAGTCGGGGCATGCGGCCGGCAAACAAGGTGATTGCTGCGGCGATCATAGGTATCAGCACAGGCAGCGGTGTCAGCGCCAGCGCCAGACCGCCGTCCGGTATCAGCGAGCTCATCGCGAACCCTCGTATCCGGGAAGCGCGTCGAGTTCGTCGGGCAATTCGGTGTCTCGAGACAGATCTGGTTCTGAGTGTGCCTCGAGTTCGTCGGACTCCTTGCCGGTCAGCTGCGACACCCTGGTGTCCTCGGGGTCGTTATCGACTTCCTCGATCGTGTTGAGGCGATAGGAACGGTAGGTCAACGCCAGGACAAACGCCGCTATGCCCATGGTGATCACGATCGCGGTCAGAATCAGGCCCTGCGCCAACGGATCTGTCGTCGTGGTCTCACCCGCGCTGGTGCGGTTGCGCACCGGGGGATTTCCTCGCGGACCACTGACCGAGAGGATCAACAGGTTGATCGCGTTGCTGATCAGCAACAGCCCCAATAGCATTCGGGTCAGGCTTCGTTCAAGCAACAGGTAGACCCCGCTGGCGGTCAGGCCACCGATGATGATGAGGGGAAGCCAGTAGGTGGTCACGGCTGCCTCACCGCCTGGCGTTCCTGGTCACCGATCTCCACGTCGATGCGCGCCCCGAGACTGCGCAACACATCGAGCACCAGACCCACCACAATCAGATAGACCCCAAGGTCGAAGAACAAGGCGGTGACGAACTTGACGGTGCCCAGCACGGGCACTTCGATCTCGATCAGTGCTGAAGACAGGGCGGGGGCCCCAACCAACAGCGAGGCAGCTGCGGTGCCCGCGGCCAGCGTCAATCCAGCACCGAGGATCTTGCCGGCGTCCAGCGGAAGCGTCTCGCCCAGCTCGTAGCGGCCGCCGGCCAGGTAACGCAAGACCAATGCCAGCCCGGCCATCAGCCCGCCGGCAAAGCCGCCGCCAGGCGTGTTGTGCCCTGCGAAGAAGAAATACGCCGACAGCACCATCATCACTGGGAATATGAGCCGAGTGGCGACCTCGAGAACCAGCGAGCGGTACCGCGGATCACGCAGTCCGCTTGCACGTAGCCAGGTGATTTCGCCGGCCGCGGGGCTGTTCCTGGTGGACTCCGCGAGCTCGCCGCCTCCAGCCGTGCCTGCGTCTGCAACCCGCGGTGCGCCGCCGAACCGCCGGTTGCGGAACACCATTGACGCGACGCCCGTGGCGGCCACGACCAGTACTGCCAACTCACCCATGGTGTCCCACGCCCGGATATCGACTAGGAGCACGTTGACGGTGTTATAGCCGTGTCCGCGTTGGTACGCGGCTTCGGGTAGCAGATCGACGACTGACCCGCCCGTACGGGCGGCCATCGCGAATGCGGCGAGGGTGGTGACCGTCGCCCCGACTGCCAGCGCAAGAGCGGCGCGTGGAACGCGGAACCGCTTGATGTCGGCGGCGCCCGTCTCGGCGGGAAGGGCGCGCAGCACGAGCACGAAGACCACCAACGTCAGGGTCTCCACCAAGAACTGCGTGAGGGCCAGATCGGGCGCACCGTAGAACGCGAAGATCGTCCCGCAGCCGTATCCGGTGACGCCGACCAACAGGACCGCCGCCAGACGATTACGCATCACGGTTGCGGCCAGGGCGGCAGTGAGCATCAGCAGCCCGACCACGGCCATGGCCGGCGAGTCCCACAATTCGAACTCAGGCCGGTCCCGGTTTCCCAGGACCAGGACCATAACCGGCATCACCACAAGAGTCACCAGGATGACCGACTGCGTCGCCGGGATGGAGCCCCGCTGCGTGACCGCGGTCAGCCGCACCGACATCACGTCAGCGCCTCGCAGCACGGCGTCATAGATGCGGTCGGCGTTGGCCGTCGGCAGATCCCCGACACGAGCCTGGCTCAGCCTGGCGCGACCGAAGTACATCGCGATGCCGGCCGCGAGCACCAGCCCCGACAACGCCAGCGGCAGGTTGAAACCATGCCACAACGCGAGGTGGTAGTCGGCAACGTAGCCGGCAGGGTCGGGCACGGTGTCGGCGTAATCGCCGAGGATCTTATCCAGCGCCGACGGCCACAGGCCGAACAGGAGGCCGGCAGCGGCCAGCACGCCCGGGGGGACCAGGAACGCGGCGTCGGGCCGGTTCATCTCGGCGACTCGGGTGCTGGGCGCCGGCAAGCCTTTGCGGGCGAACGCACCCAGCAAAAACCGCAGGCTGTAGGCGGTGGTGAGCACCGAGCCGACCACGATGCCGGTGAGCACGAAAGGGGCAGCACCGCCCAGCGTTGGGCTGTGTAGCACTGTCTCCAGATCGGCTTCCTTGGCGACGAATCCGAAGAACGGCGGGAGCGCGGCCATGCTCGCCGTGGCTCCCGACGCGATGATCAGCAGCGTCCGACTGCGGTTGCCCAGCCAGGCGAGCCTGCGAATGTCACGGGTGCCGGTGGCGTGGTCGATGATTCCGACAACCATGAACAGCGCAGCCTTGAACATGGCGTGCGCGAAGAGCATCGCCAGACCCGCCAGCATCATCTCGCTGCCGCCCGAGCCGACCATAACGGTGATCAGACCGAGCTGGCTGACGGTTCCGAACGCCAGAATCAGCTTCAGGTCGTACTCGCGGACGGCGCGCCAGCCCGCCAACACCATCGTCAGCAGGCCCAGAGTCACCACGGTCGGCCGCCATTCGGGGGCGTCGGCGAATCCCGGCGTCATCCTCGCGATCAGGTAGACGCCGGCCTTGACCATCGCCGCCGCGTGCAGATAGGCGCTCACCGGTGTGGGGGCGGCCATCGCGCCGGGCAGCCAGAAATGCAACGGCACGATCGCCGACTTGGACAGGGCGCCGACCAGTATCAACACCACCGCCACCGAGGCAGCCAGGCCCGCTGGCGGGTTGGCGACCAGCTCGGACAGCAGATAGGTGCCGGTGAGGTTGCCCAGCACGATGATGCCGACCAGCATCGCCAGCCCGCCGAACGTGGTGACCAGCAGCGCCTGTGTCGCGGCGCGACGGCTCATGGGCCGTTCGGCGTAGTGCCCGACTAGCAGAAATGACAGTACGGTCGTGATCTCCCAGAACACATAGAGCACCAGCATGTTATCGCTGGTCACCAGGCCGAACATCGCACCGGAGAACGCGACCAGTTCGGCGGCGAAACTCGGGAGCCGTTTCTCCCGGCTGCCGTCCGTGTGGCGGAAGTAGTCAGCGCAGTACAACAGCACCAGTGCGCCGATGCCGAGAACCAGCAGGCTCATGATCGCCGCCAGGGCGTCGAAGCGAAGCGTGATGTCCATCGACAGCTCGGGCACCCACGGCAGATCTAGGGTCCGCGCCTGATCTTCGCCGGGCCAGTTCAGCGCCACCCAGACAAGGGAACCCAGCGGCACGAGGGCCAGTGGATAGAAGGCTTTCCGTCCCCAGCGGTGCACGAGCAGCGGTGCCAACAGCGTGGCGACCGCGTGTGCAGCGAGGATGGCGAGCATGGCGAGAATGGATCCGTCTTGTCGGGGTCGGCAACGCCTTCGGGCGGTCGGTGCCCTCGGGAATCTAGGAAACAGAATGGCGACGAACTTCGTCGGCCGGACTGACTCTGGAGACGCCTCAGTCTAGGACAGTTGCGCCAGCCGATTCCCCGATGGTGTGGCCGCCAGTGCCCGGTCTTGGCGAGAAACGCCATCAGTTCGAGGTGGCAAAATCCCGCAGCGCCGCTACCTGAGTGGGATCTAGTGACGGCCGCACCGCCTCGCGG
Source organism: Actinomycetes bacterium (assembly GCA_022600605.1). Lineage (GTDB taxonomy): Bacteria > Actinomycetota > Actinomycetes > Mycobacteriales > Mycobacteriaceae > Mycobacterium. Next base: position 11,027 of record JAHZKD010000124.1, read on the forward strand.
GCCGCGGCGACGTCGGCACCGGTGACGTCGGCAGCATCGATCGAACGACGCATCGCGGTCAGGGCGGCCTCGCGCAGTAGTGCTACGCAATCCGCGGCGCTGTAGCCGTCGAGATCACGGGCCAGCGCATCGAGGTCGACGGCTTGAGGTCCCTCGGAGACCAGTGGCACCGATTTCCCCGCAGCGCGCAGAATCTGGCCGCGGGCCTCGGCATCAGGCGGCTCGACGAACACGAGCTTCTCCAAGCGGCCAGGCCGCAGCAGTGCCGGATCGACGAGGTCCGGACGGTTCGTCGCGCCCAAGACGACCACATCACGCAGCGGTTCGATGCCGTCGAGCTCGGTCAGCATCGCGGCAACCACGCGGTCGCCCACCCCCGAATCGAAGCTCTGCCCGCGCCGGGGTGCCAACGCGTCGATCTCGTCGAGGAACACCAGCGAGGGCGCCGAATCCCGCGCGCGGCGGAACAGTTCGCGCACCGCCTTCTCCGATGAACCAACCCACTTGTCCATCAGCTCGGCGCCTTTGACAGCGTGCACGCTGAGTCGACCCGAGCTGGCGAGTGCTCGCACCACATAGGTTTTGCCGCATCCGGGAGGGCCGTATAGGAGCACGCCGCGAGGCGGCTCAACGCCGAGGCGCTCGAACGTCTCGGGATGCTGAAGCGGCCAGAGCACGGCCTCGGTGAGCGCTTGCTTCGTGTCGACCATGTCCCCGACGTCCTCAAGGGTGACCGACCCGACGGACAACTCTTCGGTGGCCGAACGCGACAACGGTCGGATGACGCCGAGCGCACCTGTCAGATCCTGCTGCGCGAGTTCGGGTGGTGCCCCGTTGTGGCTGGCTCGCGCAGCGGCCCGCAGCGCGCCCTCACGGACGAGTGCGGCCAGATCGGCGACGACGAATCCCGGCGTCCGTTCCGATATTTCTTTTAGCTCCAGGCCCGTTGACGGCACGCCACGTAGGAGCACCTCGAGCAACTGCGTACGCGTGTTGCCGTCGGGCAGGCTGAGTCCGAGCTCGCGGTCGCATAGATCCGGTGCTCTTAGCCGGACATCGACGTCGTCCGGCACGGCCGAGGTCGCGATGAACGTGATGCCTCTGGTGGCAACCGCTTTGCGCAGTTCCGCCAGGATCAGGCCCGCGACCGGTTCGGCATTGACCGGCAGGAGGGCGTCGATGTCGGTGATCAGAAGTACGCCGCCCTCGGTGGCACCGGCCGCCACGACCGCGTCGGCCACCGCCGAGAGCCTGTCGCTGGCCGCTAGCGAACCGACCTCAGGGCCGTCCAGCTCCGCCAACCGCCGGTCCGCGCACACCGTGCGCACCATGGTGGCCTTTCCGACACCGGCCGGGCCGGAAACCAGAACACCGAGATTGGCTGTTGCACCCAATTTTTCGAGAAGTTCAGGCTCATCGAGCGCCAGCTTGAGCCACTCGGTCAGCTTGCCGGCCTGGATATGGGCGCCTTTGAGATCGTCGAATGCAACAGGCGGCGTGGTCGGAATCGCGGGCGGCTCATCGGTGCGGGAGGTGCCGGCATCGCCACCGCGGACCTTCGGGCCGTGCGGTTCACTTGCTCCCCAACTCACCAGCGAATTAGGTTGCACGCTTACGGGTCCGGTGGGGTCCACGCCCGTCACGGTCAGCAGTTCGGAGGTCCAGGTGATGCCAACCGAGGATGCCAGCGCCGTGCTGGCCGCCGTTGTCGAGGTGCCCGGTCCGAGATCTCGGGGCAATAGTGAAACAGTGTCCCCGCGGGTCATCACCTTGCCCAGCAAGGCCTGACGCAGCGTCGCTGCGGCGATCGACTGGGTGGCCAATGCTGAGCCGCTCAGCGCCACGGATCGGGCGCCGCGCACACTGACCGGTGCCACCAGCACCGACGTGTCCGCCCGCAGACCCGCGTTCGACAGCGTTACGTCGTCGAGCAAGGCGGTGCCCGTGGGTGTCCCGTTGGGCGCGACCCCGACTACGGCGGCGGTGGTGCGCGCACCCGTCAAGGACACCGCATCCCATTCTCGGATGCCCAGCGCAGCAATGGCTTCAGGATGAAGGCGGATCACGCCGCGCCGGTTGTCCAGTGCCGATGTGTTGAGCCGGGCAGTGAGCGTGAGGTGAACGCCGGAGGCCGGGCGGGCAGCGTGAGAACTTCCCGGGTCGAGCTCGGACACCTCAGCCCCTCGGCGGTCTGCGCAGGCCGAGTCTCATCATCGATCGGCGATGCGGCTGGGCTCGGCGGATGGCTCGCCGCGCGGCGCGCTGCTGACGCGGCTTGTCATCCCACACCTCCGGGTGTGCCGCAAGGAATCGCCGGGTGCGGATGGCGAACGGGATGTGCAGGACGTAGGCGACGATGATCACCAGGATCACGATGTAGCCATAGAGGATCGCGGCGGCCACGCCGATTGCCAGCAGCGCCAATAGCGGTGCAACCATGGCGGGCGGTACCGAGAACGTGTGGACCTTGCGCATCGGAAGGGTGCTGACCACCAACAGTGAGATGGTGATCATCCAGATCACGACAGCGGGCTCGGAGGTCCACCAGCCTTCGCCGAACTGCATTTTGGCGGCCAGCGGTCCGATTGCCCCGATGGCCCCCGCGGGGGCGGGCATGCCGACGAAGTACTTGTTCTCGTAGTCGGGCTTGTCGATGCTGAGCATGGCGTTGAAGCGAGCCAGCCGCAGCACGATGCACACCGCGTACAGCAGCACCACGATCCAGCCGATCCGGGAGTCGGACAGCAGTGTGCCGTACACGATGAAAGCCGGTGCGACACCGAAGTTCACGGCGTCAGCGAGTGAGTCGATCTCCGCGCCCATGCGCGACGAAACCTTCAGTGCCCGGGCAACGCGCCCGTCGAGGGCGTCGAGGATGGCGGCGATCGCCAGAAAAGCCATCGCCTCAGTCGATCGGCCTTCCAGCGCAAACTTGACTGAGCTGAGCCCGAAACAGATGGCGGCCACAGTCATCGCGCTGGGCAGGATTCGAACGCTCATGACGGGAGCTTTGATGCGGTGCTTGCGGGGCTTGATCATGGCAGCTCGGCCAGCACCGTCTCGCCGGCCAGTGCCCGCTGCCCAACTTCGACCAGGACGTTGGACCCAGCGGGCAGGTAGGTGTCGAGCCGCGAGCCGTACCGGATCAACCCGTAGGTGTCACCGATGCCGATCCTGTCGCCGGCGTGCACGCTGCAGACGATCCGGCGGGCGAGCAGGCCCGCGATCTGCACTGCGACGACCTCAGCTCCGGTCGAGGATCGGATGACGATGCTGTTGCGCTCGTTGTCTGTGCTGGCAGCAGCCAGATCGGCGGAGAGGAACAACCCGGGGCGATGTGCGACGGTGATGACCTCGCCACCTATCGGTGCCCGTTGTACGTGGGCGTCCAGCAGGGACAGAAAGATACTGATGCGTGGCAACGGAGTTTCCGGAAGTCCGAGTTCACTGGGCGGGATCTCTTCGTCGACCAGGCAGACGAGTCCATCGGCGGGCGCAACGGCAAGGCCCGGACGGGTCGGTGGCTTGCGCGGCGGGTGCCTGAAGAATGCGGCGTTGGCGGCCGCGGAGGCGAGCCCGGCGGCGCGCAGCCAGCGGTTTCGGTGCCCCGCCAATGCGACGGCCAGGCTTACGCCGACGAACGGTAGGCCTTCGGGGTGCATTGGGGGAACGGAGGAACGAACCAGGGCAACCAGCCGCGCTGGGCCTGTTCTCAGATCGGGGCGTCTGGCCATCGTGGAGCAAGTCTACGATGGCCCCTGATGAGCGGGCGCGTTTAGGAGCAGACGTCGCCCGGCCAGGGTTCAGGCCAAGCAGGGATCGTTCCCGCTAGCGCAGGTCCCACAGCTGCACTCGCTCGCCGGCGGCCACCTCGGAGGTGTCCTCGTCGAGTTCGAGCAGACAGTTCGCTGTGGCCAGCCAACGAAGATGGTGTGACGCCGGAGGTCCATAGCTGGTGACCGTGTCGGCCTCCAGGACGCCGCGCCGAAATTGTCTTTTCCCGAGTGGTGAAGTGAGGTCCTCGGCTAGCACAGCGGTGCGCCGCGGCCGGTCGGGGTTCGGCAGGCCCATGGCGGCACGCAGCGCCGGGCGGACGAACACCTCGAACGACACCAGAGCGCTCACGGGGTTACCGGGCAGCGTGATGATGGGTGTTCCGGCGGCATCGTCCAAGGTCCCCGCGCCCTGCGGCATCCCTGGCTGCATCGCGACCTTGACGAACTGGACTCGACCCTCGGAGTCATCTCCCAGCGCATCTTTTACCACCTCATATGCCCCGGCGCTGACCCCGCCGGTGGTGATGATCAGGTCGGCGTGATCATCACCACCACCCTCCGTTCCGGGGAGGTGGCGGCGCAGTATCTCGCGGAATTTGCCGACGTCGTCGGTTGTCGTCGGCGCTGCCACCACGTCGCCGCCCGCCTCGCGCACCGCAGCCGCAAGCATCACAGCGTTGGACTCGTAGATCTGCCCCGGCTGCAGCGGGGTGCCCGGTGCTACCAGCTCTGTGCCGGTGGATATCACCAGCACCCGTTGGCGTGGCACCACCGTCAATTCGGCGAGGCCGAGCGCGGCCGCCAAGCCCAGGACGGCCGGTGTAATCACCGCGCCCGCCTGCAGCACCGTGGTACCGGCGGTGACGTCCTCACCCGCGCGGCGGATGTGCTGGCCCGCTCGGGCGCTCGCCCGGATCGAGACGGTGCCGGTCGCGCCGTCGGTGGCTTCTACCGGCACCACCGCCGTGGCGCCGAAGGGCAGCGGTGCGCCAGTCATAATCCGGTGCGCGGTTCCGGCTGTGATCGTCGGGATGTCGGTGCGGCCTGCGGGAATGTCCTCGGTGACGGGAAGCTGCGCGGGGGTATCGGCAGACGCCGCCGCAATGTCCTCGACGTGGACGGCGTATCCGTCCATCGCTGAGTTGTCGAAGCCGGGCAGTGAGAGCGGGGCAATCACGTCTTCGGCGAGAACCAGGCCCAGCGCTGCGGTGCTGTGGCTGACCGGCTGTGCGACCGGCTGCCGTGCCGAGATCAGGCCGGCGACCACCTGGCGATGTTCATCGACGGAGCGCATCACACCCCGAACCGCACACCGGTCAGCGTCTCCGACACCGACCACAATCGCTGCTGTGCCGGAATATCGCGCGACTTGTTGCTGGACTGCACCAGCTTCGGGTGGCCGCGCTGCTCACCGCGGCCGCCCGGCCCGTAGTACTGCCCGCCCTTCACCGTGGGGTCGGTCGCTGCCCGCAGGGTGGGCAGCGCGCCCATGGCGGCGTCCTGGGCCACCAGGCTCCACAGGAAGTCGAAAGGGGTGCGGACAAGGCTGGGCAGGTTGCGGGCGAGATCGGTGTTCGAGCTGCCGGGATGGGCCGCCACGGCAATGGTCGGCGCGCCGTGGGCCAGCAGCCTGCGGTCCAGCTCGTAGGTGAACATCAGGTTCGCCAGCTTGGCCTGCCCGTAGGCGCGTATTCGGTTGTAGTGCCGCTCGGACTGCAGATCGTCGAAATTGATCGTCCCGCCTCGGTGGGCATTGCTGCTGATGGTCACCACACGGGAGCCTGGGACCGCGAGCATGATGTCCAGCAACAGTCCGGTGAGCGCAAAGTGGCCGAGATGATTGGTCCCGAACTGAAGCTCGAACCCGTCCTCAGTGCTGGCCTTGGGTGTTGTCATGACGCCCGCGTTGTTGATCAATAAGTCGATCCGCGGATAGACCGCGTGCAGGTGGTCGGCCGCCGCACGGATGCTGGCCAGCGACGTGAGGTCGAGCTGTTGCACCGCGGCGCCCGCCCCCGGGTGGGCTCGTTCGATGCGGCTTGCTGCCTGCTTGCCTTTGTCCGGGTCGCGCACCGCGAGGACGACGTGGGCCCCCTTTCCGGCGAGCACCTCGGCAGCCTCATACCCGATGCCGCTGTTGGCTCCGGTGATGACGGCCACCCGGCCGGATTGACCGGGCACGTCGGCCGCGGTCCATGTGGTGCTCATGGATTCAACATACTTCGGCGCGGATAGGCCATGCTCAACAGATGGATCTGGTTGTACCGGCGCACCGGCCGAGCGATAGGGCCCCGATGGTGTGGGCGATCGGGGCGGCCATCCCGTGGGTGTTCGTGGTGGTGGCGCAGGCGGTGTGGCTCGCGGTGGACCCAGGCCAGATCTGGCTGCATGTGCTGGCGGCGGTCGGCACCGCGCTCGGCATGGCCGTGTCCGTGGTGGTGGTTCCGTTGTGGCGCTACCGGGTTCATCGATGGGACGTCGATCCCAGCGCGGTATACACCCGATCGGGCTGGTTCGTACAAGAGCAACGGATCGCCCCGATCTCTCGGGTACAGACCGTCGATACCTACCGGGGTCTGCTGGATCGGATGTTCGGGCTTGCCAATGTGACGGTGACGACCGCCTCATCGGCGGGTGCTGTGCGCATTGTCGCGCTGGATTCCGAGGTCGCCGACAGACTGGTGGCGCAGCTCACCGACATTGCCGCCCTCAGCGGGGAGGACGCTACGTGACCCAGGTCCAGGAGCAGCAATGGCTGCGCCTGAGCCCTCGCATGCTGCTCGTGCACCCGGTGCACGAGGTCTTACGACAGGTTCCGGTGCTTATCGGCTCGCTGGTGCTGGGGTCTGCGACCGGCAACTCGGCATGGGTATTGATCGGCGTCGGCCTGGTCGTGGGCTACGGGCTGGCGCGATGGTTCACCACCACCTACCGCATTGGACCCGACGACGTGCAGCTGCGCACCGGGGTGTTGCAGCGCAAGGTCCTCTCCGTGCCGCGCAAGCGGATTCGTTCGGTCACTACCGACGCGCGGCTGCTGCACCGTGCGCTCGGCTTGACTGTGCTGCGGGTGAGCACCGGGCAGGAAGCGGTGGGGGACACCTCCTTCGCGCTCGACGCGATGCCGGCACGTGAGGTCCCTAATTTGCGGGCGATCCTGCTGGCTGAATCGCTGGCGCCGCCTGACCCCGCAGATCCCCCGGGCCGGGTACTGGCCCGCTGGCGGCCGTCGTGGCTGCGCTACAGCCCACTGAATCTCACCGGGTTGCTGATGATTGGCGCGATGCTCGGGGTGATCTACCAGACCGGAGTGTTCAGAGCCCTTCGGGATTCCAGCGTCATTCGGGCGGGTGCGGGTCTTGTCGAGAGTGCCGCGCAGAGCTGGAGCGTATTGATCGCTGTGGCGGTCGGTGCGCTGGCGATACTGAGCGCCGGGGTAGCGCTGTCGGTGTCGCAGTCATTTCTGACCTACGCCAACTTGGAGCTGCGACGTGACGCCGATCTTCTGCATCTGTCGCATGGTCTGGTGCGCGTGCGGGAGCGGACCTTCGACATGCGCCGGCTCAGGGGCGGCTCACTACGCGAGCCGCTGGTGGTGCGGCTGTTCGGCGGCGCACGCCTGGATGCTGTGATGACCGGCATCGCGGGGGTGGGGGAGGCCTCGCAGCTACTTCCGCCGTGCCCGCGGAGCACTGCTTCCTCGGTGCTGGCCGATCTCATATCCCAGCCAGAAGCGGTCACGGGCGCACTGACGGCCCACGGTCCGGCGGCGACGCGGCGGCGCTGGAGCAGGGCGATGGCCCTACCCGCGATGGTGGCCGTTGGGTCGTTGGTTCTGGCGGGCACCTCCGGTGTTCCCCTCTGGGTGTGGCCTGTGCTGGCGGCGCTGACGCTGGGCAGTATGGCTCTGGCCGCCGACCGGTCCCGGTCCCTCGGACATCGGGTGGGCGGCGGCTGGCTGGTGACCCGGGCGGGAAGCCTGCAACGGCAGCGTGACTGCGTATCCGCTGAGGGGATCGTCGGGTGGACCGTGCGCCAGACGCTGCTGCAGCGCAGATCTGGGGTAGCGACGCTGATCGCTGCAACCGCGGCTGGGGTGAAGCGCTACGAGGTCGTCGATGTGCCCGCCGACCTCGCCTGGTCGATAGCGGCGGCGACCTCTCCCTGGGTGGGCGCGACCCGCTGGGCCCGCGGCTAGCCGGGCTTGGTTTGCGCGGGCCCCAAGTCGGTTTACTGTCGCATCATGGCAATCGGTGGAGTGCTTTTCGACATCGATGGTGTGCTGGTCACCTCCTGGGAGCCGATCTCCGGTGCGGCCGAGACGCTGCGCATATTGGCCGACAAACAGGTGGCCTGCGCGTACCTGACCAACACGACCACCCGGACTCGCGCTCAGATCGCCGAGCTGCTGACCAATTCAGGTATGACCGTCAGCGCCGATGAGGTCATCACGGCCGCCGCCCTGACCGCTGACTACGTCCGCAGTCACTACCCGAATGCCCGGTGCTTCCTGGTCAACAGCGGACAGATCGCTGAAGACATGCCCGGCATCGACATCGAGTACTCCAGCGACTTCACTGGCCGGCGGGCGCCAGAAACCCCCGACGTCGTGCTGCTCGGCGGGGCCGGACCCGAGTACAGCCATCTGACGTTGTCCTGGGTCTACGACTGGATGGCGCAAGGGGTTCCGGTGGTCGCGATGCACCGCAGCACAGTGTGGACCACCGCCGACGGTTTGCGCATCGACACCGGCATGTACCTGATCGGCATGGAGCAGGCCTCCGGGCGCAAGGCCACTGCGGTCGGCAAGCCGGCGCCCGAGGGCTTTCTGTCGGCCGCGGGTCGGCTCGGGGTGGATCCCGATGAGATGTACATGGTGGGCGACGACCTCAACAACGACGTGCTCGCCGCCCAGGTGGTTGGGATGACTGGGGTGCTCGTGCGCACCGGCAAGTTCCGTCAGGACACCTTGGACCGCTGGGCCGCAGACGAATTCGCCATGCAGCCCAACTACATCATCGATTCGGTACGTGATCTGCCGGAGCTGCTCGGCCTCTAGCGATTTCGGCGTGTTTGTCTGCGCTGAGCGACGGTATGCACGCCGAACTCACGGAGCGCGGGCAGTGAGTTCCCGGTGCAGGACTCGGACGGCTTCGATGCGGGCCTTGAGCTGATCGGTCGTCGCGGCAGCCAGCGGCGGGCCGCCGCACCGGCGGCGCAGCTCGTTGTGAATCCAGCCGTGCGGTTTCCTGGTCCGATGATGGGTCAGTGACACCAAGGTGTTGAGCTCGCGGCGCAGCTCACGCAGCTGGCCGTGCGTCGAGGGCCGCGGCACCGCGGAGTCGGTGGTGCGCTTGGTGAGTTGTTCAGCCTGCCTGCGCCGCAACAGGGCCCGCATCTGATCGGTGTCCAGCAGGCCCGGGATACCGAGATAGTCAGCCTCCTCCTCGCTGCCCGCAGGGGTGGCGGTGCCGAAGGACGAACCGTCGAAGATGACCTGATCGAGTTCAGCGTCGGCACCCAAGTACTCGACTCCGTTTTCTTGGTCGTCGGGCTCGTCGCGGCGCTGCTCGGCCAGTTCGGCGTCGAGAGGGTCGTCCAGCGACTCGCGGTGCGGCTCGCCGAGGATGTGGTTTCGCTGGGTTTCCATCTCGCTGGCCAGCAGCAGCAGATTGGGAACCGAGGGCAGAAAGATGCTTGCGGTCTCACCGGCCCGGCGGGACCGGACGAACCGGCCGATCGCCTGTGCAAAAAACAGCGGGGTCGACGCGCTAGTGGCATAAACACCAACGGCCAGCCGAGGTACGTCGACACCCTCGGAGACCATGCGGACAGCCACCAGCCAGCGTGAGGTACCCGCCGCGAACTCTGAGATGCGGTCCGACGAGCCTTTGTCGTCGGAGAGCACAACGGCGGGTCGTTCACCGGTAATCGTGTGCAGCAAGTCTGCGTAGGCGCGGGCTGCCGCCTGGTCTGAAGCGATGATCATGCCGCCGGCATCGGGGATGTGTTCGCGCAGGCCCCGTAGCCGGGTGTCTGCCGCGGCTATCACGGCGGGCATCCACTGGCCGGCCGGGTTGAGCGCGGTCCTCCACGCTCTAGCGGTCTGCTCGGCGGTCAGCGGCTCGCCCAGACGGGCTGCGTGTTCCTCGCCGGCACTGTCGCGCCAGCGGGCCTCGCCCGAATAGGCCAGGAATATCACCGGTCGGACGACGCCGTCGGCAAGCGCGTCAGAGTAGCCGTAGGTGTAGTCGGCCATCGAATGGTTGAGGCCCGCGCCGTCGGGTTCATAGGTGACGAATGGGATAGCGCAGTCGTCGCTGCGAAACGGGGTGCCGGTGAGCGCCAGCCGCCGGGTGGCCTCCCCAAACGCCTCACGGATAGCCTCCCCCCAGCTCTTGGCGTCGCCGCCATGATGAATCTCGTCGAAAACGACCAACGTCTTGCGGTTCTCGGTACGCACCCGGTGTCGGGTGGGATGGCTGGCGACCTGGGCGTAGGTGACGACGACGCCGTGGTACTCCGACGATGTATGTGAGTTGGAATTGGAGAACTTGGGGTCCAAGGCGATGCCGAACCCCGCGGCGGCCTGGGCCCACTGGGTCTTGAGA
>JAHZKD010000125.1 GCA_022600605.1 Actinomycetes bacterium
GGCGCACGCTTGGAGACGGCGTCGCGCATCTGGGTGGCTGAACCGACGTGGACGACGTCCACACCCGCCGGATCGATGAGTCCAGCGGTATGTCCGGCGATCAATGTCACCTCGGCGCCACGCTGGGCCATCACGCGGGCCATCGCATAGCCCTGCTTGCCCGAACTGCGGTTGCCGATAAAGCGCACCGGATCGATCGGCTCACGAGTGCCCCCGGCAGTCACGAGCACCTTGACCCCGGACAGGTCATACGACAGCGCGTCACCACGGTCGAGAAGCAGGTGCGCCAGCGTGCAGATCTCCTCAGCCTCGGGCAACCGGCCCGCACCAGTGTCAGCACCGGTCAGCCGGCCTGAGGCCGGCTCCATCACGATCGCGCCGCGACCGCGCAATGTGGCCACGTTGGCCACGGTCGCCGGGTGCAACCACATCTCGGTGTGCATCGCCGGGGCGAACAGCACCGGACAACGTGCGGTCAGCAGCGTCGCGGTCAATAGATCATCAGCGCGGCCGGCGGTGGCGCGGGCCAACAGATCGGCGGTGGCCGGCGCGACCACGACCAGATCTGCGGACTGACCTATCCGCACATGCGGTACTTCATGGATGTCTTCGAAGACGCCGGCGTGAACAGGGTTGCCCGACAATGCCTCGAAAGTGGCGGCACCGATGAACCGCAATGCCGAAGCGGTAGGAACGACTCGAACGCAATGCCCTGCCTCGGTGAGCTGACGGACGAGCGTGGCGGCCTTGTAGGCGGCAATGCCTCCGGCCACGCCGACGACGATCTGCTTGCTCGGAGGCCTCACCGGTTGACCTGAGAGGCTCGTCACCGTCATTGTGGCTCTTCGTCGGAGCGTCTCATGGCCGGACGGTGCCCGCCGCTACTCGCCCTCGGTGTGCTCGAGCAGGTCACCGTGGATCTCGCGCATAGCGATCGACAGCGGCTTCTCCTGTAGGCCTGGCTCCACCAGCGGACCCACGTACTCGAGGATCCCGTCACCGAGCTGGTTGTAGTAATCATTGATCTGACGTGCACGTTTGGCGGAATAGATCACCAATGCGTACTTGCTCGACGCGCGGTCCAGCAACTCGTCGATAGGAGGATTGGTAATACCCAAAGGTGTGTCATAGGCACCGGCGGCGGACGGATCGATGTCCGTGGGTGTCAGCCGCGTGTCGGCGTGCGGGGTGCTCACGTAGAAGGTCTCCTGCAGTTTCGGTTGATTCGTTTCTGACACGCATCGGGCGGCGATCATGGTCGATCGCGCGACACCTCCGTGTGGGCCACCAGCAAGGATACCAATTCAGCGCAGGCAGACTCCAATTGACTGTTGACGATGACCTTGTCGAAGTCATCCTGGGCGGCCAGCTCAGCCCTCGCCGTCTGCAATCTACGAGCCATCACTTCGGCTGACTCGGTGCCGCGGCCGGATAGTCGGGCCTCAAGCGCCTCCCAATTGGGCGGAGCCAGAAACACGGTGGTGGCCTCCGGCATCGCCTGCTTGACGGCTCGCGCCCCGGCCAGATCGACCTCGATCAGAACTGGCCTACCAGCGGCCTGAGCCGCCCGCACGGGCGCTTCCGGGGTTCCCGAACGATGCAAACCGCCATGGATCTCCGCCCATTCCAGCAGCGCACCCTCATCGATGAGCCGCTGAAAGTGCTCGTCGGGCACGAACAGATAGTCGACACCATCGATTTCGCCAGGTCGCGGCGCACGAGTGGTCACCGACACGCTGACATACAGGTCAGCCACCTGCATTCGCAGCGACCGGACAACGGTCGACTTCCCGACGGCAGACGGACCGGACAACACCACGACCGGAGCCGTGGCCGCTTCGACAGCGCTTCGCCCAAGCGGATCCCTGCTGTCCGGTCGCCTGCCTTCGTTCACCGACCTCCCTTACGAGAAGTCGAACTTTTCCAGCAGTGCCCTGCGCTGACGGTCACCGAGGCCGCGCAGCCGTCGCGTCGGGGCGATCTCAAGCTCGGTCATGATCTCCTGAGCCTTGACCTTGCCCACCTTGGGGAGCGCCTCCAGCAGAGCGGAGACCTTCATCTTGCCCAAGATCTCATTGGACTCGGCGTCGGCGAGGACCTGCTTGAGGTTGGTGCCGCCGCGCTTGAGCCGATCCTTGAGTTCGGCACGTACTCGACGTGCGGCAGCAGCCTTCTCCAGCGCTGCCGCGCGCTGTTCGTCGGTCAACTGGGGAAGGGCCACGGGTTCCTCCGTCTCATTAAATGCGTCTCATAAATGTTTTTTTGTTTCGGCTGGTCGAGAACCAGCCAGCGTGCACGACCGTACCCACGCATGCTGACGAAAGCTAACTCCACCCCCGGGTTTCCTGCTCAAAACCCCAGCGTGGATAACGCCAACCGTGGGTCGTATCCCGCCACTTCGAGCACCGTCGCGCCGCGGGACCGACGTGAAATGCGGCTAAACGTCCTGCATATCGATGGTATTGGCGGCCCACCGCCGAGAATCGCGGGTCAACCAGGGGTCTAGGGCCGATGTGGCACCCTCCCGGGCCCGACAAACAGAAAGTGTCGCTGGTCACCGCAACTCGGGCGTGTCGCTAGAAGCGCGAGAACAACCCGCTCAGGGGCACCATGGCGGCGATCGCCGCGCAGTCGAGCTACCGGCGGTCCACCGCTTCAATCAGCATGAATCGTCGTTCAGGCCAGACCGTCGTTCAGGCCAGACCGTCGTTCA
>JAHZKD010000126.1 GCA_022600605.1 Actinomycetes bacterium
GTTGTAGCCGCCGATGTTGCTGAAACCCATACTTTCGTAGCGCTGCTTGAGCCCCGACGCTGTCTCTAACAGGCCACCGCCGTCTGAGTTAGCGCCGGTAACCCCTGGCAGACCCGAAAGTCCTCCCGGCAGCCCGCCACCGGGCGCCGCCTGAGGGCTGATGACCATCTTCGACCACTGCGCCATAAACCCCTGCATGGCGGTGTTCGCGGAATCCAACTCCACATCAACAGGAATATCGATCCCGTTCTCCGCATCCGAACGGGCCGCCACAACAGATTCCCCCAGCTTGCCGACCGACTCCGCCGCAGCATCCGATTCCGCTGCGGCAGCTTTCGTCGACTCCGCCCACCCGTCGAGACCCTGCCGGAAGCCTTCGGAGTTCTCGGCAAAAGACAGCAAACGGTCTGCAACCTCGCTCAAACCTTCACCCCAACCGAAGAACTCTTCAGCCTGTGCGCGTAACTCGTTAGCCGTCTCGTGGTCGCCGCGAAGGTCGGCCTGCCAGGCCTGAAACTTGTTGACCCCACCCAAAATATCCCCGATGGGCGCCGCCATCGCGGCGATACCGTCGAGCATGCCGGCCGCCGCTACCGCGGTCCACTCCGCGGCTGTGACCGCCGCCTTCCCCAGTGCCGCCCAGAAGTCAATGATCGTGTCCTGGTTGTCATCCACCCACGCAGTGAGACTGTCCAGGGCGGTGGTGACGACTCCCAGCCCGCCTGCGGCCTCGGTGAACATCGGCTCCAACAAGGCAGCACCCACGCGGTCTAGCGCTGCTTTGGCGTTCGACATGGCACCCGAAAACGATGCCCCCATCTTCTTGGCGGCGCCGCCCATCTTGTCACGCAGCGCTCTCTCCATGTCGGCGGCAGAAACCTTGCCGTCCTGCACCATCTTGTCCAGTTCCTCGGCCGTCACACCGAACTGCTTCTGTAATAGCGTGAAAATTGGGATGCCGCGATCCGCGAGTTGCCGCAAGTCGTCGGTGTAGGCGGTGTTGCTGGTGCGCACCTTGTTGAAGATCGAGGCCATCTCGTCGAATGATGTGCCCGCCACCGCCGCGCCGTCGGCGATCAACGTCAAGTACTCGGTGAGCTCTTCGCCGGGTTTTATGCCCGCGGCGACAGCAGACGCCGCGACAGTCGCCGCATCACCCAACCCGAACGACGTTCCCTTAACGGCCTTCTCGGCTGAGGCCATTATTTCGGCGACACCCTCGGCGGTATGCCCCAACGCCTGCAATTTGAACCTGGCCTGATCAATCGTCTTCAGCCGCTCGAACCCGCCCTGCAGGGCGCTACCGATGCCTGCGATGGCTGCTGTGACCCCGGCAATGGCCACAGCAACTCCAGCAGTGATCCCGACGCCCATCGCCTTGCCCGCCAGGAACCCTGCACGGCGGCTACGGGCCTGCGCCTCAGTTTCGAACTGCTCGACAGCACGTCGTCCCGAACCCTTCGTCGACTTCGACAAAGTGTCGTTAACCTTTTTGCCGAGCCGCTCCGCGCCCCTGGTTGACCCCTTCGACAACTCTTGGTCGAAGTCCTGCGCCAGCCCCTTTGCCGCCTTACCACCCTGCTTGTCCAAGGTGCGGAAGAACGACTTCATGTCGTTAGCGAGCGGTTTAGCGTTTGCGCTGAGGCTGATGTAAGCCGTGGCTAATTCAGTCGCCATAGGACTTCCCTTCTCCTTAGTCTTGGTCTACTGGTTCGATGGTGTCGTCCGCGTGCACCCGCACCGACTTCACCGCCGAGTACGGGCCGAGCCACGCCGGCCACGAACCCTCACGCGGGATGCTGTGCCCGCCGAACGACCAGCGCGGCACCTCCAAGGGCTCCCCCGCAGCGAGCATCACCGCCAAATCCTGTTCGGCCTGCCACTGCGACTCGGCCTCTAACCACCGCAACAGCGCCCACTCAGTCGGCGAGTGTTCCCCGAGCCACAGCCGAGGGTCCAGACGGGCCCGCTCACGACACCGACCGGCCAGCAGCTGCTCGTACACCCCCGGAGTACGAAACCTGCCACCCCGGCCGGTCGACCCCTTCCGCCTAGCCACCATGCACCCGCTTCGCCTCGTTATGCGCACGCCAACGCGTGTTCGCAGCCCGCTGCTTCACCGGATCCTTCACCTCCTCGCGCAACTGAATCCCCGCGATCACCCGAGCCAACGCCGCCCGCGTCTGCCGAACCTCCCCCACCGCCGGATTCAAATGCACCACACCCGACTTCGACGTACTACTCATCCCCTCCATAGAAATCAGCTCCTCGAGCTCGACGATCCGGTCCTGCAACGCCTTAGCGATGCCCAGCAGCTCCACTTCCTTCGCGTCAGGCTCCAGGTCGGCGACATCCATCTCGGCCCGTAAACGGGCCACCAACGCCGCACCCGACCCACTACTGACCTGCGACTTCGTCATATTCGTCTCCGTTCTGCAATGCAGCCAGAAAAATCAGCAGCGCCATCCGTGTGGTAGGTGCAGTGGGGTGGGGATTCCCGACCGGGGGTGCGTTTGTGCTGGTCAGGGGGCACTGTCACCTCCTCTGTTGGGTTAGGGCCGTGGGATCACTTGTCGGGGTCGTACTTGTGTGCGCTGGCGAGCGTGCGCTCATTGATACGACGCCCGGCGGCGATAGCTTGCTTGATCGCACCCGCCGAGTGATGTGTTGCCATCAACGCTTTGGTGGCGTTCGCGAGTCGGTCTCTCGCCTTGCCGTATTCGGGGACCACCCGCGGCATGTAGGTGATGTCAATCCAGTCGCTCCAGTCGGCGTCCTTGGATAGCCCTAGCTTGTGTTTCGTCTCAGCGCCCATCGGCCCGATGTGCGACTGCAAATAGCTGGGCAGTTCCTCAAGCAGTACTGACAGTTCTGCGCGGTCGGCCTTGCCAAGCAGCTCTTCGGCCGCTGTGAACTTGCTGCCGGTATCAGCGGTGTCCAGCAGCGCCCGGGTCCGGTTCCAGTAGCGCAAGTTCCGGCTCTCCTGGGCTGCATCGCCGAGCTTGATGAAACTGGCGCGCATCCTGTCCACCGCCGCTTGCGCCTGATCAGCGCGGGCCTGGACCCGTTCCACAGCGCTATCAACAGCTTTCGCGGCGGCTGTCTCACCAAAGGCCGCGGCCTGCTCGGCGAACCCGGTCTCGGAATAGCGGTGTCGATCACCTTCGAGTTGGCCGAGGTAGCGGGTGTGGGTCAGCGCCACGTACTTGAAGACATCTTCCGCTTGCTCGACGGCGGTACCTGACAGTCCGGTAGGGCCGGCAGCTGTCGGCCGGTAGGGCTGATAGTCGTCGTGGCGGTCGCCGCGGGCGTAATCAGACCGGTACGGGAACACATTCTGCGTGGTCGAATCAGACATCGTCATGTAGCTTCTGCCCTTCTATGGGTTGGTGTTTGGCTGCTGCATACTCGGTGACGGTCTGCCGGCGGTATAGATAGCGTCCGCCGACCAGTTCGCCGCCGAGATCGGTGTGGATGGTTGTGACCCATCGGGTGCTACAGGCCAGGATGGTGGCTGCTTCGCTGGTGCCGATGAAGTCATTATCATCTAATTGTCCACTGTCACTCGGGCTTTCACTTCCGCATTCGGAAGCGATGGCGAGGCGTTGGTGTAGTGCTGACACTTCGCGAGGAACGGGCCGGTTTTCAAGCCTGCGGCGGTCCACAAAACCCGATATTGCGTACAGGGCGGCTTCGACTTGGTCTTCTGTCAGCGCGATAGCTGTTGGTGCCGGGGCCACACCGACCGCGGCGTCGGTGGTGAAGTCCAGCCCGGTGGCGGTCACTGGTAGATCACCTCAAGTTCAGCGCCGTGATCCCTGCGCGCCCAGTACGCGAGCACATCGTGGAACTCGACGCTGCCGATATGTGCAGCGGCCTCACGGGTTCGGCGGCGGCCGCGCTGAAGCCACTCCCGCGGGATCGGTGACGCACCGCCCTTGAGCGGCAGATGATTGACGTCCTCGATCGCGACGCCGAACATGAGCGCCATACCCGCGCTGTCGAGCATCGGTTCGCCGTCGACCTCGGTGAGATGAATCGTGTATGTGGCGGTCATGCGGTGCGCACCACCCGCACATGCAGCTCCTGCGTCGCCGGAGTGGTCGACACCTCGTACAAGCCCGGGCATGGTTGATCGGGGTCGTGGCGCAGGGTGCCGCGCCAGGACCGAGGTTCCTCGGCAGTGATGTCGGGATGCCACACATGTTCGGTGACGACGCCGTGCTCGATCTCGGTAGCCGTCTTGACGCGGCGGCCGTCGGCGTAGTGGTGCGGGTCGCCGAACTGAGCGGCCAGGTAGGTGATCTCGATGAGGGTGTCGTCGATGGCGTCGAGTTCGCGTACGTGGTCGATGGTGCAGTCGCTACCGCCGATGGCGTCGGTGGTCCAGTCGATGCGCTGGCGCAGGATCGCGGCCGCGTACTTCAGATAGTCGGCTGCATTCGGGGTGGTGGTCATTCTGATGTCCTCTCGGTGTGTGGGCAGCCATCTCTGTGCCCTTGGGTTGGGATGTGGAAGCTGCATTCGGTGCAGCGGCCGGGGCCGGTGACCAGCGGGCGATCTCGCGGCGCCTCGGCGAGGTCGGATTGCTCCAGGCGGGTGAACAAGTCGTCGGGGGCAGGACCGGATTTATCGGTTACATCGGTTACAACGGCATCAGGTGCGCTGTCTGTAACCGATGTAACCGATTCAGAAGCTGCCCTGGGCGATGGATCCGGCAGATACCGAGCCCACGCATCCTCAAACTGGGTTCGGGCGTACCCCTTGACCACGCCAGTGCCCGTTCGATGGGGTTTGGACCCGATGCTGTACTTGCTCAGCCGTGTCGAGATGCCACGCGCGTCGAGCGGCTCACCTCGCCGGATTGACCCCCAAGGGGCTTCATCCATTCCGTTGAGCACACCGAGAAGCTGCTCGGTGCGTACGACGCTTCCACCGATGGTGTCGAACGCAGCCCGGATGTCGCGCAACAGCAGAACACCGATACTGGGGGTCCGCTGCCGAGAAGCGGTTACAAGGGTTACAGCCGCTACACGTGCCAGCTGGGGCCAGTCACCGCCAGCCAGGTCGGCGACCGCCAGCAGCGCCTCCCACACATCGGCGTCCCGGTCGACGATCTCGGCGGGCATGTCAGGCCAGAAGTCACCGGTCAGCTTCTCGGCGTTGGCTGCTGCCCAGTTCGATATGCGGGTTCGCAGCCTGTCGGCTTCTGGGCCGTTGACGCGGGCGCGCCAGGGCTCGACGTGTTCGTTGGGTGCCCGCCGCCGCATTCTGACAACCACCGAGCGGGTCATGATCGTGTCGGGTAAATCATCCAAACCGGCAAGGGCCACCGCGCAATAGGCGGGTAGCTCTTCGGTTTCGACGATCTTGCCGCGCATCACACAGCGGCCGGCCATCGCGCCTTTGCGGTGACCAGCGTTGAGCATCCCGCGGACCTCTTCGTTGTCCTTCGCTTTCGGCCCGAACACCGTGTCGATCTCGTCGTACAGAATGGTCGGGGCCCCGGCCTCGTCGGCCACCTTGCGAAACAGATAGGCGGGCGTGGTGTTCACCGCGTGCACCGGGCGCGGCACCAACGGCTCGGTGACCTCCAGGGCACGAGATTTCCCGCTGCCGGGCTCGGGGCTGAGGAACGCGATGCGGGGCGTGGATTCCCAGGCCTGCATGAACCAGCTGTGCAGAATCCACAACGCATGCGCGATATGAGCGTGCCGGTTGGGGTAGGACACAAAGCGGCCAAGGAAGTCGGTCAGCGCGGACATCAACTCCGCGCCATCGGGATTGTCCTCGGCATGCCATTCGCGGAGTTCGTCGGAACGGTCAACCTCAGTCATCAGACCGCCCTCCGGTTCAGCCACGGCCGAGCAGCGAAATACTCATTGCGGCCCTTGATTGCGTTGGCGATAGCCGACCAGTTCTCGGCGGCTGAAATCTCACTGCTGGCATCAGCTTCGACCTGCTGCAAATACTCGACTCGAAGCGCCCAATGCTGTCCGCCGTCCAACACGGCGGCCCATTTGATCGGGTCACGGTCGTCGAGGTCACACCAAACCGGGCTGCCGATCATCGGCCAGTCACCAACCTTGACCAACTTCGGCAGAACGAACTGGTGGACATCACTCCACGAAACTTGCTGGCTTGAAAGTGCGTAGGTCATTCGGTCACCGCCAGCTTCTTCAGGCACTCAGGACCGATCCCGCGCTCCACCGATGCCGGGTCTGTGAGCTTGCGTCCACAGAATCCGCAGTTACCGGAATGCATTCCGTACCGGCCCGCGTACTTCCCGGGGTTCTCCACGATGGCCGCCATCTGGAACTCACGGTCCATGT
The DNA here is from genome assembly GCA_022600605.1 of Actinomycetes bacterium. Taxonomy (GTDB): domain Bacteria; phylum Actinomycetota; class Actinomycetes; order Mycobacteriales; family Mycobacteriaceae; genus Mycobacterium. The sequence goes on from JAHZKD010000126.1 coordinate 6,333, forward strand.
TTTCGTCGGTCGCGGCGGCTTCTTGGAGTGCCGATGCGATCTCGCGGATGTCACACGCCTTGTCGGCTGCGGTGATGAACGTCGATAACGATCCGTTGCGGCGCCTCCAGTGCACGGCGTACCCGATCAACGGCGGGCCGTCGTCGTGGTCGACGTTGTAGTCGATGTTCCAGTCATACAGCGGCCAGGCGTAGCGCCCCTTGGGAAGCAGTTCACGCCACCGCCGACCGTTCTCGATGAACTGCTCGTAGTCGAGGTCGGCGGTCACTCGGTCACCGCCTCACCGAGTTCGTTGGACAGCAACTGGATGCGCTCCGCGAGTTTGTCTCGCTGCATCGCCCGCGCTTCCGAGTCAAAGAACGCCGGATGCGCGGTAGGCAGCGACCTCAGTGCGCGCACGTTGCCGCCGGGTGTGAGGCTGCGCCAATCCGCTCGTAGTCGCCGTAATTCACGCCGACCGCGTTTCACATCAGCGGCGGGTTGATGCGTTCGGTTGGCTTTCACCACTTCGGGAAAGCTCATTTCCAGTTGCACAGGTCTGGAGTCAGGCATCGGTCACCGCCTCGGCGGCTGCCTTGACGGCGCAATGCTCACCCATGCCGCGCTTCTTGCTGCGGCCCTGATAGAGCCAACGCCCGCAGCGTTCGCACTTCACGCCGAGCCGGAACTCGCCGGCGTAGATCGCTGCCCAGATGCTCTCGTCGACCCGGGCCACCACCTGGCGGTCGAAGTCGAACTCCTTCTTGTCGGGGTGCCTCATCACTTCACCACCCGAACCGCACGCCGCCCGGTGGAGGGACCGGCCATTAACGCTTGTGTTGCGCTGAATCCGCGTGGGTGGCGGCGTGCGCCGTGAACCGGGCATGTTCCGCGCCAGACGCAACCCTTTGCGCTGCAAGCGTTAAACTGTTGATGGTGGTGTTCGGCGGAGACCGGCCTGTTGCCCGCGGGCCGGTTTTCTTTTGAGTTCATCAGGCCGCACCGCCTGACTTCAGCAGCGCTGCGATGGGCTCCAACTGTTCAGGAGTCGGTGTGGGCCAGTCGGAAACGACTCGCTTCACATGCTCGACGAGTCCAGCGACGACAAGCTGCTGCTTAGCCTCGATGACCTTCGGATGGCCGGGCGGGTACGACTGCGTTCGACGCGCCAGACTGGCGCGTAGGCGGGCAACTTCGGCCGATGGTGCGGCCATGGCAAACCTCCCAGAAGAAAGGGCTCATTGGCCCTCCGCTGGGAGGCTTAAGAAAAAATCTGGCGAGTATCTGGGCTACCGCTTGCCACTGCCTCTCAACCTAGCAGCAAGGGACGCAAGCGGGATAGACAACACGCCGTCCACGTACAGATCGGGGTGGTCGACGGCGATTAGTTGGTCGAGTACCTCACGAAGCCGACTGACTTGCCTTACCGGAACGGTGACCGGACACCATGGGCACTTAATGTTGTACCGGTCAACAGAGTTCGATCCCGAGGTGGGCTGATTCGTCTCCGTATCAATAGCCGATACCAGTTCCGGTGAGTAGAGAGACGACTCCTGGAGCCGCAGAGGCGCCAGAGGCGCCCACACGGCAGCATTGCGCGTCTTCTGCTTGCCGAAAATCGCGGCGTGCGCCGGTGGATGAGATGAATCCCTGCAACACAACGAGATCACCGGGATATCCAAAGACAGCACATACTCGTATCCCGGGGGGATGCTCATTTACTCGGTCCTATCTTCGGTTGTATGTCGACGAACTCGGGCCGGAACGGCCCCGGCTTCGCGGGCAGGATCGTCACGGTGGCAATCAGCCGCAACAACTCCCGCCGTACACCCAGCGGCAGACCGCCGTCCCGGTTTCCATGGATACCGCTAGGGCCGAACCATGTTTCGGCGGGATCTTCGCCAGGCTTGAACACGGCCAGCGGCGATGTGGCCACGCCGGAGGCCAGTTGATTGGTGAGCGTCTCGCGTCGCGCCATCGAGGTCGCTGTGATCTCGGTCAGTTGCGCGCTGGTGATCTGGCCGGTCCCGAACATTTTCGCCGCTGCGGCTTCCCTGCGCCTGCATTCTTTGATGTCCTCGCTGACCGCCTCGACATCCACCTCGGCCGGGGGTGCGGTCAGTGCGGCCATGATCTTCGGGTTCGACAGGTACTCGACGAGGGCGGCCTCGACCATCAGATCGAGCAGCACAGCGTCCCGGCCAACATGTTGACGTGCTTCACCTTTGACGCGGTTGCCGCAGCGATAGCGTTTCCGACCGTCAGTAGTGACGCGGGCCCGCATGTGCTCAGCCGATCCGCACACACCGCAGCGGTAGATACCAGAGCCGAGCCACTTCACCGTCCCACTGGCACCGCCGTTGGTGCGTCGGTCGGGATCGGTCAGGGCGTGCTGGACGTTCTGCCACAACTCCATCGGAATGATCGCGGGCCACGCCGCGGGACCGACGACCTCGCCCTTGTAGGCGGCCAGACCGGCGTGGCGCGGACTCAGCAGCGTCTCCCGCAACGTTGTGGAGTCCCACGGCCGATTCCCGTTGGTGGTGGGTATCTTGCGGGCGTTCAGGTCGGCCACCACCGACCGCAACGAGACGCCTTGGGCGATCTGCGCGGCGGCCTTCACCAGCTCGGCGGCCTCGGCCTCGCGGGGTGTCATGCCGTCAGGTTCCCAGCCGTAGGCTCGGCGGCCACCGGACCAGCCGCCCCGAGCGGCGCGTTGCGCTGCGGCTGCGGTAACCCTGGCCGAGCGGTGTTCGGATTCGTAGCGGGCGAACCCGCCGACTACGCGGGCGTTCAACCGTCCCGCGGGTGTCGACAAATCCCAGCGGCCCGCTTGCACGGTGTGCGTCTCGATTCCCCGCTTATCCGCGAGGTCGATGTAGGACTCCAACTCGGTCGGTGAGCGGTGCAGCCTGTCCGGGTGCCAGGCGATAACTCCGGCCACGACACCGGCTGTCAGGTCGGTCAGGAGCGCCTCGTAGCCCGGCCGCTTTTTCCCTGAGTACGCGCTGAGATCGTTGTCTACGTACACTTTTCGCACGTTCCAGCCCAACTGTTTGGCTAGCTTGCGGCAGTCCTTCTCCTGGCGGTCGACACCCAACCCGGCGTCGGGCTTGTCACGCTTCTTGTCGCTGGATATTCGGCAATAGATACCCGCTTCGACCGCCATA